>NZ_JBSFDG010000007.1:0-420272 GCF_053593775.1 Streptomyces sp. NPDC002092
ACCTCGACTCGGAGAAATACCAGCTCCGCCCCCGCGACTGGGAAACAGCCGAACGCGAAGGCCGCACCATCACCCCCCTCATCACCCGACTCAACACGATCCGGCGGCGTCATCCCGCTCTTCAGCGCCTGCGGAACCTACGCTTCCACCACACCGACAACGACATGGTCATCGCGTACAGCAAGACCACGGGCCGGGACACGGTCCTCGTCGTCGTCAACCTCGACCCGCACCACACCCAGGAGGCCACGGTCTCGTTGGACATGCCGCAACTCGGTCTGGAGTGGCACGCATTCATGTCCGCGCACGACGAACTGACGGGTGCGACCTATCACTGGGGCAGAACCAACTATGTGCGCCTGGATCCCGGGCGGGCCCCGGCACACGTGCTCCACGTCCAGCAGTCGTCCGCGTAGCCACCGATCGGAGATTCAGAGCGACATGACTGTCAACCAGCCCGTCCCGGACACCTTCGAGGACACTCCCGCCAAGGACCGGGACCCGGAGTGGTTCAAGCGTGCCGTCTTCTACGAGGTCCTCGTCCGCTCCTTCCAGGACAGCAACGGCGACGGCATCGGCGACCTCAAGGGCATCACCGCCAAACTCGACTATCTGCAGTGGCTGGGCGTCGACTGCCTGTGGCTGCCGCCCTTCTTCAAGTCACCGCTCCGCGACGGCGGCTACGACGTCTCCGACTACACCTCGGTTCTGCCCGAATTCGGCGACCTCGCCGACTTCGTCGAGTTCGTCGACGCCGCCCACCAGCGCGGTATGCGCGTCATCATCGACTTCGTCATGAACCACACCAGCGACCAGCACCCGTGGTTCCAGGAATCGAGAAAAGACCCGGACGGCCCCTACGGCGACTATTACATGTGGGCCGACGACGACAAGCAGTATGCCGACGCGCGGATCATCTTCGTCGACACCGAGGCCTCCAACTGGACCTTCGATCCCGTCCGCGGTCAGTACTTCTTCCATCGCTTCTTCTCCCACCAGCCGGACCTCAACTACGAGAACCCTGCGGTGCAGGAGGAGATCCTGGCCGCCCTGCGCTTCTGGCTGGACCTGGGCATCGACGGCTTCCGCCTCGACGCCGTGCCCTATCTGTACGCGGCCGAGGGCACCAACTGCGAGAACCTGCCCGCCACCCACGCGTTCCTGAGGCGTGTCCGCCGCGAGATCGACGCGATGTATCCGGACACCGTGCTGCTGGCCGAGGCCAACCAGTGGCCGGAGGACGTGGTCGACTACTTCGGCGACTACCAGAGTGGTGGCGACGAATGCCACATGGCGTTCCACTTCCCCGTCATGCCACGCATCTTCATGGCCGTACGGCGCGAATCCCGCTATCCGGTCTCGGAAATCCTCGCCAAGACCCCCGCCATCCCCGCGGGCTGCCAGTGGGGCATCTTCCTGCGCAACCACGACGAGCTGACCCTGGAAATGGTCACCGACGAGGAACGCGACTACATGTGGGCGGAGTACGCGAAAGACCCGCGTATGCGCGCCAACATCGGCATCCGCCGCAGGCTCGCCCCGCTCCTGGACAACGACGAGAACCAGATCGAGCTCTTCACCGCCCTGCTCCTGTCGCTACCCGGCTCGCCGATCCTCTACTACGGCGACGAGATCGGCATGGGCGACAACATCTGGCTCGGCGACCGGGACGCCGTACGCACCCCGATGCAGTGGACGCCCGACCGGAACTCGGGCTTCTCGTCCTGCGATCCGGGGCGGCTGTTCCTGCCGACCATCATGGACCCCGTCTACGGCTACCAGGTGACGAACGTCGAGGCGTCGATGGCCGACCCGTCCTCGCTGCTGCACTGGACCCGCCGGATGATCGAGATCCGCAAGCAGAACCCGGCCTTCGGCCTCGGGTCGTTCACGGAACTCCCGTCCTCCAACCCCGCGGTGCTGGCCTTCCTGCGGGAGTACGGCGACGACCTGGTGCTGTGCGTGAACAACTTCTCCCGGTTCGCGCAGCCCACCGAGCTCGATCTGCGGGCCTACGACGGGCGCCACCCCGTGGAGCTCATCGGCGGGGTGCGCTTCCCCGCCATCGGTGAGCTGCCGTACCTGCTGACCCTCGCCGGCCACGGCTTCTACTGGTTCCGGCTCACCCGAGTCGCATCCCGCATCGGCCGCCGCCCTCGAGCGTGAGGCGAGGAAAGGACGCGTCACCATGGCGAAGACCGCACCGCTCCGCCCCAGACCCAGCCTCGCCGCCGGGCCCATGGCCTCGCTCGCCGGGCTGCTGCGCGAGTGGCTGCCGCGGCAGCGCTGGTTCGCGGGCAAGGACCGGCCCGTCACGGACCTGGGCCTGCTGTCCATGACGGAGCTGTTCCCCGGCTGTCTGCATCTGCTGGTGCACACCGGGCAGAGCGGCGTGCCCTCGCCCAGCGGCGCCACGCCGGCCGGTGACTGCTACCAGTTGCTGCTCGGCGTGCGCCGGCACGTGTCGCCGAGGCTCGGACGGGCCCTGATCGGCAGGGCGGAGGAGGGCCCGCTGGCCGGTCTGACCGTGTACGACGCGCTGCAGGACCCCCGTTCGGCCCAGTTGCTCCTGGAGCGGCTGCGGCAGCCCGGTGCGGCGGGCCCGCTGCGCTTCGAGGCCGATCCGTCCGTCCATGTGCCCGCCGGGCTGGTGCCGCGGGTGCTGGAGGCCGAGCAGTCCAACTCCTCCCTGGTGTACGGCGACGAGTTCATCCTGAAGGTGTTCCGGCGCGTGCAGCCCGGCATCAACCCCGACCTGGAGGTGCCGAGTGCGCTGACCGGGCAGGGCTGCGGCCGGGTGCCGGCGCCGGTTGCGTGGTTCCGTACGACGCATCCCCAGCAGGCGACGCTCGGCGTGCTGCAGCCGTTTCTGCCCGATGCCTCCGACGGCTGGGCGCTGGCCCTGCAGGCGCTCGCCGCCGGCGACGAGTTCACCGTGCAGGCCCGCGAGCTGGGCCGGGCCACCGCGGAGGTGCACCTCGCGCTGGCGGCCGCCTTCCCGGCCGGAGCCCACGACGAGAGCGTACGGACGGCCGCGGCCATGACCGAGCGCCTGGACGCCGCGGCCCACTGCGTACCGGCGCTGCGCCCGTACGTGCCCCGGCTGCGCACCGCCTTCGGTGCGCTCGTCGCCTGCGATCCGGGGCCGCCCGCCCAGCGCATCCACGGCGACCTGCACCTCGGTCAGGTGCTGCGGGCCGGCCGGGACTGGTTCGTCATCGACTTCGAGGGCGAGCCGTCCCGCCCGCTCGCCGAGCGGCGCAGCACCCAGTCCCCGGTGCGGGACATCGCGGGCATGCTGCGCTCCTTCGACTACGCCGCCCGCCAGCGCCGCCCGTGGCGCCCGGAGTGGGCGCGCCGCTGCCGCGAAGCCTACTGCGCGGGCTATGCCGAGCGGGCCGGCTGGGACCCGCGCAAGAAGCACGGACTGCTGCGTGCCTATGAGACCGATCGAGCCGTGTACGAGGTCCTGTACGAAGCCCGGCACCGGCCGGACTGGCTCCCCGTACCGATGGCGGCGATCGAGCGTCTCGCCGTAAGAGGAGGCTGAACCCGTGGCCCTGCGTGACACCTCGCTCCCCGAGCGGTCCGGACCGCTCACCGCCGGATGCACGACCGCGCCCGCCCTGGATCCCGGCGAGCGCGAACGTCTGCTCACCGGCCGGCACCACGACCCGCACGCCCTGCTGGGGGCCCACCCGGCTCCGGGCGGCATCGTCTTCCGGGCACTGCGGCCGTACGCCCGCGCGGTGAGTGTCGTCGTCGACGGACAGCGGCGAGCGCTGGCCTCGGAGGGCGACGGCCTGTTCTCCGGAGTGCTGCCACTCGACGCGATCCCCGAGTACACGCTGGTGGTGCGGTACGCGGACGGTGAGCACGAGACGGCCGACCCGTACCGTTTCCTGCCCGCCCTCGGTGAGCTGGACCTTCATCTGATCCGCGAGGGCCGGCACGAGCAGCTGTGGAAGGCGCTCGGCGCCGAGCCCATGGAGCACGAGGGCGTGACAGGCACCCGGTTCACCGTGTGGGCGCCGAACGCCCAGGGGGTCCGGGTCGCCGGGGACTTCACCTGCTGGGACGGGACAGCCCTGCCGATGCGGTCGCTGGGTGCCTCGGGGGTGTGGGAGCTGTTCGTGCCCGGTATCGGGGAGGGCGCGCTGTACAAGTTCGAGATCACCTCGCGCTACGGCGGCCGTTTCCTCAAGGCCGACCCCATGGCGCGGTACGCGCAGGTCCCGCCGGACACGGCTTCGGTCGTGCACGCCTCGCACTACGAGTGGGGCGACGACGAGTGGATGGCGCACCGCGGTGACCTGCCGGTGCACGAGGCACCCTTCTCGGTCTACGAGATCCATCTCCCCTCCTGGCGGCATGGGCTGACGTATCGTCAACTTGCTGAGCAGCTGCCGCCGTACGTGAGCGGTCTGGGATTCACCCATGTCGAGTTCATGCCGGTCGCCCAGCATCCCTTCGCCGGTTCCTGGGGCTACCAGGTCACCGGCTTCTATGCGCCGATGTCCCGGCTGGGTACGCCTGACGACTTCAAGTGCCTGATCGATGCCCTGCACCGGGCCGGCATCGGCGTGATCATGGACTGGGTGCCCGCCCACTTCCCCAAGGACGACTGGGCGCTGGCCCGGTTCGACGGGGATCCGCTGTACGAACCGGGGGACTCGCGGCGGGCCGAGCACCCGGACTGGGGGACCTACGAGTTCGACTTCGGGCGCATCGAGGTGCGCAACTTCCTTGTGGCGAACGCTGTCTACTGGTGCGAGGAGTTCCACATCGACGGTCTGCGGGTGGACGCCGTGGCCTCCATGCTCTACCTGGACTACTCGCGGGACTCGGGCCAGTGGACGCCGAACGTGCACGGAGGGCGCGAGGACCTGGACGCGGTGGCGTTCCTGCAGGAGATGAACGCGACCGTGTACCGGCGGGCGCCCGGCGTGGTGACCATCGCGGAGGAGTCCACGGCGTGGGACGGGGTCACCCGCCCCACCGACAGCGGCGGGCTGGGCTTCGGCCTGAAGTGGAACATGGGCTGGATGCACGACTCGCTCGGCTACATGGAGCACGAGCCGGTGCACCGCAAGTACCACCACAACGAGATGACCTTCTCGATGGTGTATGCCTACAGCGAGAACTACGTCCTGCCCATCTCGCACGACGAGGTGGTGCACGGAAAGCAGGCGCTGGTGTCGAAGATGCCGGGCGACTGGTGGCAGCGACGCGCCAACCACCGGGCGTACCTGGGGTTCATGTGGGCCCACCCCGGCAAGCAACTCCTCTTCATGGGGCAGGAGTTCGCCCAGGGTTCCGAATGGTCCCAGGAGCACGGTCCGGACTGGTGGCTGGTCGATCGCTGCTATGGCGCCGAGCCCGACCACCGCGGGGTCCGCGACCTGGTGCGCGACCTCAACGCCGTCTACCGCCGCACCCCTGCGCTGTGGCAGCAGGACACCCGGCCCTGCGGCTTCCAGTGGGTGATGGGGGACGCCGCCGAGGACAACGTCTTCGCGTTCCTGCGGTTCGCCGCCGACGGCAGCCCGCTCCTCGCGGTCTCCAACTTCTCCCCCGTCGTGCGTCACGGCTACCGCCTGTGGGCGCCCGACGAGGTGCCCGCCTGGCGGGAGATCCTCAACACCGACGCCCTGTGCTACGGCGGCAGCGACGTCACCAACCCCGACGACGTCAAGGTGGAGGAGGGAAGGATCACGCTCACCCTGCCCCCGCTCGCCACGATCTGGCTGACTCCGCTGCTGTGACCGGCCAGGCGGGGTACTCGGTGTTCGTCGTAGCCGCAGCCCGGCCACAGAAAGGCGGCCTCACGTGCGCACCGTCGGAGTGGAGGAGGAACTCCTCCTGGTGGACCCGGAGACGGGCGAGCCCAAGGCGCTGTCCGCCGCGGTGCTCGCCCGTGCGGCGCGGGACGACACGTGCGAGGGCGTGTTCGAGAAAGAGCTGTACAACCAGATGCTGGAGTTCAACACGCATCCCCAGGCCGACATGGTGGACCTGAACGAGGAGATCGTGCGCTGTCGCCGGGAGGCCGCCCGGCACGCCGGGGAGATCGGTTGCACGGTGGCCGCGCTCGCCACCTCGCCCCTGCCCGTCAGCCCCACCGTCACCAGGGGAAGCCGCTACCAGTGGATGGAGGAGCAGTACGGCATCGCCGTTCAGCAGCAGCTCGTGCTCGGCTGTCACGTCCATGTGTCCGTCGACTCCGACGAGGAGGGCGTCGCGGTACTCGACCGCATCCGGCCCTGGCTGTCCGTGATCTCCGCGCTGAGCGCCAACTCACCGTTCTGGCAGGGCAGGGACACCCGCTACAACAGCTACCGCAGCCGGGTGTGGCAGCGCTGGCCGTCGGCCGGACCCACCGAGGTCTTCGGCTCGGCCGAGCGCTACCACGGCCGGGTGGCGGACATGGTCGCGAGCGGGGTGATCCTCGACGACGGGATGATCTACTTCGACGCGCGTCTGTCCCGGCAGTACCCGACCGTCGAGGTCCGGGTCGCAGACGTCTGCCTGCACGCCGGTACGGCGGCCCTCGTCGCCACGCTGACCCGGGGGCTCGTGGAGACCGCCGCGCGGGAGTGGTGGGCAGGCCACCCGCCCCTCGACCACAGCGTCAGCCTGCTGCGGCTGGCCGCCTGGCAGGCCGCGCGCTCCGGTCTCAGCGACGAGCTGCTGCACCCCGTGACCATGCGGCGGCAGTCCGCCGAGAGTGTGGTGCGGGCGCTGCTGGAACACATCGGCGACGCGCTCGCCGACAGCGGCGACCTGGAGCGCGCCCGGGAGACCTGCGTCCGGCTGCTCAAGGGCGGCACCGGCGCACAGGTTCAGCGTGAACTCCTGGCCCGCAACGGCAATCTGCGCGAGGTCGTCACGGGCTGCGTGCGCCACACCCAGGCCTGATCATCACGGATCCGCAACTTCGCAGGTTCCGGTCACCATCCGCACCCACCTGGGCTAGATTCGAGCACCGTCGACAACGGAACTCGTCGGCATGGTCACCCTCCGTACAGCTCAGGAGCAGCGCATGCGCGACTTCGCCCTCGCTCCCCCCACCGTCTCGCCCCTGACCGGCGGACTGGCCGACACCGTCTTCGACACGGCAGCCCTCAATCCCACGCAGCCGATGCTGGCGCGCCGCCCCACCCCGTCCTCCGCCACCTGGGAGGAGCTGACCGCCGTGGAGGTGCGGGACGAGGTGGTGCATCTGGCCAAGGGGCTGGTCGCGTCCGGCATTTCGCCGGGCCACCGTGTCGCGATCATGGCGCGTACCCGGTACGAGTGGACGGTGCTCAGCCATGCCCTGTGGGCGGTCGGTGCCGAGGTCGTACCGCTCTATCCGACCTCCTCGCGCGATCAGGTGGAGTGGGTGCTGCGGGACGCGAACTGCGTGGCCGTGGTGGTGGAGGACGAGCAGGCGGTGATGACGGTCGGCTCCGTGTGCGGGTCGCTGCCGCTGCTGCGTCACGTCTGGCAGTTGGACGCGGGGGCGCTCGACGATCTGCGGGAGCGCGGCAGGTTCATCCCGCTGGCCACGGTCGACTCGCTGCGCCGCATCGTGCTGCCGGACTCCACGGCGGCCATCAGCTACACCTCCGGCACCACGGGCCGGGCGCTGGGCTGTGCGCTCAGCCACCGCAACCTGGCGAGCGCCTGCGACACCCTGCTGACGGGCTGGGGCCACACCGTGATCCCGCCGGGCGAACAGCAGGCCTCGGTGCTCGCCTTCCTGCCCTTCTCGCATGTCTACGGCCTTCTGGTGCAAACCCTGTGCATGCGCGGCGGCATGGTGATGGCGCACGAGCCCGACATGAGTGAGGAGGCGCTCTCGGCGTCCCTGCTCTCCTTCCGCCCCACCTACCTGTGCGCGGTCCCCTCGCTGCTGGAGAAGATCTACAAGAACTTCCTGCGCGTCGCCCAGGAGGCGGGCCGCGGGGCGCTGTTCGAGCGGGCCGCGGACACGGCACGCGACTTCGCCGCGGCGTTGGAGCGGCAGCGGCTGGGCGGCGGTTCGGGGCCCGGTTTCGATCTGCGGCTGCAACACGCCCTGTTCGAGCGGACGGTGTACCGCAAGCTGCGCGCCGCGATCGGCGGCCGGGTGATGCGGGCGACGTCCGGCGGCTCGCCTCTCAGCCGTGAACTGACCCTCTTCTA
Organism: Streptomyces sp. NPDC002092; assembly: GCF_053593775.1. NCBI lineage: Bacteria > Bacillati > Actinomycetota > Actinomycetes > Kitasatosporales > Streptomycetaceae > Streptomyces > Streptomyces sp. NPDC002092. The sequence continues at coordinate 8,170 of NZ_JBSFDG010000007.1, forward strand.
CGAGGGCATCGGGATCTATGTGAACGACGGGTACGGCCTGACGGAGGCCGCCGGTGGCGTCACCGCGCAGCCGCTGGGCCGGGAGATGTCGGGAACCGTCGGGCAGGCGCTGCCGGGCAACGAGATCGCCGTGGCCGAGGACGGCGAGATCCTGGTCCGCGGTCCCTCGGTGTTCCAGGGCTACATCAACGCCGAGGCGGCGACGCGGGCGGTGCTGCGCGGCGGCTGGCTGGCCACCGGTGACCTCGGACGGATCGACGCGCAGGGCTATCTGACGATCACCGGCCGCAAGAAGGACATCATCGTCACCAGCAGCGGCAAGAACGTCGCCCCGGCCGCCCTGGAACAGCGGTTGAGGATGCATCCGCTGATCCACCAGGCGGTCGTCGTCGGCGACAACCGGCCCTGTGTCGGTGCGCTGATCACCCTGGATCCGAAGTTCCTGGCGTACTGGCGCGGTTCCCTGTCCTTGCAGAGCGACATGCCGAGCCGGGAGGCCCGCGAGGAGAACGCGCTGCGTGAGGAGATCGGGCGGGCCGTGGCCGCGGCCAACAGCGCCGTCTCGCGCTCGGAGTCGATCCGGGTCTTCCGGGTGCTGCCGGAGCAGTTCGACATGTCCAACGGGCTCATGACGCCGTCCATGAAACTGCGCCGCGACGCGATCGTGCGGCACTACGCGTTCGAGATCGACGCGATGTACCAGGCACGCACCCGCGCTCCCCGGCAGACGGTGCCGGACGAACTGTCGAGCTGGGACGAGGCCGACAACGTGTTCCGCTGACCACCGACTGAACACAATCCCGCCACTTTCTGCGCAGCACGTGATCCAAAAGGTTCACTCCCGACCGGTGCGTTTGGGCACGCAGACGGGCATGGTGGTGCTCGACGCGTTCGTCTGCCTGCCGCACCCAGCTGGCGGAACGGCTGAGGCCACGGTGGGATCGATGTGGTGCAAGCAGCGATCCAGGGCATGCGAAGGGCGTTGGATGCAGACCGCCTGGAGCCGCAGAGAGGGATGAACACCGTGACACGACCCAGGATCCTGGTGGTTGGCGCAGGCTTCGCCGGCGTGGAGTGCGTACGCCGGCTGGAGCGGAAACTCGCGCCCGACGAAGCGGACGTCACCCTGGTGACGCCGTTCGCCTACCAGCTCTATCTGCCGCTGCTGCCCCAGGTCGCCTCCGGCGTACTGACGCCCCAGTCGATCGCGGTGTCGCTGCGGCGCAGCAAGAAGTACCGCACCCGGATCATTCCGGGCGGGGCCATCGGCGTCGACCTGAAGGCCAAGGTCTGCGTCGTCCGCACGATCACCGACCAGATCGTCAACGAGCCGTACGACTACATCGTGCTGGCCCCCGGCAGCATCACCCGCACCTTCGACATCCCCGGGCTCACCGATCACGCGTACGGCATGAAGACGCTGGCCGAGGCCGCCTACATCCGCGACCACGTCATCTCCCAGCTCGACCTGGCCGACGCCAGCGACGACCCGGCGGAGCGCGCCTCGCGCCTGCAGTTCGTGGTGGTCGGCGGCGGATACGCCGGCACCGAGACCGCCGCCTGTCTGCAGAAGCTGACGCACGCCGCGGTCAAGCGCTACCCGCGCATCGACCCGGCGCTGATCAAGTGGCATCTCATCGACATCGCCCCGAAGCTGATGCCGGAGCTGGGCGACAAGCTCGGCCGCAGTGCGCAGGAGATCCTCAAGCGGCGCGGCATCGAGGTCTCCCTGGGCGTCTCCATCGACAAGGCGGGGCCCGAGGAGGTCACCTTCACCGACGGCCGGGTGGTCCCCACCCGCACCCTGATCTGGACCGCCGGTGTCGTCGCCAGCCCCCTCATCGCCACGCTCGGCGCGGAGACCGTGCGCGGCCGGCTCGCGGTCAACGCCGAGATGCAACTACCGGGCCACGACGGCGTGTTCGCGCTCGGCGACGCCGCCGCGGTGCCCGACAAGGCCAAGGACGACGCGGCGGCGGTCTGCCCGCCCACCGCGCAGCACGCGATGCGGCAGGGCAAGAAGGTCGCCGACAACGTCATCGCGACCCTGCGCAACCAGGCCCTGACGCCCTACGTCCACAAGGACCTCGGTCTGGTCGTGGACCTCGGCGGCAAGGACGCCGTCTCCAAGCCGCTCGGCATCGAACTGCGCGGCCTGCCCGCCCAGGTCGCGGCCCGCGGCTACCACTGGGCGGCACTGCGCACCAACGTCGCCAAGGTCCGCGTCGCCACGAACTGGACGCTCAACGCGATCGCCGGCGACGACTTCGTCCGCACCGGCTTCCAGGCCCGCAAGCCGGCCAAACTGCACGACTTCGAGTACACCAACGCCTATCTGACGCCGGACGAGGTGCGGGCGCAGGTCGAGGGAACGGACCCCAGGGAGTGAGACGGGTGGCGCCGCTCCGGTCGCGTCGTGTCATGCTGAGATCCGGATCATGACGTGAAGCGGGAGTGAGTACGGCGGCGTGAGGGCAGTGGGAGGGTCGGTCCGGGCACGGCTGCGCGATCTCGTCGCGGCCGCCGATCCCGGGTTGCTGCGTCTGGCCGCCGGCCTGAGAACGGTCGGCGCCATCACGCTCACGCTGGCCGTGCTCTCCGTGCTCGGCGCCGACGTGCGCCATCTGGTGGCAGGCGCCATCGCGGCGATGGTCTCCACCTTCGCCATCCGGGAGAAGCAACGCGGCCGCCAGGCCGTCACGCTCGCGCTGGGCCTTGTGGTGGCGCTGGCCTCCGTGTCGCTGGGCGCGGTGCTGCACTCGCGGGTGGTGGGCGGGGACCTCTTCTTCGTCGCGCTCATCTTCTGCGCCGTCTACGCCCGCCGCTTCGGCGACCGTGGCACCACGCTCGGGCTGATCGGCTTCCAGGTCTACTTCATGTCCCTGTTCGTCGGTGCCACCGTGTCGGCACTGCCGCAGCTGTGGGGCGTCGTGGCCGTCGCCGTCGCCTCCAGCGCCGTGGTGCGCTTCGCGCTCGTACCCGAGACGTCCGCGGGCATCCTGCAGCGGCTGCGGGAGGCCTTCCGCGCCCGGCTGGCGCAGCTGGTGACCGCACAGCTCGCTCTCCTCGACGCCGGGCCGGACGAGATCGACAAGGCGCTTGAGGACGTGCGCGACGGGACCGCCCGCCTCAACGAGACGGCCATGATGATCCAGGGGCGGCTGGAGGAAGGCACCGCCGACGAGGCCGTGGCGCGGCTCGTGCAGCGCCGCATCGCGGACGCCGAGATCGCCGCCGAACGCCTCGGACTGCTGCTGCTGACCGCCCGCAGCGCCGAGCGGGCGGACACGCTGACCCTGCACCTGCCGGGCGCGTCCGTCCCGCCGGGCGGCCGGCTGCCCGTACAGGACGAGTCGACCGCGACTTTGCGCCGTGACCTGGAGGCGCTTCGCCTGCTGGTCCTGCGGCCCGTCTCCGAGGACCTGGGAACCGGTCTGGCCCGACTGCGCAACCGGCTCCTCGGCTACCGCGACGAGGAGAACCTGCCGAAGGCCTCCCCCGCTGTCCAGGACGTCTTCCGCGGTGTCGGTGAGGCCGCCCGTGCGGTGCTCGGGCTGCGGATCGCGCTCGGCGGTCCGCAGGACGAGTCGGACGACACCCCGTCGACGGCCCGCTCACGCGAGGAACTGGACGCGGAGGACGCGGCGATCGACGCGGGCGAGGAGGCCGCCGAGGAAGCGCCGACGGGGCTGCGGCGGCCCACCACGCGGGCTGCCGTGCAGGTCTCGGTGGGTTCGGCGCTGGCGATCGTCGGTGGCGAGTTCCTCTCCAGCCAGCGCTGGTACTGGGCGGTGCTGACCTGCTGGATCGTGTTCATCAACACCGCCTCGACCGGAGAGATCCTGGTCAAGGGCTACCGGCGGCTGCTGGGCACGGTGCTCGGAGTGGTGGCCGGCCTGCTGCTCGCGGGGCTGGTCGGGCACCACACGTGGACGGCGTTCGCGCTGGTGCTGCTGTGCGTGTTCGCGATGTTCTACACGGCGCCGCTGTCCTACACGCTGATGTCCTTCTTCGTCACCGCGGCGCTGGGCGTGCTGTACACGCTGCTGCACACCTACAGCCTGTCGGTGCTGGTGCTGCGGGTGGAGGAGACGGCGCTGGGGGCGGCCTGCGGGATCATCGCGGCGGCGTTCGTCCTGCCGGTGCACACCGACCGCCGTACCAACGACCTCCTGGTCACCACCCTGGACCGGCTCGCCGACGTCACCGAGGCCGCCGTCGACCAGCTCAGCGGCGGGGAACCGGCCGAGCTCCTCGACAAGGCACGCGACCTCGACCAGGCGCTGGCCGACCTGCGCACCGCCACCCAGCCGCTCACCCACCCGGTCACTCCGCTGCGGGCCCGGCGCAACACCGCCCGCTATGTCGTCGCGCTGCTGGAGACCTGCGCGTACCACGCGCGTTCACTGGCCGCGATGGCCGAGCTGCTGCCGACGCATCCCTCGATCGCGGCGGATCCGCGGCTGCGGGGGGCCGGCAAGCGCATCCTCGGCAACATCGGGACGATCGCCGCGCGGGTCGCCGACGAGCGGGCCGCCGTCGAGGTGGAGACGGGGGCGAGCATCGCCGCCCTCCTGGAGTCCGACCTGCCCGGCGGCTCGCGCTACGGCCGCATCACCGACCGGGTGCTGCGCCATCTGCAGCGCCTGGACGAGGCGGTGGTGGGCCTGGCCCGGCCGCTGAAGGTGCCGGTGGCAGCGCCGAAGCGGTGAGCGCCCCGCCCTCAGAAGTCGGTGGGCAGACCGCTCACCTCGGCGATGCCGCGCAGCTCCTCGTCCTGGCGGTGCCGTTCCCGGATGTAGTCGGCGATCTCGCCCAGTCGAACCGGGTCCGAGGCGGTGTCCGCATCGGTGATCACTCTGATCGGGCCGGTCCCCTCGAGGTCGATCTCGACGACCTCGTTGTCGAGCCGGCCGGTCACGGCGGCGGCGATGACCAGGGCGGCCTCGTCACGGACCTCCTGGGACAGCCCCTCCCCGTGGTCCTCGCCGAGCGCGAAGTCCACGGAGGGCATGCGCTGTTCCTCGATCGCCCGCAGGACCGGTTCGACCACACCCAGCAGCTGCCGGAAGTCCTCCGTGTCCATCCGGGTGCGCAGGAGGCCGAGGTAGAGATCGACGGGCCGGTGCTCCGGTGGAAACTCGGATTCGCTCATCAGGTTCGTGTTCCCCGTGCGGCGCGTGTCAGACCCTGCGCCAGCGAGCCAGCCCGAACGAGAACAACCCGAACAGGGCAAGACCGGCCGCGACGCAGGCCAGCAACGCCGGACCCAGCGGAGTGTGAGCGAACGAGCGCAGGGTGTCGTCGAGCCCCTTGGCCCGCTGCGGGTCGTAGTCGACCGCGGCGCGGACGGCGAAGATGCCCGCGGCGGCGAACACCAGGCCGCGCGCCGCGCCGCCGGCCACGCCGGTGACGTCCACCAGCCGGCGGGCCCAGGGAGTCATCTCACCGAGCTTGAGCTCCTTGCGGTAGTGGCGCCGTACCGCTTGTGCGCCGATCCACACGCCCGCCACGATGATGCCGACTCCGGCCGCGCCCACGAGCCACTGCCCGGCGGGCAGATCGAGGACCCTGGCCGTGACGTCGCGGGACTGCGCGTCACTCGATCGGCTGCCGGCGCCGCGGGGGCCAGCGGCGAACGTCAGCACCGAGTAGGCCACCACCGCGTAGAAGACGCAACGGGCGACCGCGAGCAACCGCTTTCGCGGTTTACGGCCGTCCGGGCCGACCGAGCCGAAGACGGCCTCCGACAGCCGCCACACCGCCATGCCGGCCAGCCCGAGACCGAGCGCCCACAGCAGCACGGTGCCGAACGGCTGCCCGGCCAGCGTGGCGAGGGCGCCGCCGCGGTCCGCCTGCCGACTGCTGTCGCCGAAGGCGATCTGCAGCGCCAGGACACCCACCAGCAGGTAGATGACCCCGCGGGCGGCGAGCCCCGCCCGGGCGGCGCCCTCGGTCATCGAGCCGCGCGCCGCCCGCTCGGCCCCGAGCCTGCTCGTCCGCGCCATGGCATTGGAGTTCACGAACGCCTCCCGGGCTCCGTAGGGCAGGTGTGCTTCCCGATGGCCGGGCCGCGCTCCGCACGGCCGGCCACCTGGACGTCGACTGTTGCCATGCCTGGTGTCACCGGACCACGATCTGTGGCGACCCCGATCTCGGCGAGGGTGTGGCCGCGAGCAGCCGATGGGCCGCTTCCAGGGCCCGCCCCACGTTGCGTGTGCCGGTCGACACGCACAGGGTGTAGGCCAGGTCCTCGACCCGTGGGCTCGGCCCGCCGCCGCGCTCGGCCTCCTCGGCCAGCGCGGTCTCGTACTCCTCGACAAGCCTGCGCAGGACGGCAGGATGAGGGATCAGCATCGGTCCTCCTCCTCGCTGCGGGCCGCTCAAGCCGCGGCCGCCCGCCCATTGCTGCCCGCCTGCCCGAGTGCCTCGGCCCGCACCCGGGCGCAGCTGCGGCTGATGAGGCGGGAGACATGCATCTGGGAGATGCCGAAGCGGTCGGCGATCCGGCTCTGTGTCATGTCCTCGAAGTAGCGCAGGTAGAGGATGGCGCGGTCGCGTTCGGGCAGGCGCCGCAGGCCTTCCTTGGCGGCCTCGCGGTCGATGACGACGTCGTACGCGGAGTCCGCCGCGCCGAGGGTGTCGGCGAGGCTGTAGCCGTCCTCGTCGCCCGAGAGTTCGGCGTCCAGCGACAGGGTGCTGAAGCTGTCGAGGGCTTCCAGGCCGGAGTTGACCTCGTCCTCGGTGAGCCCGGTGTGGGCGGCGATGTCGGCGGCGGAGGGTTCGGAGCTGCCCGGGGTCTGGGTCAGCTCGCGGCGGGCCACGCGCACCTTGTTGCGCAGTTCCTGGATGCGGCGGGGCACCCTGAGGGCCCACATCCGGTCCCTGAAGTGCCGCTTGACCTCGCCGGTGATGGTCGGCACGGCGTAGCTCTCGAAGGCTCCCCGCTCGGGGGCGTACCGGTCGATCGCCTTCACCAGGCCGAGTGCCGCGACCTGGCGCAGGTCCTCGATGGACTCGCCGCGGTCGCGGAAGCGGCCGGCGATCCGGTGGGCCATGGGCAGCCAGGCCGTGACGAGTTCGTCGCGGACCGCCTCCCGCTCGGGGCCGTCCTCCAGGGTGGCCAGGCGGACGAAGAGGTCCGCCGTGTCGGGGGCGTCGTCGTGCCGCCGGGTGGGGGCGGTCGTCCGGGCCTTGGCGCCGGAAGTGCTGGTCGACATGTCGATAAGCATGCGGATTCGCTCCTGAACGAGGGGTTTCAGGGACTACCGCGGGAAGGCCGACGCCCGGACCGATCAGAGGGCCGAGCAGCCATGTGGCTCCCGCTGGCGCGCCTCCGGTCCGAAGCACGAACATCCGTATGCCCGGCGATCCTGGGAACAAACGCCGCCCCTCGTGGAGGGCCTTCAGCGGAAGGCGACCACGGCGGTGATGCACTTCCCGCCGGCGGGCAGTTCCGACACGCGCACGTCGCGGGCCAGCCGGCACACGATGGGCCAGCCGTGGCCGCCGACGCGGTGCCGTCGCCGCGGATCCTGGGACGCCCTGGTCATGGGCAGCCGGTCGCTGCGGTCGCTCACCGAGACGCGCACGCCCGTTCCGAGGACGTCGACGCGGAAGTCCGTGACGCCGCCGCCGTGCAGGATCGCATTGGTCGTCAGCTCGGTGGCGACGAGCAGGGCATCCCCCAGAGCCTCCTCGTCACAGCGGGTGTGGGTGGCCCTGCAGCGTTCCGTGACCGCCCGCTCGACCGCCCTGCGCGCCTCTGCGGGCTTGCAGGAGCGCGGCGGTCCGGTCCGCTGCGCGCCCAGTCGCCCGAGGGCGGATTCGGTCCCGTGCTCCTCGCACATCGCCTGGCTCCCTGATTCGGTGAAGAACCGGCCTCCTTGTGCGGGGGCGGGAAGCCGGACCCTGCCTCACCCGCGGCCGCCGCAGTCCGGGCAAGCACCGAGCGCCTCTCGGACACGGCTGCTTCCCCCGCCCCTCGGCAGCGATTCCGCCTTCCGCTGCGCGAGCACCGCAGGTCTCCTAGTTCGGCTCACCTGCGCTGGCCCAGCCAAACCTCCCGGCGGAAAGTACGTGCCACGGCCATCAGGGGGTACGCGGAAGCCATGACCGATGTTGTGGACTCAGACGAACTGCTGCGCCGCATCCAGCGTGCACGGGCCTGTGCGCAGCAGGAGAAGCACCGGTGGCAGGCGCGGGACGAGGGCCTGCGGGCGGACGAGCCGGAGGAGGCACGCGAGGCCGCCGTACGGACGCTGGCCTACGAAGCCGTCCTCAGGGTGCTGGACGAGATTCTGACCCCGGGCAAGACCGGCTGACGGGGCCGGCGGACCCCGGCCGTACTGCCGGCGAGCGACGCACCGAACCCGTGCTGCGCTCTCTGCGCACCGGTCTGGAGGCGGGGATGTACCTGCCGGACCCCAGCGATCCGAAGCTCGAGACGATCAGGGTCGTGGAGGAGCCCAAGGAGTGAAACCGGTCACGTGACCCGGTTCTGGGTGAGGAAAACGGCGGCAGATGGTTTACGGTTCATTCATACGTGGTGACGGAGTCGACCGTACCGTCCTCCGACGCCACCGCTTACGGCCCTGGCTGGCCTCCCCCGTCCAGCCAGGGCTTTTTCATGTCTTGGCGGTTCTGGGCAGGAACTGCTGTCCGCCGAGGTGCTCGGGGCGCCCGCAGCGGCTGAAATGAGCGTAGGGAAAGCACCGGAACCGATCCCGGCGAGGAGCCCCGCGTCATGACGAAAGCGATAAAACTGCTGACCGCCCTTCCCCCACCCCAGCGGCAGAGCCTGATGACGCTCGCGCAGGAGGTCTCCTTCCCGGAGGACACCCGGATCTTCGAGGCGGGCGGCAAGGCCGACCGCTTCTGGGTCATCCGCTCGGGCGCCGTCTCGCTCGACCAGCGGGTCAACTCGCTGCAGCGGGTGACCGTGGCGAGCCTCGGCTCGGGCGATCTGCTGGGCTGGTCCTGGCTGTTCCCGCCGCACGAATGGGACTTCGGCGCGGAGGCCTTCAGCCCCGTCCGAGCCTACGAGTTCGACGCGGCGGCGGTGCTGCGGCTGTGCGAGCAGGACACCCAGCTCGGACTCGCGCTGGTACGCAGCGTCGCGGAGATCCTCGCGCACCGGCTGGAGATGACCCGTGGCAAGCTCATGGAACAGCACGCGGGCCGCGGACGCAGCGTGCTCTAGGCTCTGTCGTTCGGATCAGGTCGGCTGCACGGAACGGTGTGCCGCAGCCACCCCCGGGCGGGATCAGATGCGGTAGCGGCGCAGGGCCGGGATCGCGGCGGTCAGGGCCAGCATCACGGCGACGACGAGGAGGCCGCCGCCCGCCACGGCCGTGCGCGGGCCGAAGGCCGAGCCCGCGGTGCCGTGCAGGACGTCGGCCAGGCGCGGACCGCCGGCGACGACGACCGTGAAGACCCCCTGCATACGGCCGCGCATCTCGTCGGTGGCGGCGGACAGCAGGATCGCCCCGCGGAAGACCATCGAGACCATGTCGGCGACCCCGGCCAGGGCCAGGAAAGCGGCCGCGACCCACAGGTTGCCGCTCAGCCCGAAGCCGGCGATCGCCGCGCCCCAGGCGACGACGGCGCCGATCACCATCCAGCCGTGCCGGCGAGCCCGGGAGAACGTGCCCGAGAACAGTCCCCCGAGCACCGCGCCGATGGGGATCGCCGCGAACAGCAGGCCCAGGGCGAGCCCTTCGCCGTACGAGCCGTAGGTCTGGGCGGCGAGCTGGGGGAACAGGGCGCGGGGCATGCCGAGGACCATCGCGATGATGTCGGCGAGGAAGGACAGCAGCAGCACCTTGTGCCCGGAGATGTAGCGGAAGCCCTCCGCTATCTCCCGTACGCCCGCGCGTCGCTTCTCCGTGCCCGACAGGGGCGGCAGGGAGGGCAGCTTGTAGACCGCCCACACCGTGACGCAGAGGGCGAGGGCATCGATCAGGTAGAGCTCGGGCAGGCCGATGACCGGGATCAGGGCGCCCGCGAGCAGCGGTCCGACCACCTGCCCCGTCTGCATGACGGTCGAGCCGAGGGCGTTGGCGGCGGGCAGCTGGCTCTCCGGGACCAGGCGGGCTATGGAGGCGTTGCGGGCGGGGGCGTTCAGGCCCCAGAACGCCTGTTGCATCGCGAGCAGCACCATCAGCGCGGTCACGGACTCGAGCCCCGTGAAGGCCTGGAGCCAGAACAGCAGTGAGGTGACGGCGATGCCGCTGTTGGTGATCAGGAGCAGCTTGCGGCGGTCCATGCTGTCGGCGACCGCGCCGCCCCACAGCGCGAACACGATCAGCGGCAGCAGCCCTGCGAGGCTCGCCGCGCCGACCCACGCGGAGGAGCCGGTGATGTCGTAGATCTGCTTGGGCACGGCGACCGCGGTGAGCTGGCTGCCGACCGCCGTGACGATCGTCGAGGCCCACAGTCGGCGGTAGGCCGGAATGCGCAGCGGCCGGGTGTCCATGGCCCACCGGCGCCAGCCGCGCCGAGGCGGGTCGACCGCGACCGGGTCCGGTGTCTGCGGTTCGGTGCTGCTCTCGCTGGTGTCCACGGGCTTCCTGGTTGCTCGATACATCTTTCGGGTCGGGGTTCACTATCCCAGTACCGTCCGGGACTTCGGGACGCGCGATCTCAGCTTGTGGACTTCACACCACGGACTTCACGCCCTCGCAACGAGCATGCCGCCCAGGGCGAGCATCCTTGCGGCGCCCAGTCCGTCCATGACCCGCCAGGCCGCGGGCCTGGCCAGGAAGCGGCCGAACCCGCGGGCGCCGAAGCCGAGCGCGGCGAAGCGGGGCGAGTCCGGTCCGGCACTTCGTGCCCACCTCGGGGGGGTGTGCCGAGTCCGTCGCGGTGGGCATGGGCTGGGGTCTGGTGCACCTCGCCGGGCCGGGCCCTCGACGTGCCGCTGTACTGGCAGCAGTGGAAGCTGGGCTCCCCGGCGCTCGCGGCGGTCGCCCAGCGGTGACGGAGGCGGCTGCCGGCGCTGCGGGGCGGGGCCGACAGCCACCACTGACTTGCGTGATGCAATCGACGTACGATGGTGGCGTGCTTCCTCGTACATACGAAGGTCAGGTCTGCTCGATCGCCCGGTCGCTCGAAGTGGTGGGTGAGCGCTGGACGTTGCTGATCGTGCGGGACGCGCTGCGCGGCACGCGGAGGTTCGAGGACTTCCGCGGAGGTCTCGGCATCGCGCACAACGTGCTGTCCGACCGGCTGGGCAAGCTCTGCGAGGCCGGGATTCTCGAGCGGCGGCTCTATCAGACGCGCCCGGAGCGGTACGAGTACGTGGTGACCCCGGCCGGCCTGGATCTGTGGCCGGTGATCATGTCCCTGCTGCTGTGGGGAGACGGGCACCGGGCGCCGCAGGGGCCGCCGCTGGTAGTCGTGCACCGCGGCTGCGGCGGCCGGCTGCGGCCCGGGCTCACCTGCTCCGCCTGCGGGAAGCCGCTGGGGCCGTACGACTGCGACATGCGGCCCGGGCCCGGTGCTCAGCCCGCGGATTCCACGGTCAGTCCCGCGAGCCCCGCGTAGTAGGCGAACCTGAACGGGCTGAAGAGCTGGTGCCGTTCGACGAGAGCGTGCAGGACCCGTCCGCGCAACTCGGCGAGCGACGGGTCGTCCGGGTGGCTCAGCAGGGCGCAGTCGACGATCCTGAGCGCCACGGCCGGTTCCCCGCGCGCCAGCAGTTGCTCACCCGCCGCGGCGAACGCCTCGGCCCGGCCGCCGGCCAGCAGGTCCAGCGCTGCGGCCCACTGCGTGCGGCCGACGGGGTCCACCCCGTCCCCGTCCGCCTTCCAGTAGCCGGTCCGCTGGTCGTGGACGCGCTGGACGAAGCCCTCGCGCATGATCAGGTACGGGAGGATCGCGGCCGGATGCCCACGCAGCACCTCGGGAAGGTGGTCGCGGTCCAGCACCTCGGTCAGCGACCGGCCCGCGACGATGTCGTCCGCGACGACGGCATGCAGGTCCCGCAGGGCGGCGAGCAGGCCGGGCAGCGCCTCGACGGTGAAATTCTCGGTCAGCGGCGGGTGGCCGTGGACCAGCAGCCGGGGGCGCAGGTCCTGGACCGTCTGCAGTGCGTCGAACAGCCCCTCGGCCGATCCTTCGGCGAAGAACGGCGCGCCGAGGTAGGGCATGCACATGTCGCCGACGAAGACCACGTCCTCGTCCGGCAGTTGGACGAGAAGGCCGTCGCGGGTCTCGCCTCCGGCGACGGGGATGAGCGTGAACCTCCGCCCGCCTACGGTCAGGGCCTCGGGCCGTTCGACGAGCCGGTCCGGGACGACGTGCGGACGGTGCTCCTGGCCGTCCGGCAGGAGGGCCGGGAAGGGCGGCGGGCTCACGGCCTGCAGCGCGAGTTCTTCGGGGAAGGCGGTTTGAGCGACGACCTGGGTTCCGGGGCCGACGAGTGCTTCCAGGCCGCCGATGTGGTCGAAGTGTGCGTGGGTGAGGATCACATGGGTGATCGGTGCGCGGGTGACGGCCCGCAGATCGCGCAGGGCCGCCTCCACGTGCCGGGGGTGGCTCGCCGCGTCGATCGCCACGATGCCGTCGTCCGTGCGGACGAACGCGAAGTCGGCGAGGTCGTGGCCCTGGGCGACGTGCACGCCCGGGGCCATTTCCACCAGCCGTGGAGCGGTCATCCGCAGGCCCTCCTCGGCGCTGACCAGGTAGTCCGTGACGAGTGACAGGCCGGGGGCGTGTCCGAGGCGCTCGCGCGCGGCCCGGGCTTCCTCCGTACGGCCCTGGCAGGCGTAGGCACGGGCCAGGGCCGCGTGCACGGAGCGCAGGAACCCGGCCGGGAACCGGTCCCGCACCGCGAGCACGAACTCCAGGTCGGCGATCACCGTCTCGGCCCGGCCCGCGCAGTCCGGGAGGCCCGCCAGTGCGGTTCCCCTGAAGTACTGGGGCAGCCCGAGCCCGCGTTCGGCGGCCGCGTCGAGCCGGGCGATCGCCTTCTCGTCCGGTCCGTCGAGGCGGGCCTGGAAGACTCCCGCCAGGCTTTCCAGCAGCGCCGATTCTGGACGTTCGGCGCTGAGGGCGGTGAAGTAGTCGTGGCCTTCGCGGAATTGGCGGGCCGCGAGCAGCTGCTGGGCGAGCACGGCAGTCACCCGGTCGGGGACGCCGGGCCAGCGCGCTGCACGGCGCAGGGCGTCGGTCTCCTTCATGGCCTCTCCTTCTGTGACGTCATGGTGCTTCCTTGAGTGGCGTGAGCCGCTGTCCCCCGGTCTTGTCGGCCTCCGGGCGAGGTGCCCGGACACGGCCCAGGGCCAGCGAGAGAACGGCGGCGAGCCAGCCCGCGCCGGTGATCATGAGCCAGGCGTGGCGGAAGCCGCCGAGGGCCTGAGGTCCGGGCGTGCCGAGGAGGGCGACCAGGGCCGCGACGCCTACCACGGCGCCCAGTTGACGCAGGGCGGAGGTCATGCCGATGCCTGTGGTCAGGCTCGGCGGCGGCAGTTCCAGGACGGCGGCGCCGCCGAGCGCGGGCAGGGACAGGCCGACTCCGACGCCGGTGATGGCCGCCGCCGGGAACAGAACCGTCCAGTACTGCGGTTGGGCCGTGGCGGTCAGGGCCGGCAGCAGCGGGCCGGTACCGAAGAGGAGGGTGCCCGGCACGGCGGCGGCGCGCGGTCCGTAGCGGTCCGTGAGCCGGCCGGCCAGGGGGGCCACGAGGGCGGCCATCACGGGTCCCGGTGTGACCGCGGCTCCGGCGCGCAGCACCGGCCAGTGCCACACGGTGGTCAAAAACAGCACGTTGCACAGCAGCGAGGCGAAGAACCCCGCGCCGAAGTCGAACGTGCCGAGGGTGGCCACGGTGAAGGAACGGAGACGGAACAGACCGAGGTCGGCCACCGGTGTGGCGTGGGCGACGGACCGCAGGACGAACAGCAGCAGCAGTACGGCGGCGGTCCCGAAGGCGGCGAGCACTCCGCCCGAACTCCAGCCCCAGTCCGCGCCCTTGACGATGCCCAGTGCGAGGCCGCCCACGGCGCCGACCAGCAGCAGGGCGCCGAGGGCGTCGGGAACGCCCTGCGCCCGCTCGTCGCGGCTCTCGCGCAGCAGCCGTGCGGCCGCCATGAGCGCGGGCAGGCCGATGACGAGGTTGACGAAGAACACCGCACGCCAGCCCTGCCAGTCCACCAGCAGTCCGCCGAGCGACGGCCCCACTCCGGCGGCGACCGCGCCCGCGGCCGTCGACAGGGCGATCGCGGTGCCGCGCCGCTCGGGCGGGAACTCCGGCAGCGTCAGGCTCAGCGAGGTCGGCAGCACGGTCGCGGCGCCCAGTGCCTGCACGACCCGGGCCGCGACGAGGACCGGCACCGATGCGGCCAGGCCGCTCGCCACGGACGCGGCAAGGAACAGCAGCAGCCCGGCGAGGAAGAGCCGCCGGCGTCCGTACCGGTCGGCCAGGCGGCCTGCCGGTACGAGGGCGGCGGCGAACACCACGCTGTATCCGTTCAGCACCCACGACAGGTCGGCGAGGGAGTCGCGCGGGAACGACCGCCCGAGGTCGGTGAACGCGATGTTCACGATGGTGACGTCCAGCAGGGCCATGAAGACCACGGCCGAGGTGACGACGAGGACCTTCCAGCGACGCTCCATGTTCCGCCTCCGGCACCGAGCGGTCGATTGTTTGATGCAATCGACTCGACCGACTATAGAGCCGTGACTTGCATCAAGCAATCGAGCGGGCGGATCACGTCAGGCCCCGAGTGCCGCCAACTGTGCCTCCGCGCTGTCCAGCAGCATCTCCAGTGCCGTCGGATAGGCGCTGTCGGCCATGCGGGCCGCCAGCAGGGGCGCCGCCTCGGCGATCCGCGGGTGGGTGGTGCGGGGCAGCCGGGCGTACGTCGAGCGCCACATGTCCTCGTCGGCTCGCAGGGCCGCGCTGGGCAGGGCGAGGGAGGCGGCGTCGAGGGCGGCGAAGGCCAGGGTCTGGTCGATGAAGGCGTGGTAGATGCGCACCGTGTCCGGCAGCGGGAATCCAGCGGTACGCAGGACGTCCAGCACGGCCTCGTCGGCGGCCAGTTCGTTGGCCCGGCCGGTGACGCGGCTGGTGGTCAGCACCGCGGCCTGCGGGTGGGCGAGACAGGCGGCGTGGATGCGCAGGCCGACCGCGCGCAGGTCCGCCCGCCACTCCCCCGTGGGGCGCCAGCCGTCGAGGGCCTGGCCGATGAGCGCGTCGCCGATCGCGAGGGTGAGCTCGTCCATGCCGCGGAAGTAGCGGTAGAGGGTGCTCGGGTCGGCGTCCAGCGCGAGGCCCAGGCGGCGGGCGGTGAGGCCCGCGCTGCCGTGTTCGCGCAGCATCCGCAGCGCGGTCTCGACGATCAGCCGCTCCGACAGGACCGTGCCGCTCTTGGTCGGCCGCCGTCTGCGCCGCTTCTCTTCGGGCACCACCGGTTTGGGCATGACAACCTCCCCAGGCCTTATGCCAACGCCATTGACCTTATGTGAACCCACAGCGTTGTATCTCCGGCGGGGCCCCTCGTCATCAACCCTCCGACAGGGAGATCTGTCATGCGTGTCCTGCTCGTGGGAGCCGGCGGTGTCGGCACCGCCATCACCCGGATCGCCGCCCGCCGCTCGTTCTTCGAGGCGATGGTGGTGGCCGACTACGACCCGGCACGGGCCGAGGCGGCGGTCGCGGCCCTGGACGACGGTCGCTTCGGCGCCCAGCGCGTCGACGCGAGCGACGAGTCGGCCGTGGCGGAGCTGCTGCGCCGGCACGGCTGCGACGTCCTCCTCAACGCCACCGACCCGCGCTTCGTGATGCCGCTGTTCCGCGCGGCGCGCGCCGCCGGAGCCACCTACCTCGACATGGCGATGGCCCTCTCGCACCCGCACCCCGAGCGACCGTACGCGGAGTGCGGGGTCAAGCTCGGCGACGACCAGTTCGCGCAGGCGGAGGAGTGGGCGAAGGCGGGCGCGCTGGCCCTGGTCGGCATGGGCGTGGAGCCCGGTCTGTCGGACGTCTTCGCCCGGTACGCCGCCGACGAACTCTTCGACGAGATCGAGGAGATCGGCGTCCGCGACGGCGCGAACCTCACCGTCGACGGCTACGACTTCGCCCCGTCCTTCAGCATCTGGACCACCATCGAGGAGTGCCTCAACCCGCCGGTGGTCTACGAGGCCGGGCGCGGCTGGTTCACCACCGAGCCGTTCAGCGAGCCCGAGGTGTTCGACTTCCCCGAGGGCATCGGTCCCGTGGAGTGCGTGAACGTGGAGCACGAGGAGGTGCTGCTCGTCCCGCGCTGGGTGGACGCGCGCCGGGTCACCTTCAAGTACGGGCTGGGCCAAGAGTTCATCGAGACGCTGAAGACGCTGCACCTGCTGGGCCTGGACCGCACCGCGCCGGTGACCGTGCCGAGCGCCGCCGGACCGGTCTGCGTCTCGCCCCGGGACGTCGTCGCCGCGTGCCTGCCCGATCCGGCGACGCTGGGCGAGCGGATGCACGGCAAGACCTGTGCGGGCACCTGGGTGCGCGGCGTCAAGGACGGTGCTCCGCGCGAGGTGTACCTGTACCACGTGGTCGACAACCAGTGGTCCGTGGCGGAGTACGGCAGCCAGGCGGTGGTGTGGCAGACCGCCGTCAACCCGGTCGTGGCGCTCGAACTCCTTGCCACCGGCGCCTGGTCCGGCTCGGGCGTCCTCGGCCCGGAGGCGTTCGAGGCCCGCCCGTTCCTGGATCTGCTGACCGCCTACGGCTCCCCGTGGGGCATGCGCGAGCAATGAGCACCGTATCTGCGCGACTTTTGTCGTTTCACTCGCGCATCGACAGGTGACTCGAAACCGAGTAAGCCATTCGCGAGGGCACGTACGACTTCGATCGCAGGTGACATTTCATGGACGACTGGCGAGACCAGGCCGCGTGCCGTAACGAGGACCCCGAGCTGTTCTTCCCGATCGGCACCTCAGGCCCCGCGTTGTTGCAGACCGAGAAGGCAAAGGCGGTGTGCGCCCGCTGCCCGGTCCGGGAGCAGTGCCTTGAATGGGCGCTGGCCCACGGCGAGATCCTGGGCGTGTGGGGCGGCACCGGTGAGACGGAACGGCACGCCATGCAGCGCAGGCGGCGCCGGCGCGCGGCCGCGCGCAACGGTTAGGGCCTGTCCGGGCGCCTCAGCTCTTCGGAGTTGGGGCGCCCGGCAGTCGCAGGGTGAACACCGCGCCTGCGCCCGGCTCGCACGCGGCGACGGCCGTTCCGCCGTGTGCGGCGACCAGATGACGGACGATCGGCAGGCCGAGCCCGCTGCCGCCGGTGCGGCGGCTGCGGGACTTCTCGGCACGCCAGAACCGGTCGAACACGTGCGGCAGATCCTCCGGCGCGATCCCCGTGCCGGTGTCGGTCACCGTGAAGACGACCTCTTCACCGTCGCGGCGGGCGGCCAGGGTGACGGTGCCGTCGGGGGGCGTGTGCCGCAGCGCGTTGGAGACGAGGTTGCCCAGCGCCTGCCGCATGCGCACCGGATCCGCGTCGAGCCACGGGCTGCCGTCCTGTTCGGTGCGTACGGTGACGCCGGCGGCGTCGGCGGCGACGCGGTGGGCGGCCGCGACCTGGTCCAGCAGGTCGTCGGCGCGGACCGGTTCGCGGTGCAGGCGCAGGGTGCCCGCGTCGGCGGCCGCGAGGTCCTGGAGGTCGTCGATGATGCGCTGCAGCACCAGAGCCTCCTCGTGCAGTGAGCCGAGCAGCGCGGGATCCGCGTCGACGACGCCGTCGCGGGTGACCTCAAGCCAGCCGCGGATGTTGGTCAGCGGGCTGCGCAGTTCGTGCGCGATGTCGCTGACCATCGCCTTGCGCTGGGCCTCCAGACGTGCGCGCCGCTCGGTGAGGTCGTTGAACGCCTCGGCGAGGATGCCGGTCTCGTCCCGCGTGGTCACCGGCACCCGCACATGCCGGTCCGGCGGCTGCTGCGCCGCCTCGGTCAGCGCCCGCAGGGGCCGTACGAGCCGGGTGGCGACGACGGCCGTGACGGCGAGGGTGACGGCGAGGACGAGACCCGCGGCCCCGACGATCTTGGCTTTGTTGGCCGGGGACATGTCGAAACGGGGCGGGGTGGTGTCGTCGCCGCCGAGGTAGAGCTCGGCCACGGGGGCGACATACGGGTCGAGTTGGGCACGCAGGGCGTCGTCGGTGCAGCTCTGCGCCGTCTGCATCGCCTTCGTGTCGCCCTCCTTGGCGAACTTGGCGATGGCGTACCGGCTCACGGGGGCCTTGCCGGTGGGGTTGAGCATGAGGTAGAGCGGCCTGCCGAGCTCGAGGCCGTGTTGCTGCAGACAGGCGCGGGCGCCCCGGGTCAGGTCGTCGAGCGCCTTCTTCTCGGTGCCTGTGGGGTCGCTGAACAGCCCGTAGCCGCAGTCCTCGGTCAGATAGTCGGGGGCCGCGGAGCCGTCGGAGTTGACGATCGTGGGGCGGCCGCTCGGGCTGTGCTCGACCTTGGTCTCGACGCCGAACCGGCGGTAGCACGTCCGCTGTTTCTCGGCCATCGCGTCCAGTTGTGCGCGCTCTTTCGCCGTGAGCCGGTAGGGGCCCACGGCTCGGGGGTCGATCCCGCTGAGCTGGGCGCCGGTCTCGGTGTAGGTGTCGGTGTGCAGGGGGTCGACGGTCGCGGCGGCGCCGAGGGGCAGGGAGGTGCCCGTACGCGCCGAGTCGGCGATGAGGGTGCGGTCGGCGGTGGTCAGGGCGATGCGCCGGCCCATGGTGGCGGCCAGGGAGCGGACGGTGGCCCCGACGCCCTTCCAGTCGGGGTGCGTTGCCGCATAGCCGCTGAGTTCCGCGAGGATCCGCATGTCGTCGGCGAGGTCCTGGCCCTGTTCCTCACGCAGGGCGCGGGTGGTGGTCTCCACCGCCAGCCAGGCCGTCGCCGCCACCGAGCACACGGCGATCAGCACCGACGCGATCAGCAGGCGCACCAGCAGCCGCTTGCGCAGCGGTATGCGGCGCTTCACGGACGGCCGCCGCTGAGCTTGTAGCCGACCCCGAACACGGTCAGCAGCCGCACCGGCCGGCGCGGGTCGGTCTCGATCTTCTTGCGCAGGTTCATGATGTGGACGTCGACGGCCCGCTCGGTGGAGGCCCGGTCGAAACCGCGGGTGCACTGCAGCAACTGGCGCCGCGTGAAGACCCTTTCGGGCTCCGCCGCCATGGCGAGAAGGATCTGGAACTCGGCCGGTGTGCACTCCACGGGTACGTCGTCGCAGCGCACCTCGTGCCGTTCCGGATCGACGGTCAGCCCGGCAGCCCGTACGACGGGATCCTCCCGCACGCCTGCCGTCCGGCCGCTGCGCCGCAGCACGGTACGGATGCGGGCCATCAGCTCGCGCGGGCTGTACGGCTTGGTCATGTAGTCGTCGGCGCCCAGTTCCAGGCCGAGCAGGACGTCGTCCTCCTCGGACCGTGCGGTCAGCATGAGCACCGGTATGTCCTCCTCGCCGCCGCGCAGCACCCGGCACACGCCGAAGCCGTCGACCACGGGCAGCATCAGGTCGAGGACCACGAGGTCGGGTCTGAGCCGGCGGGCGGCGTCCAGGGCGGCCGCGCCGTCATGGACCACCGTGGCCGAGTGACCCTCCGCCAGCAGGGAGCGGCGTATGAGTTCGGCCTGCATCTCGTCGTCCTCTGCGACCAGCACATGTGCGCACACGCGGCGGCTCCTGGGCGCTTCAGCGGGCGAGGGACTTCGCGTCGCCCATGACGACGACGGGGTGGAGGCCGGGGTCGAGCGTGCGCAGCAGCTCCTTCATGTGCTGCTCCGAGACGCTGACGCAGCCGTGGGTGGGGCCGCCGTGGTCGACGTGGAACCATATGCCGCCGCCGCGGCCCGCGCCGAGGGGCCGGGTCCAGTCGAGGGGCGACGCACCGGGCTTGCGGTTGTAGTTGATGGCGATCACGTAGTCGAAGGAGCCGGCGAGGGGTTCGCCCTCGAAGCCCGTGCCGGGTGAGGTGAAGGCGCCGGAGCGGTGGTAGGGCAGCCGGGTGCCGGGATCGACGAGGAGCCCGCCGGCGTCGGTGAGGCCGTACACGCCGATGGGCGAGCGCAGGTCGCCGCCCGTGTGGTGCTCGGACCAGCCCTTGAGCGCGTTGTGCGCGGGCCAGCTCTCGCCCGCCTGCCAGCCGGCCGCGGTGCGCTCGTACAGCACGACCGTGGACAGCGGGGAGTTCCTGTCTCGTCCGGTGACCACGACTGCCTGGCGGGCGTCGGCGGGGATCGCGGCCAGTGTCCTCGGCCCCAGGCCCGGCAGGCGCAACGGGGCGGCCTGGACGGACATCTCCGGCGAGGGCGGAGCGAGGGCGGCGACGTCCGGTGTGCTCGTCGTGGCCGTGGGGGCGCCGGACGGGTGGCCCGGCGACGCCACTGCCCCGCCGCCGCATCCCGTGAGGAGCAGGGACGCGGCGAGCAGGGCGACACGGGGTCTATTCATGATCACGGGTCGACTGTGACCGACACATGTGAGGAACTCGTCAGGTTCTAGGCTTCGTTCGGCTTCCCGGGACTGTACAGCCACGTGGTGAACAAATGGTTGAGGTCCTTGCCGGATTTCCGCTCCGCGAGGCGGATGAACTGTGCGGTCGTCCCGTGCCCGTCGCGGTGTTCGGCCGCCCAGGCCCGCAGGATGCCGAAGAAGGTGCGGTCGCCGACGGCGGTGCGCAGTTCGTGCAGGGCCATGGCGCCGCGGTCGTAGACGGGAGTGTCGAAGATGTTCTTGCCGCTGCCGGGGTCGCCGGGCGGGAACGCCCACAGGTGGTCGCTCGCCGGGTGGTGGTAGAGGCCGTCGAAGGTCTTCTGGGCGCTGTCGCCGCCGTGCTGCTCGCTGTAGAGCCACTCCGCGTAGGTCGCGAAGCCCTCGTTGAGCCAGATGTCCTTCCAGGAGGTCAGCGACACGGAGTCGCCGAACCACTGGTGGGCGCTCTCGTGGACGAGGGTGCTCAGGTCCGGCGCCGAGTCGTACAGCGGGCGCGACTGGGTCTCCAGCGCGTATCCGACGTCCGGCGCGTGGTCCACGATCGACCCGGCGTTGCGGAACGGGTAGAACCCGAAGAGCTTGCTCTCCCATTCCAGGACGGACGGCAGCTTCTTCAGGACGGGGGCCGCCTGGGACGCCTCGCGCGGGTCGACGGCGTTGTAGACGCGGATGCCGTCGCGCGTGGTGTACTGCTCGACCTTGAACTTTCCGATCGTCGCCGTGGCGAGGTAGGCGGCCATGGGTTCGATCTGGCGCCAGTGGAAGGTGGTCTGCCCGTGCGCGGTCCGCTGCCCGACCAGGACGCCGTTGGCCACGGCGGCGCGGCCCTCGGGGACGGTGACCGTGATGTCGTAAGAGGACTTGTCCTTGGGGTGGTTGTTCGCCGGGAACCAGGTCATGGCGCCCTGAGGCTCCCCGGCGACGAAGGCGCCGTCGTCGGTCCGTATCCAGCCGTCGGCCGAGCCGTCGGGGTCGGTGACCTGCTCGGGGATGCCGCTGTAGGTGACACCGACGCGGAACTCCTCGCCCTTGTGCAGGGTGCGGCGCGGGGTGACGACGAGTTCCTGGCCGTCGCGGCGGTACTGCGCCCGGGCGTGGTCGACGGTCAGGCCGGTGACCTTCAGCCCCTTGAG
Organism: Streptomyces sp. NPDC002092; assembly: GCF_053593775.1. Classification (NCBI taxonomy): domain Bacteria; kingdom Bacillati; phylum Actinomycetota; class Actinomycetes; order Kitasatosporales; family Streptomycetaceae; genus Streptomyces; species Streptomyces sp. NPDC002092. Next base: position 29,778 of record NZ_JBSFDG010000007.1, read on the forward strand.
GTCGAGGTCGAAACGGGTCAGGTCCTGGGTGGCGCGGGCCGTGAGGACTGCGGCACCGCCGAGGTGACGGCTCGTCGGGTCGTAACGCAGGGTCAGGTCGTAGTGGTCGACGTGGTAGCCGCCGTCGCCGGCGAGCGGGAAGTAAGGGTCACCGACACCCGATGCGCCACCGGTGCCGGCGGTCGCGGGTCCGGCGGCGGCGAGCAGTGCCGCGAGGGCGACCGGGACGGTCGCGGTCAGGGCCTCGCGGCGAAGGACGGTGGTGGGTCTGACGGCGTGACGGCTGGACTGCCTCACATGCGCTCCTGGGGGGGTGGCCGATGATCATACGAATCCCAGGTTATGGGCAGCCCGGCCCGGTTTCCTTCTCGATCAGGTCAAGTGATACGACGTCACTCGACGCCCGCGCACTACGCTCAAGGTCACCCGCCACCCAGAAAGGACCCGATCGTGAGCGTTCGCGTGCGTCGCGTCTACGAACCGCCCGAGCCGGACGACGGTGTACGCGTCCTGGTCGACCGGCTGTGGCCGCGCGGACTGTCCAAGGACGCCGCGCACGTGGACGAGTGGCCCAAGGCCCTCACCCCGTCGACCGAACTGCGCCGCTGGTATCACGCGGGCGAGGGGTCCTACGAGGAGTTCGCCGACCGTTACGAGGCGGAGCTGGACGCCCCGGATGCGGCCGAACTGCTCGAACACGTCCGGGAGTTGGTGGACAAGGGGCCCGTGACGCTGCTGACCGCGTCCAAGGAGCCCGAGCACAGTCATGCCGAGGTGCTGCTCCGGCTGCTGGGTTCGCGTTCGAGGTAGGTCTCGGTGACGGCCAGGGCGGCCGCCATGATGCTCAGTTGCGGGTTCACCTCCGGGCAGCCCGGCAGGGCGGAGGCATCGGTGACCACAACACCGTCGACGCCCCGCAGCCGGCCCTCGGCATCGGCCGGCGCCCGCTCGGGCTCGCTGCCCGCGGCGACCGTGCCGGCCGGGTGGAAGGCCGACAGGTGCAGGTCGCACGGGGTGATCCCGGTGAGCAGCGCGTCGAGTTCCGGGAGGGTGCGGGCGCGGGGCGCCCGTGGGATGCCGGTGAGCACCTCCACGGCCCCGGCGGCGAAGAGGACACGGCCCATGGCGCGTACGGCCGTCATCAGCCGGGCGCCGTCACGGGGGTCCAGGCGGTAGCGGACGAGGGTGCGGTCGCGGCCGAGAACCCGTCCCGAGGGCCGGTCGGCGATCATGGCGCCGAGGATGGCCAGCCGGTCGGCCCCTTCCAGTTCACGGCGCAGCGCGCGCCCGAGGCCGGGGAGGACGAAGCTGCTCATGCCGGGCGGGCTCGCGGTCGCCTCGATCAGGATCCCGCGGTCGTGCAACTCCTCGACGCCGGTGCTCTGCAGGACGCCTTCCCAGGACGTGACCGGTTCCGTGAAGCGGCCGGCGACGCTGGTGGCCGGGTGGACGCTGAGGTTGCGGCCCAGGCGGGGATGCCCGCCCAGGCCGCTGCGGCGCAGCAGCGGCGGGGTCTGCAGGGCGCCCGCGGCCGTGACGACGAGGGGGCTGAGGATCTCCAGTTCGCTGCCGTCCGCCCGGCGGGAGGTGTCCGTGGGTCAATCCCCTTGCAGCGGCGGGCGGTTCACGCAAGGACGCGACAGGGGCGGCCAGTTCGTGCTCCGACCGCCCCTGCCGTCCGTCGCTCAGGCGGTCTGCTTCGCCGCCGCCCGGCCGGCTGCCCGCCCGGAGAAGAGGCAGCCGCCGAGGAAGGTGCCCTCCAGCGCGTTGTAGCCGTGCACGCCTCCGCCGCCGAAGCCCGCCACCTCGCCGGCCGCGTAGAGACCGTCGATCGGGTTGCCGTCGGCGCCCAGGGCGCGGGAGTCGAGGTCGGTCTGGATGCCGCCGAGCGTCTTGCGGGTGAGGACGTGCAGCTTGACGCCGATGAGCGGGCCGGCCGCCGGGTCGAGGATGCGGTGCGGGGTGGCGACGCGGCCGAGGCGGTCGCCGATGTAGCGGCGGGCGTTGCGGATGCCCTGGATCTGGGAGTCCTTGCTGTAGGGGTTGGCGATCTGCAGGTCGCGTGCCTCGATCTGGCGGCGCAGGACGTCCGCGTCGAGCAGCGGCTTGTCCGTCAACTCGTTCATCTTCGTGACGAGTTGTTCCAGGGTGGGTGCGGTCACGAAGTCGGCGCCCTTGCGCAGGAACGCGTCGACCGGGGCCGGGGCGCCCTTGCCCAGGCGGTTCTTCAGGACCGCGCCCTTGTCCTTGGCGGTGATGTCAGGGTTCTGCTCGGAGCCCGACAGTGCGAACTCCTTCTCGATGATCTTCTGGGTGAGGATGAACCAGGAGTGGTCGTGGTCCGCGATGTCCGGGGTGGTGCGCAGGTACTTGAGGGTGCCGAGGGTGTCGTAGCCCGGCAGGCAGGGGTCGGGCAGTCGGCGGCCGAGGGCGTCGAACCAGAGGGAGGACGGGCCGGGCAGGATGCGGATGCCGTGGCCGGGCCAGATCGGGTCCCAGTTCTGCAGGCCCTCGGTGTAGTGCCACATGCGGTCGCGGTTGACCAGGCGGACGCCGGCCTCGGCGCTGATGTCGAGCATGCGGCCGTCGACGTACGCGGGGACGCCGGTGACCATCTCGGTGGGCGGGGTGCCGAGGCGCTCGGGCCAGTAGCGGCGGACGATGTCGTGGTTGGCGCCGATGCCGCCGGTGGTGACGACGACGGCCTGGGCGGTGAGTTCGAAGTCGCCGATGCGGTCACGGTTGGAGGCCACGCCCCGGGGCGAGCGGTCTTCGGCGAGTACGGTGCCGCGCACTCCGCGGGCGGCGCCTTCCTCGATCACCAGCTCGTCGACCTGGTGGCGGTGGTAGAAGGTCAGCAGGCCGTCGCGGGCGGCCTGCTTGGCGTGGTCGACGAATGGCTCCACCACGCCGGTGCCGGTGCCCCAGGTGACATGGAAGCGGGGGACTGAGTTGCCGTGCCCGTCGGACCGCAGGTCGCCGCGTTCGGCCCAGCCGACCGTCGGCAGCAGCTTGATGCCGTGCCCGTCCAGCCAGGACCGCTTCTCGCCCGCCGCCCACTCGACGTAGGCGCGGGCCCAGCGCACCGCCCAGGAGTCCTCGTCGTCGACCCGGTCGAACCCGGCGCTGCCCTGCCAGTCGTTCCAGGCCAGGTCGAAGGAGTCCTTGATGCCCAGGCGGCGCTGCTCCGGGGAGTCGACGAGGAACAGCCCGCCGAAGGACCAGAACGCCTGGCCGCCGAGGTTGGCGGCGTTCTCCTGGTCGACCAGCGCGACCCTGCGGCCCCGGCTGGTGAGCTCGTGCGCGGCGACCAGGCCCGCGAGGCCCGCTCCGACGACGATGACGTCCGCATCCATGGCGAGGGTTCCTTTGCTCGTTGGGTGGTCTGGTTGTGGGGCTCGTTCGAGATCTCATCGGGAGGTGCCGCTGCCGTCGGTCAGCAGCGCGGTGAGCAGTTGCTTGAGCCAGCGGCGGGCACCGTCGACGTCCTTGTCCAGCAGCAGTTGGGTGGTGACGCCGTCGTACGCGGCGACCACGGCGTGCGCCGCACCGTCGATGTCGCCGAGCACGGCGGGCAGTTGGGCGAGGCCCTGCGCGCGAGCGAGGCGGTCGGCGACCGCCTGCCGCAGCCGCGTCCGGTGTTCCAGCAGGGTCTCGGCGACCTGGGGATCGCGGGCGGCGTGCACCAGGAAGTCCGTCTTCACCAGCAGCCAGTCCAGGTCGAGGAGCAGTACCTCGGTGACGCGGTCGACCGCGGCGGGCACGTCCAGGTCCGGTCCGTCCAGGGCGAGGGCACCGGAGACCTGGTCCGCGATGAGGTCGGCGCGCTGCTGGTAGAGGGCGAAAAACAGCTCGTCCAGGCTGTCGAAGTTGGAGTAGAAGGCTCCCCTGCTGTACCCGGCGGCCTCGCAGACCTCCTCGATGGAGACCCGCCCGAAGCCCTTGGCGGCGAACACGGCGAAGGCGGCGTCGAGGAGGTTGGCGCGGGTGCGGACCCGGCGCCTGGTCACACGTGGGGCCGTCTGCTCCGTCGTCATCTTCGACCTCCGTTCAATACAGGAATGTATCCGATACATCGATGTATCGGAAGGTGGGCCTGGTGCCGTTCCGACCGAACACGATAGGAACAGATTTTCGAATAGAGGAGTACGCTGTATCTGTGGACATGCACCTCCAGGGCTCCCTCTTCGACCAGACCGACGAGTTGCGTCTCGCCCCCCTCGACGGGATCCGCCGGACGCACCTCGGCCTCGGCGCCTGGATCGACGTCCGGCCCGGATGGCTCGGCGGCTCGGACACGCTGTTCGAACAGCTGGCCGCCGAGGTGCCCTGGCGTGCGGAGCGCCGCACGATGTACGACCAGGTCGTGGACGTACCCCGGCTGCTCGCGTTCTACGGTGCGGGCGACGCGCTCCCGCACCCGGTACTGGACGAGGCGCGCGAGGTCCTGTCCGCGCACTATGCCGACGAGTTGGGCGAGCCGTTCACCACGGCCGGGCTCTGCTACTACCGCGACGGGCGGGACAGTGTCGCCTGGCACGGCGACCGGATCGGGCGGGGCGCCCGCGAGGACACCATGGTCGCCATCCTCTCCGTGGGCACGCCCCGCGATCTGCTGCTGCGCCCGATGGGGGGCGGCGAGAGCGTGCGGCGCCCGCTGGGGCACGGCGATCTCATCGTGATGGGCGGCTCCTGCCAGCGGACCTGGGAGCACTCCGTCCCGAAGACCACACGCGCCGCGGGACCGCGCATCAGCATCCAGTTCCGCCCGCACGGCGTGCAGTGAGGCGGAGAGGCGGCCGCTTCGGCTGCACGCAGGGGGCTGCCTCCGGCGGACGGTGCCGGAGGCAGCCCTCACTCTCCGAGCCCGCAGATTGGCGTGGACCTGCCGCTTCCGGTGCGGTCCTGGTCTGCTTTGCTTGTGCCGTCGGTCAGGGACCTCACCACGCGGGGCAATCATGCAGGCAGACGTGCGGCAAGTCGCCGACGGCATTCACCTGGTACACGGCAGCAACACCAACTGGGTGATCCTCACCGAGGGCGACGAGATCACCCTGGTGGACACCGGCTACCTCGGAGACCGGGAGCAGTTGCTCGCCTCGCTGGAGACGGTGGGCGGTGCGCCGGAGGCCGTCGCGGCGGTGCTGATCACCCACGCGCACAACGACCATCTGGGCTCCGCCGAGTATCTGCGCTGCACCTACGGCACACCCGTGTATCTGCACGAGGCCGAAGTGCCGCACGCACGCCGGGAGTTCCTGCAGCAGGTGACCGTCGGGCAGGTCGTGAAGAACAGCTGGCGGCCGGGGGTCCTGCCCTGGTCGGTGCACACCCTGCGCGCCGGCGGCATGGCCCATGTGCCGGTCGCCGCCCCGGAGCCGTTTCCGGCGGTGGGCCCGCTGGACCTGCCGGGCCGCCCCGTGCCGGTGCACACGCCCGGCCACACCGACGGCCACGCGGCCTTCCACCTGCCGGACACCGGGGTGCTGATCTCGGGCGACGCCCTGGCCACCGGCCACGCCACCTCGCGGATCCAGGGGCCGCAGCTGCTGCCCGACATGTTCCACCACGAGCGGGCCCGTGCCGTGGCCTCGCTGGACATCCTCGCCGCACTGGACGGTGAGCTGCTGCTGCCGGGGCACGGTCCGGTGCACCGCGGTCCAGTACGTGAAGCGGCACTTCAGGCCAAGGAGCGTGCCCTCTAAGGTGAGGTGACGATCACCCGCGAGGCAAGGACACGCACGCCATGGCACTGCAGATCAGCGCGACGAACCCGGAGCACCCCGCGCTCCTGCTGGCCCTGCCCTGGCACCTGCCGCTGGAGGAGTGGCCCGACGAATACCTCGTCCCGCTGCCGCGCGGCATATCCCGCCACGTCGTGCGCTACGCCCGCGCCGGCGACGAGGTGATCGCGGTCAAGGAACTCGCCGAACGGCCCGCCCTGCGCGAGTACGAGCTGCTGCGCGACCTGGACCGGCTGGGCATCCCCGCGGTGGACCCGCTGGCCGTGGTCACCGGGCGCTCCGACCAGGAGGGCGACCCGCTGGAACCGGTGCTGATCACCCGGCATCTGCGCGGCTCACAGCCGTACCGCTCGATGTTCGAGACGACGATGCGCCCGGCCACCATGCACCGCCTCATGGACGCCCTGGCCGTGCTGCTGGTGCGCCTGCACCTCGCCGGGTTCGCATGGGGCGACTGCTCACTGTCCAACACCCTCTTCCGGCGCGACGCGGGCGCCTACGCCGCCTACCTCGTGGACGCCGAGACCGGTGATCTGCATCCCCAGCTCAGCGGCGGGCAGCGCGAGTACGACCTGGACCTCGCCCGCGTGAACATCAGCGGCGAGCTGCTGGACCTGGAAGCCTCGGGGGCGCTGCACCCGTCCGTCGACCCGGTCGAGTTCGGCATGGAGATCTGCGCCCGCTACGGGGACCTGTGGCAGGAGCTGACCCGCACGTCCGTGTACCCGGCGGGCAAGTACCACTACATCGAGCGCCGGATCCGCCGCCTCAACGACCTCGGTTTCGACGTGGCCGAGATGCAGATCCAGCACTCCTCGAACGGGGACACGGTCACCTTCGTCCCCAAGGTCGTCGACGCCGGCCACCACCAGCGGCAGCTGCTGCGACTGACCGGCCTGGACGCGGAGGAGAACCAGGCGCGGCGGCTGCTGAACGACCTGGAGAGCTGGATGGCCACCCAGGACGACTACGCGCCCGGCGACCCCCTCGCGGCCCGCCCCGAGGTACTGGCCCACCGGTGGGTCCGCGACGTCTTCCGGCCCACCGTGCGCGCCGTACCCCTCGAACTGCGCGGCGCGATGGACCCGGCGGAGATCTACCACGAGCTGCTCGAACACCGCTGGTACCTGTCCGAGCGGGCGCAGCACGACATAGGGCTGGACACGGCGGTGGAGGACTACATCGAGAACGTGCTGCCCAAGGCGCGCGAGACCCTGGAGCCGGTCACCCCGGAGTGAGTCAGGCGTGCGGTACCACGGCCACCGGGCAGTCGGCGTGGTGCAGGACTCCGTGCGCCACCGAGCCGATACGGGCGCCGACGGCCGTGCGGTGCGCGCGCCGGCCGACGACCATCAGCTGGGCCCGCCCAGCCACCGACAGCAGCACCTGGCCCGCACTGCCGATCTCCAGGTGCTCGATCACGGGTACGTCGGAAAAGCGCTCCCGCCAGGGCTGCAGTGCGGCGGCCAGTGCCTTCGCCTGGAACGGTTCCAGGCCGCCGGCCTCGTCGAGGAGGTGCATCGAGCCCGGGCTGTACGCGAACACCGGCGGCAGTGTCCAGGCCCGCACCGCACGCACGGTGGCGCCACGGGCGGCCGCCGTCTCGAAGGCGAACCGCAGGGTGTCGGCGCTGTCGTCCGGTCGGCCCTGCTGGCCGACGACCACCTCCCGTCCGGCGGCCTCGGCCGTCGGCTGGTCGCTCGCGCGCACGAGCACCACCGGCCGCGTCGTCTCGGCGATCACCTGCTGCCCGACGGAGCCGAGCAGGAAGCCGACGACGGGCCCGTGCCCGCGTGAGCCGAGCACCAGCATCTCGGCCTCAGCGGCCTCATCGAGCAGCGTGTCGACCGTCTCCCCCGCCACGACGTCCGTGGTGACGTCGAGGTCCGGATGGCGCGCGGTGACACTCCGCACGACCTCGGCCAGCGCGCCCCGCACCCATCCGGCCTGGGTGTCCGGGTCCGCCGCGTCGATCGCCTCGTACGGCTGGAACCGCCAGGCCTGCACCACCCGCAGCGCCAGCCCCCGGCGGACCGCCTCCCGGGCCGCCCAGTGCAGTGCCGCGACGCTCTCCTCGGTTCCGTCGACACCTGCGGTGATCGGGCGGGTCATGCGGCTGCCTCCCAGGCTCGTGACCAGGTCACTCGTACCCAGTCTTCACTACGCTCCTGCGACGCGGCCGACGCCGTCGCGCTGGGACGGTGGTGGGCCGAGGCGCTCGGCTGGGTCGTGGTCAACGACGCGGCCGACGAGTTCGAGATCCGGCCCGAGAAGGACCGTCTGCCGGGACTGATCTTCGGCCCGGTGCCGGAGGGCAAGACCGTCAAGAACCGCCTGCACCTGGACTTCCGCCCCGACGACCAGGACGCCGAGGTGGCCCGGCTGCTGGCGCTGGGCGCCCGGCGCGTGGACGTCGGGCAGGGCGAGCAGTCGTGGGTGGTGCTGGCGGATCCCGAGGGGAACGAGTTCTGCGTGCTCTCGTCGAGGCGCCGCTGAGCGGCGGCCCCGCCGTATACCGGAGCGAAGCGGGACGATCGAACATACGATGGGCGGGAGCCGGCGGCGACCGCCTTGGCGACAGGGCTCGCCGGCCGTCAGTGCGACCACTCGGGGTGGGAGACGTATGGCACAGGCGTCCGACGCAGCACGGACCGTCATCATGACCGTCGACGACGATCCGGGAGTCTCCCGGGCCGTCGCCCGTGATCTGCGGCGGCGCTACGGCGAGTCGTACCGGATCGTGCGCGCGGAGTCCGGCGAGTCCGCGCTGGATGCGCTGCGGGAGCTGAAGCTGCGCGGCGACCTGGTGGCGGTGATCCTGGCCGACTACCGCATGCCGCAGATGAACGGCATCGAGTTCCTGGAGCAGGCCCTGGACGTGTATCCGGGTGCCCGGCGGGTGCTGCTGACCGCGTACGCGGACACCAGCGCGGCCATCGACGCGATCAACGTCGTCGACCTGGACCACTATCTGCTCAAGCCCTGGGACCCGCCCGAGGAGAAGCTCTACCCCGTCCTGGACGACCTGCTGGAGGCCTGGCGCTGCAGCGACTTCCGGCCGGTGCCCAGCACCAAGGTGGTCGGGCACCGCTGGTCGGCGCGGTCCTCGGACGTACGGGAGTTCCTGGCCCGCAACCAGGTGCCCTACCGCTGGTACTCGGCGGACGAGCCCGAGGGCGGACGGCTGCTGGCGGCGGCCGGGCAGGACGGGCAGCGGCTGCCGCTCGTGATCACCCCGGACGGGACGCCCCTGGTCGAGCCGGAGGCGCCCGAGCTGGCCGCGCGGGTGGGGCTGGCGACGACGCCTGCGGCGGACTTCTACGACCTCGTCGTCATCGGCGGCGGGCCCGCCGGACTCGGGGCCGCCGTGTACGGGGCCTCGGAAGGCTTGCGGACCGTGCTCGTGGAGCGGTCGGCGACCGGTGGGCAGGCGGGGCAGAGCTCGCGGATCGAGAACTACCTGGGCTTCCCGGACGGCGTGTCGGGGGCGCAGCTGACCGACAGGGCGCGGCGGCAGGCGGCGAAGTTCGGCGCCGAGATCCTCACCGCGCGCCAGGTGACCGGACTCGAGGTCAACGGGGCCGCGCGGACCGTGCGGTTCTCCGACGGCTCGGCGGTCGCCGCGCACAGCGTGATCCTGGCGACCGGCGTGTCGTACCGGCAGCTCGACGCGCCGGGCTGCAACGACCTGACCGGCTGCGGGGTGTTCTACGGCTCGGCGCTGACCGAGGCGGCCTCCTGCCAGGGCCACGACGTGTACATCGTCGGCGGCGCCAACTCGGCCGGGCAGGCGGCGATGTACCTGTCGCGGGGCGCCAAGTCGGTGACGCTGCTGGTGCGCGGGCCGGACCTGTCCGCCTCGATGTCGTACTACCTGATCCAGCAGATCAACGAGGCGCCCAACATCTCCGTGCGCGCCCGCACGGTCGTCGAGTCCGCACACGGTTCCGGCCGGCTGGAGCAGCTCACCCTGCGCGACACGGAGACCGGCGAGACCGAACTCGTCGACGCGCAGTGGATGTTCGTGTTCATCGGCGCGGCCCCGCTGACCGACTGGCTCGACGGCACGGTGCTGCGCGACGAGCACGGGTTCATCCTGGCCGGGCCCGACCTGACCCCGGACGGGCGGCCACCGGCGGACTGGGAGCTGGACCGGCCGCCGTACCACCTGGAGACCAACGTTCCCGGCGTGTTCGTGGCGGGCGACGCCCGCGCCGAGTCCGCGAAACGGGTCGCGTCCGCCGTCGGAGAGGGAGCCATGGCCGTGATGCTCGTCCACCGGTATCTGGAGCAGTCGTGAGCGGGCAGGTGATGCCCTGCAGCCCGCAGGAGATCGGTTCGCTGTTCCTGTTCGAGAAGCTCACCCCGGAGCAGCTCGGGCGGCTGTGCAGCGAGGGGCGGGTGGAGCGTTTCGAGGCGGGGCCCGTGTACACCGAGGGCGAGCCCGCCACCTGCTTCTTCGTGATGATCGAGGGCACGGTCGTGCTCTCCCGGCGGGTCGGCGGTGACGACGTCGAGGTGACCCGTACCTCGCAGCCCGGCGTGTACTCGGGCGCCATGCAGGCCTACCTCGGGGACCGGGTCCGGCAGCTGTACAACAACTCCATGCGCGTGACGGAGCAGACCCGGTTCTTCGTGCTGCCCGCGGACACGTTCGCGGCCGTCATGCAGGAGTGGTTCCCGATGGCGGTCCATCTGCTGGAGGGACTGTTCTTCGGTTCGAAGAGCACCCAGCGGGTCATCGGGCAGCGGGAACGGCTGCTGGCGCTGGGCTCGTTGTCCGCCGGGCTCACCCATGAGCTCAACAATCCGGCGGCGGCGGCCGTGCGGGCCACCGCGACGCTGCGCGAGCGGGTCGCGAAGATGCGGCACAAGCTGGGCGTCATCTCCGCGGGCCCGTATTCGCGCGAGGCGCTGGCGAACCTCATCGAGGTGCAGGAGCGCACCGCCGAACTCGTCGCCAAGGCACCCACATTGAGCCCGCTGGAGGCCGCGGACCGGGAGGACGCGCTCACCGACTGGCTCGACGACCACGGCATCCCGGACGGCTGGCGGCTCGCGCCCACGTTCGTGCAGGCCGGTCTGGACGTCGACTGGCTGGACCAGGTCGCGGCGGACGTGGACCAGGAGATCCTGCCCGCGGCGATCGGCTGGCTCAACTACACGGTCGAGACCGAGCTGTTGATGGACGAGATCGAGGACTCCACTACGCGTATCTCGCACCTGGTCGACGCAGCCAAGCAGTACTCCCAGCTCGACCGGGCCCCCTACCAGAACGCCGACGTCCACGAACTCCTCGACAGCACGCTGCTGATGCTGTCGGGCAAGATGGGCTCGCGGATCGAGGTCGTCAAGGACTACGACCGAACCCTGCCGAAGATCCCGGCCTATCCGGCGGAGCTGAACCAGGTGTGGACCAACCTGATCGACAACGCGGTCCACGCCATCAACAGCGCTGGCGGAGAAGGCACGTTGACGGTGCGGACGGCTCTCGAGCACGACCGGCTGCTGGTGGAGTTCCGCGACACCGGGCCCGGCGTGCCGCAGGACATACGCGGCCGCATCTTCGACCCGTTCTTCACCACCAAGCCGGTGGGCGAGGGCACCGGGCTGGGACTGGACATCTCCTGGCGGATCGTCGTCAACAAGCACCACGGCACCCTCCAGGTGGAGTCCGAACCCGGGGACACCCGCTTCCAGGTCCTGCTGCCCCTGACCGCGGCGGACGACGACACACCGGAGGAGCCCGCATGACCAGTGCCCATGGAATCGACCCCGGTGTCCCGCCGAGCGGCAGCGGGTGCGTCGAGTGCGACGCGGTCGGCGGCTGGTGGTTCCATCTGCGACGCTGCGCGCAGTGCGGGCACATCGGCTGTTGCGACGACTCGCCCGCCAAGCACGCCAGCGCCCACTACCGGGAGACCGGCCACCCGGTGATCCGCAGTTTCGAGCCGGGCGAGGGATGGTTCTGGAACTTCGACACCGACGAGCTGTACGAGTCCGGGCCCGACCTCGCTCCCCCGGTGAGCCATCCCGCGGACCAGCCTGCGCCGGGCCCCGCGGGGCGGGTGCCGGAGAACTGGGCGGAGACGCTGCGCTGAGGCCCTGACCTCCCCTGTTCGCAGGCTCGTTTGTCAGTGCCGCGTGCCAGGATGGATCTGTGCCGCAGACCGTATCTACTCAGGGTGGCCGCGCGATGTCCGCACCCATCACCCCAGCCGGCATGCCTGTCGGCTGGGGGTCCGGGGGTCATCCCCCGGGAATACGCAACACCACGCCGGTGATCGGCCGGGACGAGGAAATCGCCCGGCTCGCCGGGGTGCTGGAGCGTGCCCGGGGCGGGGAGGCCCGGGCCGTGCTGCTCGCCGGGGACGCCGGGGTGGGCAAGACCCGGGTGCTGGACGAGGTCGCGGGGCGGGCCGCCCGGGCCGGGATGACGGTCCTCGCCGGTCACTGCGTCGACCTCGGTGACGTCGGGCTGCCGTATCTGCCGTTCACCGAGATCCTGGGCGCGCTGGCGGCCGACGAGCGGTTCGCGGACGCGCTGGCCCGGCATCCGGTGGTGGACCGGCTGCGGGGTGCGGGGCCGGACGCGGTGCGGGACGAAGGGGGTCTCACCACGCGTCCGGACAGTGGCGGAGGGCGGCTGCGGCTGTTCGAGGGCATGGCGGGGCTGCTGGCCGACCTGTCGGAGATCGCTCCCCTGCTGCTGGTCCTGGAGGATCTGCACTGGGCCGACCAGTCCTCCCGGGACCTGCTGCGCTTCCTGCTCAGCCGCGGCATCCTGCAGCGGCCGGCCGGCGGTGCGCCCACGCACCGGCTGGCGGTGTTCGCCTCCTACCGGGCGGACGATCTGCACCGTCGCCACCCGCTGCGCCCGCTCCTGGCCGAGCTGGTACGGCTGCCCGCCGTGGAGCGGCTGGAGCTGCGCCCCATGGCGGATGCCGAGGTGACCCGGCTGGTGCGCGCGCTGCAGGAGCGCCCGCTGCCGGAGGCCACGGTCCGCGGGATCGTCGAGCGCGCCGAGGGCAACGCCTTCTACGCGGAGGAGCTGCTCGCGGCCACGGACACGGAGGCGGGCGGCGTGCCCAGCGGCCTGGCCGACGTCCTCCTCATCCGCATCGAGCAGCTGTCCGACACCGCCCAGCAGGTGCTGCGCACCGCCGCGGTCGCCGGGCGGCGCGTGGAGCACGACCTGCTGCGCGAAGCGGTCGGGCTGCCCGAGGACGAGCTGGAGGCGGCGCTGCGCGAGGCCGTCGGCCGCCAGCTCCTGGTCCCCGGTGACGCCGACACCTACGCCTTCCGGCACGCCCTGGCCCGCGAGGCGGTCTACGCGGATCTGCTGCCCGGCGAACGGGCCCGGCTGCACGGCGCGTTCGCCCGGCTGCTCGCCGGACCCGGGCACCGGGCGGAGAGCGCCGCCGAGCGCGCCCACCACTACCGTGAGAGCCATGACCTGGCCGAGGCGCTGGCGGCCTCCCTGGAGGCGGCAGAGCATGCCGGGCGGGTGGGCGCGCCCGCCGAGGAACTTCGGCACCTCGAGACCGCCCTGGACCTCTGGGAGTCGGTGGACCCGGCAGTCCGGCCCGCGGGCGACGGCATCGACCGGGTGACGCTCACCCTGCGCGCCTCGGCCGCGGCCGCGCATGCCGGTGAGTCGCACCGGGCGGTGTCCCTCACCCGGGCCGCGCTCGCCGGCGTCGGCCAGGACACGGACTCCGAACTCGCCGCCCGGGTCCGGTACACCCTGGCCGGCAATCTGATGCGCGTCGACAGTCTGACGGCCGCGTTCGCCTACAGCAGCGAGGCGCTCGCCATGATCCCCGCCGAGCCGCCGACCCGGACCTGGGTGTGGGCGGCGGCCACGCATGTCATGGCGGCCCGCCAGATCGGGGACGACGAGACGGCGCTGCGTGTCGCCCACCAGGCCCTGGGCGTGGCCGAACAGCTGCGGGTCGCGGACGCGCAGGCCGACCTGCTCATCTCGCTGGCGATCCTGGAGGGCGGCGGCCGCCGCACCGTCGCGGGCCTTGAGCGGCTGAAGCAGGCCCGGGAGCTGGCCCGGCGGGCGGGGAACGCGCCGGTGGAGATGCGCGCCCTGTTCAACCTGGCCGTCGGCTGCTTCGAGGCGGGTGACCTCGAAGGCTGTCTGCCATGGGTGACCGAGGGCCTGGAGCGCGCCCGGCGGGCCGGGCTGCTGTCCTCGCCGTATCCGCTGGAGATGCGTTATCTGCATCTGCTGGCGCTGTACACGCTGGGCCGCTGGGACGAGTGCGTGCGGGCCGCGGCGGCCGACGCGACCGTGCTGCCCTCGGCGGGCGGCTATGCGATGGGCCCCGCCCTGTATGTGGCGCTGGCCCGCGGGGACATGGGCGCCGTCAAGCGGGCTCAGACCCTGCTGGAGGGGCCCTTCGACTGGATGGCCACGCTGGTCGCGGGCATCGCGCTGACCGAGGCCGCCGTGCTGCGCGGCGAGCCGGAGGCGGCGGTGGAGCGGACCCGGGCGACGGTCGCGGCGCTGACCGACGAGGCGGGCCACCTCCCCTACGCCTCGGTGCGGTTCGCGGCGCTCGCCCTGACGGCGGTCGCCGACGCCGCCATGCAACTGCGCGCGTCCGGCGGCGAGTGGCACCGCTGGAAGGACACCGCGGACGAACTGGTCGAGCTCGCCCGGCAGTCGGCCCTGCACGGCGAGGACGGCAGGCCGCAGGGGCCCGAGGGGATGGCCTGGCTGGCCCGCGCCGAGGCGGAGTGGCTGCGGGCGGTGTCCGGGCCGGACGCGGTGGCCTGGGAGAGGGCGGTGACCGCGTTCGGGTTCGGGGACGTGTACGAGCGGGTCCGCTGCCAAGTGCGGTTCGTCGAGGCCCTGTTGGCGGCCGAGCGGCGCGAGGAGGCGGCCGTGCGGGCCCGCGAGGCGCGAGCGGTGGCCGAGCGGCTCGGCGCGGCGCCCCTGCTGGAGCGGATCGACGCTCTGATACGCCGCGGCCGTCTGGCCGGCGCCCCGTCGGACGGGGAGCGTCCCTCGCCGCTGACCGCCCGGGAGCAGGACGTGCTGCGGCTGCTCGCCCGCGGCCGCAGCAACCGGCAGATCGGCGAAGAACTGTTCATCACCGGCAAGACGGCCAGCGTCCACGTCTCCAACATCCTGGCCAAGCTGGGTGCTTCGAGCCGCACGGAGGCGGTGGCGATCGCCTACCGGCAGGGGCTGATCGCACCGGAGCCGATGGCATCGGGCTGACCTCACCCGCCGGGGTGCCGGGCGGCGCAGTCGAGGCTCCTCAGGTCGACGGCGTCGGCCAGGGCCCGCATGCCCTTGTCGTTGGGGTGCAGATGGTCGCCGCTGTCGAAGACGGGACGGACGCGCTCGGGGTCGTAGGGGCTGCGCAGGACATGATCGAAGTCGGTGACGGCGTCGAACTCGCCGCTGCCGCGGATGAACCGGTTCACCTCCCCCCGTGTCTTCTCCCCGGCCGGATCCCATTCCGGCCAGCCCTTGTACGGGGCGACGGTCGCGGCGACGACGCACTTCCCCGCCGCGTGCACCCGGGCGACGATCTCGCGGTAGCCAGCGATCAGGTCCTGGGCGGTGACTCCGGTATGGGCCTTGATGTCGTTGACGCCTTCGAAGAGGAAGACGGTGCGGACACCCGGCTGGGACAGGACGTCGCGCTGCAGGCGCTTCAGGGCGCTCTGGCCGCCGCCGTCCGCAAGGACCTGGTTGCCGGAGATCCCTTCGTCCGCCACGCCTTTGACGTGGCCGGCGGAGGACCGCAGCCGGCGGGCGAGGTAGTCGGGCCAGCGGCGGTCGAGGTCGGTGGTGGACTGCCGGCCGTCGGTGATGGAGTCGCCGAGGGCCACGACCGCTGCGGTGCCGGCGGGCGGGCGTACGGAGACGGCGTCCAGGTAGAACCAGGAGCCGGTGGTCTGCGTCCAGTGGGCGGCGCCGGTCTCGGCGGTGTGGTCGCCCTCGCTCGTGTAGGACGTCTGCAGCGCCAGCCAGTGACCGGTCGCGGGTCCGGCCGCGTCCGGTGAGTGGATGCTGACCACGAGGTCGGTCGCGGCGGGCAGCCGGCCGGGCAGCGGGTCGCTGAGGGCGGCGGCGCCCGCGGTGACGGTGACGGAACGGGAGCCGCCGAAGGTCAGCCGGTGATTGCTGCCGGGGACCAGTCGGGCGCCCTGCTGCCGCAGACCGGCGTATACGCTGTCGAAGGTCACCGGCCGGTCGCCGAAGGCGTTGGAGAGCCGTATCCGCAGGTCGCTTCCGGCGGTGCTGGTGTGGACGACGAGCCGGTAGCCGCGGTCGGCGACCGCGTCGTCCATGCGCTCGGCGCTCGCCCCCCAGGTGACCACCTCACGGCGGTCCGCGGGCGCTCCCACCACGGTGAACGGGGCCTGATCGTCGGTTGCGTGCACCGGGGTCGCCTGGATGGCACCGGCCAGCAGCAGAAGGGCGCCGAGTCGGCCGGCCCGGGCGAAGCGGGCGTTCACCGGGCGATGCCCTTCCAAGTGACGGAGCCGCTCGCCGAGGTTTCCGGGGGACATCGACTCCTCCAGTCAGACGGGCTTCGGGCTCACCTGCGGGAGACACAGCTGTGTGCGCATTGTCGCACTCGAGTTCGGCCACCGCAGTGCGGCGATGACCGGGCCGTTCAGAAGCCGGGCCCTTCAGAAGCGGGTGGATGTGCCGGATCCGGGCGCCCCACCTGACTGGGGCGCCCGGACCGGTGTCACTGTTCCGCGGTCAGCGGTGTGCGGCCGGGGTGTTGGCCGAGGTGACGTTCACGGCGGCCCAGGCCTTGTCCACCGTGGTGTACTCCGTGCTGTTGGCACCGTAGAGGTCCTTGGCCGCCTTCAGCGTCGCGTTGCGCGCGTCGTGGAAGTCGGTCGTGGAGACCATGTAGCGGGTCAGGGCCCGGTAGAAGATGGCCGTGGCCTTGGTGCGCCCGATGCCCTTGACCGTCGAGCCGTCGTAGGTCGGCGAGTCGTACTGGACGCCGCCGATCGTCTTGCGGCCGCTGCCCTCGGCGAGCAGGTAGTACGCGTGCGAGGAGACGCCGGAGCCGGCGTGCACCTCGGCGTCGTACGCCTCGGGCGACCAGTAGTCGATGGTGCCCTCGAGCCGGTCGAGCGACGGGTGGTCGAGGCGGCGCAGGAATTTCTGGGCCAGGCCCATCTTCTCGCCGATGAGGTAGTCCGGCTTGTCCGACGCGTTGTTCGCGAAGAACTCGACGTTGGAGCCGAAGATGTCGGCCAGGGACTCGTTCAGCGCGCCCGGCTCGCCGTACTGGTTGCCTTCCGCGTCGACGCGGGTGGGTTCCAGCTTGGCGGTGGCGTCGACGACGCCGTGGGTCAGCTCGTGGCCGCTGACGTCGAGGGCGACCAGCGGCTTCTTGAACATGTCGCCGTCGCCGTCGCCGTAGAGCATGCAGTCACAGGTCGAGTCCCAGAACGCGTTGGCCACCTTGTTGCCGAAGTGGACCATGGCCTGAGCGCCCTTGCCGTTGTTCTCGATGCCCTTGCGGCCGAAGGTCTTCTTGTAGAAGTCCAGGGTCTCGGTGATGCCGTACTGGGCGTCGGCAGCAGCGGTGTTGCGGCTGGTGACCCTGCCGTTGCCGAAGACGTCGTTGGTGGTGGTGATCTTCTTGCCGCGGGCGAAGTTCTCCAGTTCCTGCCCCTTGGCGTCCCGGGTCTCGGTGCCCCAGCGGGTCGGGTCCTTGAGGAGGTAGGTGGTGCGGGCCGTGCGGGTGGTGGTCAGCGGGACCGTGCCGACGAAGAGGGACTTGCCGGTGCCGTGGGCCGTCGACGGGTAGCGGGTGGCAGCGGCCGCGGAGGAGGCCGACGCGGCCGCGAGTCCGGCCGTCTGCGCACCGGCGCCCGTGGCGGGGTCGAGCTTCTCGCCGTGCTCGCGCAGGGTGTCGAGCAGCGCGGGCGAGAGGAACTCGTCGCTGTCGGGGGTGTTGCTGCGCACCTTGCCGGTGACGGCGTCGATGACGACCGTCCGGGAGCCGCTGCCCTCGGCGGTGCCGCTGTCGCTGACCCGCACCTGGTAGGCGAGGGCGGATGCGCCGTCACGGGCGTCCACGACGAGCTCGGCGGTGCCGGCGTCACCCTTGGCGGCGGTGGCCGCCTTCTGCTGCGCCTCGGCGGCCGACAGCTTGGCCGCGGTGGCGGCAGCAGGCTTGACGGTGTGTCCGGCGGCCCGGGTGACACCGGCGTACGTCAGCTGCCTGGTGAGGTGGACGACGAGGTCGCCGCCGAGCACCTGCATGCCCTGGTGTGCCCGGGTGAACCGGACGTGCCGGGCGCCCTCCGGGTCGATCATGACGTCCTCGGCCTGCAGTTCGTCGCCCTGGGAGACGCCGGTCGCGGACGAGTGGGCGAAGGCGGCGGCGCGGGCGGCGGTCACCACGGAGGCGGCCGAGGTGCCGACGGTGGCGGCGGTGTGGCTCGTCCCCGTGGTGGTGCCGAAGGCGGTGCCGGCCAGGCCCGTGGCGGCCGTCGTCACGGCGACGGCAACCGCCACGCTGCGTATGTGCGGTCTACGCACTGATGAGGGTTCCTTCCTTGCAAGGCGGCCGGGATCACCAATCGCCTTGACGCATGGCGCCGTTGGGCGCCATGGGGGCTGGTCGGGCCCCGGAAAGAAACCCTTTCGGACGAGTCATGTCCATGTAAAGACTAAAATATCGCTTTCCGTGCGATATATGGCAATACTTTGCAAATCCACATCGCTCAGTGATCAGTGGGTGACCAACTGTGTGTCGACTGTGGAGATGTGACGACACGGAAGAAAGTTGCCTCACGTGAATGTGACTCATCTCGCATCCAAGGGCACGGTCCTGGGAACGGTCGTGCTCTCCCTGCTCGCGGTCCCCTCGTATGCCACCGCCACCGCGCCGCTGCCCAAGCCCGATCTGATCGGCCTGCAAAGCCACCTCGTCACCGCGCTCAAACAGGGCGCACCGGGCGCGGTCGCCCGGCTCGACGACCACGGCAGGGTCGAAGGGGCCGCCATGGGCGTCGCCGACCGCAGGAGCCGACGGACGATCAGCACCGCCGACCGGTTCCGCATCGGCAGTGTCACCAAGACCTTCACGGCCGTCGTGCTGTTGCAGCTGGCCGACGAGGGCAAGCTGAGGCTCGACGCCCCGGTCGACCGGTATCTGCCGGGGCTGCTGCCGGACCGCACGATCACGGTGCGCGAGATCCTGGGCCACCGAAGCGGCCTGTACGACTACACGAACACGATGTTCGCGAAGACGGTCCCCGGCTTCCAGGAGGTCCGCAGCAAGGTCTTCACCTACCGTGAGCTCGTCAAGCGGTCGCTGTGGCACCCGCGCACCAGCGCCCCGGGCGCGTTCTCGTACTCCAACACCAACTTCGTCGTCGCGGGCATGCTCATCGAGAAGCTGACCGGCCACTCCGTGCGGACGGAGTACGAGAACCGCATCTTCAAGCCGCTGAAACTGCGCGACACCTTCTACGTCCACCCCGGCACGCAGATCCCCGGCCGCCACGCCAGGGGCTATCTCGCACCGGACCAGAAGGACGCGCCCCTGATCGACGCGACCGAGCAGACGATGTCCTGGGCGCAGACGGCGGGCGCGATCATCTCCAGCACCCGGGATCTGAACACCTTCCTCTCCGCCCTGCTCGGCGGCCGGCTGACCTCGCCGGCCCAGCTGCGGCAGATGGAGCGCATGGTGCCGGTCAGCAGCACCCAGGGGTACGGGCTGGGGCTGGGGCGGCGCGATCTGTCCTGCGGGATCTCGGTGTACGGGCACACGGGCGTCGTCCAGGGCTACTACACGTACGCGTTCGCCACGAAGGACGGCCGGCGCAGCTTCACGGCTGTGGCCACCACGTCCAACAACGTCGCCGTGCTCAACACGATGCAGGGCACGATGGAGTCCGCGTTCTGCGGCAAGCAGACGAAGGTCCGGCGCGCCGCACCGCCCGTCGAGCGCTACGAGGACATCGCTCCCGGGATTGCCCGGAACTGAGCCGGTGGGAACCGGGCCGCCCCGGTGGACGTTGTCCGGTGGAGCCCATCGAGGGATGAGCGACGACACCGGGGCGGCGGGATGAGCGAGTTGGTGCCCGGGGGCAACATGCCCCTTCCGGACGGTGCCCTGACCGTCCGGGTGCCCGGCCCCTTCGATGTGTCCGCGCTGATCACGGATGACGGAGGCAGGGTCCGCGGCGACGGCGACTTCGTGTTCTACAACCAGCCCTCCGCCCCGGGCGCCCACCTTGACGGCCACACCCTCACCGTCGACCCGCGGAGGCTGCGCCCTGCAGCCACCAGGGTCACCGTGGTCGTCAGCCCCGCCGAACCCGGCACTCCCCTGCTCCGCCTGCCCGCGCCCACGCTCCACGTGTCGGCCCCCGGCGGCCGCCCACTCGCCCGCTTCGCCGCGCCACGCCCGGGCCAGGAGACGGTGCTGCTGCTCGCGGAGATCTACCGGCGGGGCGGCGGCTGGAAGCTGCGAGCCCTGGGACAGGGCTACGCCGACGGGCTCGCCGGGCTTGCGCGGGACTTCGGCGTGGACGTCCTCGACGAAGGGACCTCGGCGGCATCGGCGACGACCCCCGGGGTGCAGACCGGCTCTGCGACGCGACGTGCACCCGGAGGCCATGCCTCGGCCCCGACACCGACGTCCCCGCCCGCACCGTCGGCCGCGACGTCCCGACCCGCGGCCCCCGCATCCCGGCGCGCCGGAACCTGGCCGACGCCCCCAACGCCGCCGGCCCCCCGGGCCCGCCCCCACTCCCCCGCCCCGGCCGCACAGAAGTCCCCTGACCCGGACGGCCTTCTCGGCCCGGTCAACTCCGCCCGTGCCGAAGCCGGTTCCCCGCCCGTGGCCCTTGACGCCCGTCTGACATCAGCGGCCCACGCCCATGCGGCCGCCATGACCTCGGCAGGCCGCCTCGGTGTCGAGGGCAGCGACGGCCTCTCCCTCTACCAACGCGTCACGGCCGCCGGGTACACATATCTCACCGTCGGCGAGCACCTGGTCTCCGGCCCGCGTACGCCCGCCGAGTTCGTCCGGTACTGCCTGAGCGAAGAGCAATCCGGCCGCACCCTGCGCGACCCGGCCTTCCTGCATGCCGGGCTGGCGTACGTCGGCGACGGCCGGTCGGGAGACATCTACTGGACCGCGCTGTGGGCCAGGCCGCTCACCCCGGGCGACCTCGCGCGGACGGCGGCCGAGGTCGTCGGCCTCACCAACCTGGAGCGCGCCGGCGCCGGTCTGCCGCCCTTGACCACCGACCCCCTGCTCACCACCGCGGCGCAGGCGCACAGCGCGGACATGGTGGCCCGCGCCTTCTACTCGCACACTTCACCGGACGGGAGCCGGCCCTGGGACCGGGCCGCCGCCGCGGGCGCACGACGGCGCTCGATCGGCGAGAACATAGCCTGCGGTCAGCGCTCACCCGCCGAGGTCGTCGACGGCTGGATGAACAGCCCCGGCCACCGCGCCAACATCCTCGAACCCGACTTCACCCACATCGGGATCGGCTTCTCGGGCGGTGGCCCGGCAGGCATGTACTGGACCCAGCTGTTCGGCGCCTGACCACCGGAGCCCCTTCCCGCGATCTTGGCGGAACGGAATCCTCCGGGACAGGATGCGCGTATGAAGGGTTCCCTCTTTTCCAGCGAGCACATGGTCCAGCCGGCGACCGCGCCCGGCATGACGATCGAGAACGCCAAGTGCATCAAATACGCGGTGAACGGCGAGATGCTCGCCCGCCAGGGCGCGATGGTCGCCTACCGCGGCAACCTCCAGTTCGAGCGCAAGGGCCAGGGCGTGGGCGGCATGCTCAAGCGCGCGGTCACCGGGGAGGGGCTGCCGCTGATGGCGGTGCGCGGGCAGGGCGAGGCCTGGTTCGCGCACGAGGCGCAGAACTGTTTCGTCGTCGAGGTCGACCCCGGTGACGAGTTCACCGTCAACGGCCGCAACGTCCTGTGTTTCGACGCCTCGTTGTCGTACCGGATCGCGACGGTGAAGGGCGCGGGCATCGCCGGCGGCGGCCTGTTCAACAGTGTCTTCACCGGCCAGGGCCGGCTGGGTCTGGTGTGCGAGGGCAATCCGCTGGTCATCCCGGTCTCCCCGCAGTTCCCGGTGTACGTGGACACGGACGCGGTGGTCGGCTGGACGGCCGGTCTGCAGACCTCGCTGCACCGTTCGCAGTCCATCGGATCGATGCTGCGCGGCGGCAGCGGGGAGGCCGTGCAGCTGATGCTGCAGGGCGACGGACATGTGGTCGTACGGCCGAGCGAGGCGACGCCGCAGAAGGCCCAGCAGCACTGAGCCCCACGGAGTGATCTGCGCCTCAGGAGCAACCTCTCCGGCGCCGCCGACGTCTTGATCCCCAACAGGTGACGCCCTGGCCCCATGGGTCAGGGCCCATTTTTCGACGCTCTATACACGCCATGTATACGTGCAATGTATAGATGGCGTGTATACCGGCCATCGAAAGGGATTCATGTACGGCAAGGCATTCGCCCCGGAATACCAGGGCGCCCTGAACACCCTCTCCGTGAACTCCTCGCTGACCGATGTACTGGCCGCCGGCACACGGGAGTTAAAAGCGGCCGAGCGGGCCGGGCGGCACGGGGAGGTGGCCCGTTCCGGCCTCGCGGTGGCCGAGGCGCACCGCCGGCTGGGGCAGGTGGGGGACGCCGACCGGGCGTGGAAGGCGAGCTACCGTGCGGCCCGCGCGGCCGGGGACACGGCGGCGATGGCGTGGGCGCTGTGGAGCGGCGGCACCCTGGCCCGGCAGCGGGGCGCCTTCCCGCTGGCCCGGCGGCTGCTGGGGCTCGCGGCGGAACTCGGCGAACGCGGCGGTGACGTCGTCGTACGCGGTTACTCCCTCGCGGGACTCGCCGAGACCGGCCGCATCCAGGGCGACTACCAGGCCGTCCGCAGGCTGCACGAGCAGCTGCTGGCGGAGGCGCGGCGGCGTGGCGAGGCGCGGCACACTGTGTGGGCGCTGGAGGGCATCGCGCAGATCCACCGCAACACGGGTGAGTACGACACCGCGTACGCGCTGTTCGAGGAGGCGGCCGAGATAGCCGCGCGCGCCGACGACCGGCGCGGCCACGCCTGGGCGCTGCGTGGGCTCGCCGACATCGTGTCCGTGCGGGACGGGAACGCCGAGCGGGCGCTGGCGCTGCTGTCCGAGGCGGAGACGAGCTGCCGGGCGATGAAGCTGTCCAGTGCGCTGGCCTACAACCACAAGATGCGCGGCAACGTCCTGTACCGGGCGGGGCGCTGGGCCGAGGCCCGGGACCTGTACGAGCAGGCTCTTGCGGAGTTCCGTGCGATGAGCGAGCCGCGCGGGCAGGCGCTGGCGCGGCTGGGCCTGGCCAAGTCCCTGGCCCGGCTGGGCCGCGACCGCGCCGAGACGGCAGCCGACCTCGCGGAGCTGGCGGGCGAGTTGGAGCGGATCGGGCTGCGGCACGCGCGGGAGATGGTGGCGCGGGCGCAGCAGGAGTTCGGCGTGGCCGCGGAGGCCGTACGGTGACGGCGCTTCCCTCGACGCTGCGGGCACCGGCCGAGCCACCCCAAGTCCTCGTCCGCTGCCGCGAGTTGGTACGGCCCGCGTTGGTGGAGGCCGTGGGGCGCATGCATCCGTGGGTGGGTGAGATGGCCGCCTACTCCTTCGGCTGGTGCGAGGTGGGCGGTAAGCCGACCGGTGCCTCCGGCGGGAAGGGCGTGCGGCAGGCGCTGGCCGTGCTCGGAGCCGAGGCCGCCGGCGCGGAGGGGCGGGCCGGGGTGCCCGCGGCGGTCGCCGTGGAGCTGGTGCACACCTTCTCCCTCCTGCACGACGACATCATGGACGGCGACGCGGCCCGGCGGCGCCGGCCCACCGTCTGGAAGGCGTACGGCACCGGGCCCGCCGTCCTCGCGGGAGATGCCCTGTTCGCGCTGGCCGTCGAGACCCTCGCCGCGGCACCGGGCGGGCCGCAGGCGGTGCGGGTGCTGTCGGTGGCGCTGGGTGACCTGGTGCGCGGCCAGGCGGACGACCTGCTGTTCGCCGCGCGCCCGTGGAGGGGGCCGCAGCGGGTGCGGCCGAAGGAGTACCGGGCGATGGCCGAGTACAAGACGGGCGCACTGCTCGGCTGCGCCGCCGCACTCGGTGCCCTGCTCGGCGGCGCGGCGCCTTCGGTGGTCGACGCTCTCAAGCGGGCCGGGCGGCACCTGGGGATCGCCTTCCAGGTCGTCGACGACGTCCTGGGCATCTGGGGTGACCCAGCGCTCACCGGAAAGCCCGTGCATGGCGATCTGCGGGAACGCAAGAAGACGTTCCCCGTGCTGGCCGCACTCGACTCCGGGGCCCCGGCGTCCCGCCGACTCGCCGCGCTTCTGGATGCTGACGGGGACCCCTCGGAGGCGGCCACGCTGATCGAGACGCTGGGCGGTCGGACGGAGGCGCTGGCCGAGGCGCATGCGCGCATTGCCGCGGTGGAGGCAGCTCTGGCCGATGTGGCCCTGCCTGCACGGCCGGTGGAGGAGTTGCGCTCCTTGCTGGAGTATCTGGTGCGGCGGGACCTCTGAGGCGGTGGCGGCGCCTGCCTGCGGGGCGCCGTCGCCCTTCGCCCGCCATGAGCGGCGAAAGCGTTTGACCTGAGCCGTCTCCGGCGTCAGGGTGCGAAGGGGTACGGGCCCTCGTCTCCCCCGTGCCGGGAAGGGTGACTGTCTTGATCGGGATCTCCGAGGTCGAAGCCGTGGCCGAGCGCATCGCCGGGCAGGTCGTGCGCACGCCGACGCTGCCGAGCCCGGGACTGGCCGCGCTGCTCGGAGTTCCGGTCACCGTCAAGCTGGAACTGCTGCAGCGCACCGGTTCGTTCAAGGTCCGCGGGGCTACGGCGAAGCTGCTGTCGCTGAGTGCCGGCGAGCGGGCCGCCGGAGTCGTGGCGGTCAGCGGTGGCAACCACGGGATCGCCGTCGCGGTCATGGCCGCCGCCCTCGATGTGAAGGCCACGGTGGTCATGCCGCGCTCGGCACCCGCGCGCGCGATCGAGATCGCCGAGGCGGCGGGAGCATCGCTGCGGCTGACGGACGCGATGGACGAGGCGTTCGCCCTGGTGAAGCGGTTGCAGGAGGAAGGGCTGACGCTGGTCCACCCCTTCGACGACCCGGTGGTCGTGGCCGGGCAGGGCACCGTCGGGCTGGAGTTCGCCGCCGACGCGGGTGACGTCACCGATGTACTCGTCAGCATCGGGGGCGGCGGACTGATCTCCGGTGTCGCGGCCGCGCTGCGCAACCGGCGGCCCGGGGTGCGGATCTGGGGCGTGGAGACCGAGGGGGCCCAGGCCATGTCAAAGGCGCTGGCGGCGGGCGGCCCGGTGCCGGTCGCCCTGTCGTCCGTCGTGAGCACGCTCAGCGCACCCTCCGTCTCGCAGTTGACCTACGACCATGTGTCCGCGCTGGTCCACGAGGTTCTCGTGGTGCCGGACCGGGAGGCCGTGCAGGGCACGCTCGACCTCGCCGACCATGCCAAGGTGTGGGCCGAGCCCGCGGCCGGCTGTCTGCTGCCCGCGGCCCGGCAGGTCCTGCAGCGGGTCGGTGAGGGCGCACGGCTGGGGCTGGTCGTGTGCGGGGGCAACGCGACGACCGCCGATGTCATGGGGTGGGCGGAACGCTTCGGGCTGCGCTGAGTTGCCGGGCCCATGGGCGCCGATGATTTGTGGATCCTTTGAACACATACCGTCGCGCTCCCCGTACCTCTGTGAAAGGTGAGAGCCAGGGGTACGACGAGGGATGGCCATGGTCAAGGCGCATGTCTTCACGCACGAGTTGGTCGCCGGAAGGTACCGGCTCGTCGATGTCGTCCACCAGGAGACGAACCGCATCTGCTGGTACGGCAAGGACGTCAACGTCGGACGGGCCTATCTCCTCACCCAGATCGCGCTCCCGGACGACCCGGACGCCGAGGCCGCGCCCCGGGCGACCGCCCGTGTCATCCGCATGTCCGAGACCATGGGGCTGATGTGCCCCGGCGCGGTCGCGACGGTCGTCGACGCCGTGGAGCAGGACGGCACGCTGTGGACCGTGACCGAATGGATCGACGGGACGCCCCTGAGCGAACTCGTCGCCCAGCAGGGCACGTTCAACTATGTGCGGGCGGCCCGTATCGGGCTGGAGCTGCTCGAGGTGCTGGAGGCGGCGCACGGCGAGGGCATCACCCACGGCGAACTCAGCCCCGGCCAGGTCTATGTGCAGGAGCGGGGCGGGATCGTGGTCACCGGCTTCGGCCTGGCCGGCGCGACCCTCGCACCAAGGCTCTCCGCACCGTCGTACGCCTCCCCCGAGCAGGCCCGTGACGAGCGCATCGGGCCGGCGGCCGACCTGTGGGCGCTGGGGGCGATCCTCTACACGATGGTCGAGGGACGTCCTCCGTTCCGGGACCGGGACCGGCCCGAGGCCACCTTGAAGGGCGTGGACCGGCTTCCGCTGCGCACCCCGGTGCACGCCGGGCCCCTCACCCCCACCGTGCAGGGGCTGCTCCGCAAGAATTCCAGGGAGCGACTGACCCGCCCCGTGGTCCGCGAGGCCCTCACCCGCGTCCTGACCGAGGACCCCGACACGCTCTCGGCCACCGTGGCGCGGCCCCGGCTGCGCGGGGTGTACACCGCCGCCTGCCATGCCGCCCCCGGCTGGAGCAGACGCACCATGGCCATCGGGACCGCACTGGCCGTGCTGACCGTGACGGCCGCCGTGCTGGCCGCCACCGATCAACTGCCGGGCGCCGGCACGTCCTCGACGGACACCGCACCCCAGCCGGCGGTCTCCGCCACCGCGTCCGCCGCGCCGCCGGACAGCCGCACCGACGGCAGGAACCCCAGCCCGTCCGCACCGCCCACGCCGACCGCATCACCGACGACATCCGCGCCCTCCCCCTCGTCCTCCGCGTCGGCCGGCGCGCTGCCGCCGGGTTTCCACCGCTACACCGCACCCGAGGGCTTCGCCGTCGCCCTCCCCAAGGACTGGAAACGGGTGAACACCTCGCGGGTCGGCGACCTTTCGACCCGCGTGACCTTCGGCGCGGACGGCGATCCCCGTACCCTCGCGGTCACCTACAGCACCGTTGTGGGCCCCGACCCGGTCGCTGTCTGGCGCGACGACGTCGAGCCCCGGCTGGAGAAGGACGACGGCTTCCAGCGGATCGGCGAGATCAAGGCCACGACGTACCAGGGCCACAAGGCCGCCGACATGGAGTGGCTGTCGGAGGCCGACGGCACGCGGGTGCGCACCTTCGGGCGGGGTTTCCTGCTCGGCGGCGGCCGCGGCTTCTCACTGCGCTGGACGACTCCGGCCGCCGACTGGAACGACGCCGCCGACCGGCAGGCGCTGGACACCTTCCTGCGGACCTTCCGGGTGACGTCAGGCTGAGGTCCGGGGCGCGCACAGCGCACGCAGCGGGGGGCTGTGCAGCGGAGTGGTGTGCCATCGCGCTGTGAAGGTG
Organism: Streptomyces sp. NPDC002092; assembly: GCF_053593775.1. Taxonomy (NCBI): domain Bacteria; kingdom Bacillati; phylum Actinomycetota; class Actinomycetes; order Kitasatosporales; family Streptomycetaceae; genus Streptomyces; species Streptomyces sp. NPDC002092. Next base: position 56,999 of record NZ_JBSFDG010000007.1, read on the forward strand.
CGCTCCGGCAGCGAGCACGTGACGGTCAGCCGGTGCGGCGTCTCCAGGAACACGACGTCCACGGCGAGGGTGTCCGCGTCGGTCCATCCACCGCTCACGGCGGTGGGCAGCGGCTCGTCGGTGACGGTCCAGTCGCCCTCCCCGATCAGCAGGCCGAGTCCGTGCCCGTCCTCGGTGAGGCGCAGGGCCCAGCCCTCCGCACTCCTCGTCACCCCGGCCCCGGTCAGCTTCGGCTGATCCGGACAGAGGCCGCCGTACGGGGTGAACTCGGCGCCCGCCCAGTCCTGCGGCTGCTCCGGCGGTGCGGGCTTTCCTGCGGCCGGGGGCAGCGCGAGCCGCGTCAGCCGCTCCCGCAGGGCCGTGTCCTCGTGCGCGCGGCCCGGCAGCGGTGCGGGGCCGAAGGCGGGCAGCAGGTGCTGCCAGACAAGATCGAGCACCTGCTGCATCTGCTCGGTCGCCGCCGTCGTCGCGATCACGGCGTCGTGCTCGGGCAGCACCAGGCAGAACTGCCCGTACGCGCCGTCACCGCGGTAGCCGTGCCGGGAGGTCCAGAACTGGAAGCCGTAGCCCTGCTGCCAGTCCGGCAGCGCCCCCGCAGCCGTACCGTCGCCGTTGCCGATGTGCGGGCGCGTGGCCTCGGCCACCCACCCCTCGGGCAGCAGGCGCCGTCCCTCCCACACCCCGTCCTGCAGATACAGCTGGCCCAGCCGGGCGACGGCGTCGGTGGTGGCGTGCAGCCCGCTGAAGCCCAGTTCGCGGCCGGCCCGGTCGCGCAGCCAGGCCGTCTCGCCCACGCCGAGCGGGTCCAGCAGCCGCGGGCGCAGATACGCGGTCAGGGACTGACCCGTGACGCGCTGCACGATCGCGGCGAGGGTGTAGGTGGTGGGCTGGTTGTAAGCGAAGACGGTCCCCGGCTCCCGCTCGGGCGGCAGCAGCAGGAAGCCGCGCACCAGGTCCGCGCGGTCGGTGGCGAGCGCCCGGTCGAGGGTCTCCGCCTCGTGCCCGCTGGCCATCGAGGCCACGTGCCGTACCAGCATCGCGCGGCTGCGCGGATCGGTGATGGCGGCGTCGAACTCGGGAAAGTACGAGATCACCGGGTCGTCGAAGCGCAGCAGCCCGGCGCCGGCGGCGATCCCGGCGGCCGTCGCCGTGAAGCTCTTGCTGAGGGAGTACAGCAGGTGCGGTCGCTCACGGGTGTACGGCGCCCACCAGCCGGAGGTCACCAGCCGGCCGTGCCGCATGATCATCAGACTGTGCGGTTCGATGTCCGCAGCGGCTTCGAGGGCGTCGAGGAAGGCGTGGACGCCGACGGCGTCGACACCTTGGGCGGCGGGGCTGCCGACGGGCAGCGGGCGAGCGCTCATGAGGGCATCCTCCCCGCTGAGCGGCGGCGAGATCGAGGGCTGTTTTCCGCTGCGTGTACCGGGGACTCGGCGGACATGGTGCAAATCGGATACACGATGATGACCGAGCAGGCCGGCCCCCGTGACCTCGTCGACCATCTGGTGCGGGCCGAGGGCGCCGGCTACGACTTCTCCGTGACCTCGGACCACTACTTCCCCTGGCTGCGCTCGCAGGGCCACTCGCCGTATGCGTGGAGCGTGCTGGGCGCGGCGGCGCAGGCGACCTCGCGCATTCCGCTGATGACGTATGTGACATGTCCGAGCGTCCGCTACCACCCGGCGGTGGTGGCGCAGAAGGCGGCCACGATGCAGTTGCTGTCCGAGGGCCGCTTCCGGCTGGGACTGGGCTCCGGCGAGAACCTCAACGAGCATGTGGTGGGCGGCGGTTGGCCGTCCGTCGACGTGCGCCACGAGATGCTGGAGGAGGCGGTGGAGATCATCCGGGCGCTCTTCAAGGGCGGCCATGTCAACCACCGCGGCACGCACTTCGACGTGGAGTCGGCCCGGCTGTGGGACCTGCCGGACGAACCGCCGCCCATCGGCATCGCCGTCTCCGGCGAGCAGTCCTGCACCCTCGCGGGCAGGCTCGCCGACCTGGTCATCGCCACCGAGCCCAAGGCGGGCCTGCTGACGGCGTTCGACGAGCACGGCGGTGCGGGCAAGCCGCGCGTGGGCCAGCTGCCCGTCTGCTACGACCCTGACCGGGACACGGCGGTCAAGCGCGCGCACGCGCAGTTCCGCTGGTTCGGCAACGGCTGGAAGGTCAACTCCGAGCTGCCGCACCCGGACGCGTTCGAGTCGGCGACCCAGTTCGTCACCCATGACGACGTCGCCTCGTCGATCCCCTGCGGCGACAACCCGGACGACTTCGTCGAGGCCGTACGTCCGTACGCCGAGGCCGGCTTCGGGGAGGTCGCGCTGGTGCAGATCGGCGGCGAGTCCCAGCCGGCGTATCTGGACTGGGCGGAGAAGACGCTGCTGCCGGCGCTGCGGGACGCCTTCGGCTGATCGCGAAAGCCCGGCGGACGGGTCCGGATAGGCTGCCGGTCTGCACTTTTGCAGTCCGACCAGCTTTGCACAGGAGAGTCGTCCGTGACCCTAGCGATCGTCCCGTCCGAGTCGTCCCCCGCCCCGCTGTCCGACCTCGTCGCGCGGGACGCGCGCGAGTTCGGCGTGTACGCGCGGACCGGAGGATGGGCCTTCGGCCTGATGGTGGCGCGCAGTGTACGGCCCGGTGGGCAGGGCGCGGAGGAGACGCCGAAGGTGTCCGCGAAGGAGTTCGCGGAGCTGGCCGGGTGCTCCCCCGAGCGCGTCATGCGGTACTACAAGGCCTGGGACCGGGCCGCCGACGACGGCATGGTTCCGCACTTCGAGGCGCTCGCGCCGGGCCAGGAGGTGGAGTTGCCGGACGCGGACGTGTGGCTGGGCTACTACGTCTCCCGCAACAGCGCGACCTCCGAGCGCGGCACCGCCATCGCTCAGGCCGCCGAGGCGGAGGGCATCCGGCCGACGAAGGCGCTGGAGGTCGCGGAGAACCCCACCGCCCTGCGCGCCGCGATCCTCGCCGACCCCTCCACCGCCCGGGCGGCCCGGCAGGCGCTGCTCGACCGGGTCCGTGAGGACCCGGAGCTGCAGGCCGAGTTGGCGCGGGACGTGGTGCGCACCGACGACCTGAAGAAGGCCGTCGCCACCGAGAGCCGGGCCGCCGACCGGATCGGCTATGTGCGTCAGATCGCCGAGTCGGGGCAGGTCAAAACCCCCGCGGGGCAGACCATCGACGCGCCGGTCGACCTGCGTCAGGAGGCCGAGCGGCACCTGTCGCTCATCGACGAGCTCGAGGACGACGAGGACACCGGCCAGTGGGCCGGCGAGGCCTACGACACGATGAAGTCCCTCGTCGCCGAGGCCGTGGAGGCCGACCCCGAACTGCGTGTGCAGGAGCGGCGGACGAAGTTCTACAGCAGCCTGCAGAAGGCGACGAAGGCGTTCGAGGAGCTGACCTTCGACGATGTGCAGGACTTCGTCGAGGACGACATGGTCCAGCGCCTGGAGGAGCTCCAGCAGGCCATCGTGATGTGCCTGAGTGCGCTGCGCGGCGACAAGGGCTGAGGATCAGGGCCCGGGCGGGGCTGAGCAGCCGTACTCATGCCCTCGCCCACCCGCTCGGCCGGCATGGGGGCTTCCATGAGGAGGAGCCCCCATGACTGCTGTCCTGCACTCCGCCGCCCCGCGACGGCGGCTGCCCGCCCTGCTGGCCGCCGCCGTGGCCGTGGGACTGGCCGCCTCGGCCTGGCGTGCGCGCGATCGCACCACCTGGTTCCTGGAGACGGTGTGGGTGCTGGCCGGACTGCCGCTGGTGTTGCTGACCTGGCGCCGCTTCCCGCTGACGAACCTGCTGTGTTGCCTGTTGGCCGCCCATGCGCTGGTCCTGGCGGTGGGCGGCCACTACACCTACGCGCAGGTGCCGCTGGGCGACTGGGTTCGGGACACCTTCGGCCTTGCCCGCAGCCCGTACGACCGTTTCGGCCACCTGATGCAGGGCTTCGTACCGGCGGTCCTGGTACGGGAGTTGCTCAGCCGAACCTCACCGTTGCGCGGCAGCCGCTGGCTGGCGCCGCTGACCGTGTGCGCGTGCCTCGCGTTCAGTGCCGTCTTCGAGATGCTGGAGTGGCTGGCCGCGGTGACCGGCGGGCATTCCGCGGACGCCTTCCTGGCCACGCAGGGCGATGTGTGGGACACGCAGTGGGACGTGTTCTGCGCGCTCATCGGCGCCACGGTGTCCGTGCTGGTGCTCTCCCGCCTGCACGACCGGCAGCTCGACGACCTGGGTGTCACTCCGTATGGCGACGCCGGGCCCACAGCGGCACCGCGTACCAGCACAGCGCGTACCACGCGACCACTGCCATGACGAGCCAGGTCACGGCGCCGTTGTGGGTGGCGACCCGCAGGATCAGCAGCAGCGAGGAGGTCATGGTGGCGAGCAGGAGCGCCAGACCGACGAAGGTCATCCGGGAGGCCCATTCCACTGCCTGCGGCTTGACCCGCCGCCCGGACACCAGGCGGTGCAGGGAGACCGGCCCGATCAGCGCTCCGGTCGCGGCGGCGCCCAGCACCACGGTCACGATGTAGATGGTCTTGTCGGTGTGTGCCAGCGAGTCGTACTTCTGCTGGAACACCACGGTGAGCAGGAAACCGAACAGGATCTGCACCCCGGTCTGGGCGACCCTGACCTCCTGGATCAGCTCACCCCACTTCCGGTCGGCCCTCTCCTCCTCGGTCTCGTGCCGCCCCCACTCGTTCAGTTCTGCTCTGCTGTTTGTGGCCGGCAAGGTTCCTCCCGGCTCGATCGCCCCGGATGTCTACCTGACCCGGGTTCCCTGTTCGCGCGGGATTGACCGGGCCGTGCGCGATCGGACCCTGTTTGGGCGATCAACAGTCGGTTACACGGAGCGCATGGCGTACGACGACCACCCGAGGAGTCCGACGACCATGTCCGGCAGCGAGCTCACGGTCACCGTCAGCGGCGGCACCGCCGCGGACGCACGCGCGGTCGTGCGGGTCCTGGAGCCCGCCTTCGGAATGCCGAAGGAGGAGCTTCCCGCCGACGACGAGGTCACCGTCCACACGGCGAGGTTCGACCACGATCCGGCAGGCCGGCCGCCCCAGCCCGGTCCCGCCGGCCATCTGTCCGGGGCGGTGACGCTCACCGTGCAGGGTTCCCCCATGGCGGTGGCGCAGGCGCGTGAGACGCTCACGCACGCCTTCACGGCCCAGGACCAGGGCTCGGTCTCCGGCGACCAGGAGCAGGAGTGGCAGCTGCTCCTGGAGCCGTGAGCCGATCGCCTCGGTTACCAGCGGGCTTCCACCTGGTCCTTGATCCGGCGGTCGTAGAGGTCGCGGATGGCGGTGAGTGTCTCGTCCGTGAGCGGCGGGAGCTTGGCGGCGGCCGCGTTGGCGCGGGCCTGCTCGGGTGAGCGGGCGCCGGGGATCACGGTGGTCACGCCGGGCTGCTGCACGATCCAGCGCAGCGCGAGCTGGGCCGGGGTGTAGCCCTCGGGCGCGAGCGCGGAGAACTCGGCGGCCGCCTCGACGCCCGTGGTGTAGTCGACGCCGGAGAAGGTCTCGCCTACGTCGAACGACTCGCCGTGCCGGTTGTAGGTGCGGTGGTCGTTGGCGGGGAAGACGGTGTCCTTGGTGTACTTGCCCGACAGCAGACCGGAGGCGAGCGGGACCCGGGCGATGATGCCGACGCCGGCCTCCTGCGCGGCCGGGAGGACCTCGCGCAGCGGCTTCATACGGAACGCGTTGAGGATGATCTGGACGCTCGCCACGTTCGGCCGGGCGATCGCGGTCAGCGCCTCCGCGCAGGTCTCCACGCTGACCCCGTAGGCCGCGATGCGCTCCTCCTCGACCAGGGTGTCCAGGGCGTCGAACACCTCGTCCGTGGAGTACACGGGCGTGGGCGGGCAGTGCAGTTGTACGAGGTCGATGCGGTCGACGCCGAGGTTGCGCCGTGAACGGTCGTTCCAGGCACGGAAGTTCTCGAGGACGTAGTTCTCGGGGATCTGCTCGACGCGGCGGCCCATCTTCGTGGCGACCAGCACATGCAGGTCCGGCCTGCCGCTGAGGAACGCGGCGACGGTCTGCTCGCTGCGCCCGTCGCCGTACACGTCGGCGGTGTCGAAGAAGGTCACCCCCGACTCGGCCGCAGCCTCCAGCACCGCCAGGGCTTCCTTGTCGTCGACGTCTCCCCAGTCGGCGCCCAGCTGCCATGTGCCCAGACCGACGACGGATGCGTGCTGACCCGACCTACCGAATGTGCGCTCGTCCATGGCGTCAGTCTGTCATTGGTCACGCCCGGGCACGGAACCGACCGCTCCGGAGCGCCACCTGTGAAACATTCACTCGGACGAGTGATGGCATTGGACAGAAATCCTGCACGTGTCCACGGGCCCCTAGCGTGAACCCGTGACTGATTGTTCAGCGAGCAACTTATCGTCCGGGTCGTCGGAGAACTCGTCGTTGAGCCGCCGCGGCTTCCTTGCGGGCGCGGCCGCGCTGGCCGCCGTCCCCGTGCTGATCGCGGCCGATCCGGCGGTCGCCGCGCAGGAGCTGCCGGACTTCCCGGCGGAAGTCGCCCTGTACCGCTCGGCGTACCGCAACTGGGTCGGTGAGATCACCGCGGACGGACTGTGGGCCTGTGCTCCGGCCGACGCGGATCAGGTGGTCGAGGTCGTCAACTGGGCCTGGCGGCACGGCTGGAGGGTGCGCGCCCGGGGTTCCGCGCACGGCTGGTCGCCGCTGACGATCACCGAGGGCACCGCCTCGGACGCGCGCGTTCTCCTCGTGGACACCGCCCCTCATCTCGCCGGCCTGTCCCTGCACTCGGCGACCGCGGTGCGCGCCGGCACCGGCGTCACGATGGAGGGCCTGCTCACCTATCTGGAGGCGCACGGTCTGGGGGTCACCGCCGCGCCCGCTCCCGGTGATCTCACCCTGGGCGGTGCGCTCGCCGTCGACGCGCACGGCACCGCCGTACCGGCGCAGGGCGAGCGGCGGCTGCCCGGGCACACGTACGGCTCGCTCAGCAATCTGGTGCTGTCGCTGACGGCGGTCGTGTGGGACGAGAGCTCCGGAGCGTATGTGCTGCGGACGTACGAGCGCGACGAGGCGGACTGTGCCGCGCTGCTCACCCATCTGGGCCGTGCGCTGGTGACGGAGGTCGTGCTGCGGGTGGGCGCGAACGTCAATCTGCGGTGTGTGAGCCGTACGGACATCCCGGCCGCCGAGCTCTTTGCGGCGCCCGGCTCCGCGGGGCGCACCCTCGCGAGTTACCTCGACACGTCGGGGCGGGTGGAGGCGATCTGGTTCGCCTTCACCGAGTTCCCCTGGTTCAAGGTGTGGAGCGTGGCGCCGACGCGGCCGCTCACCTCGCGGCATGTGACATCGCCGTACAACTATCCGTTCTCCGACAACGTCCCGACCGTGGTGGCGGACCTGGTCGGGCGGATGACCTCGGACGCGGCCTGGTACCTGGCTCCGGTGCTGGGCAACGCGCAGTACGACGTGGCGGCTCTCGGGCTGGTGGCGACGCTGTCGGCGGACATCTGGGGGCCGTCGAAGAACACCCTGCTCTACATCAGGCCGACGACGCTGCGGGTGACAGCGAACGGCTACGCCGTGCTCACCACGCGGGCCCAAGTACAGCGTGTGGTCGCCGAGTTCACATCCTTCTACCAGGAGCGGCTCGCCGCGTACGCGGCGCTGGGCCGCTTCCCGGTGAACGGTTCGGTGGAGATCCGGGTGACCGGCCTGGACGACCCGGCCGATGCCGAACTGGACGGTGCCCGGGCCCCGTTGCTGTCGGCGCTGCGGCGCAGCGACACGCACCCCGAGTGGGACACGGCGGTGTGGCTGGACGTCCTGACGCTGCCGGGCACACCGTACGCGGAGGCCTTCCTGCGTGAGCTCGAACAGTTCCTGCTGCGCACGTACGACGGGGAGCACGCGCTCACCCGGGTCGAGTGGTCCAAGGGCTGGGCCTACACGGACGAGGCCGCCTGGAGCGACGAGGGGGTGCTGGGCACGACGGTGCCCGCGTCGCTGGGCGAGGCGTCCTGGGGGCAGGCGGCCGGCATCCTGGACCGGCTCGACCCGCACCGCGTGTTCGGCAACGGGTTCCTGGACCGGTTGCTGCGTTGAGCGGTGCCGTTCTTGTGGTGCGGCCGGGGGCTACGGCCGCGGGGTTCCTCCGCCCGGTGTGAGGTGCGCCTGCAGCGCGGGTGCGCAGCGGGCCACGACCTCCTCCAGCGCGGCGCCCCGCACATGGGTGCCGCGCGCGATGCCGTACATCACCCCGAGGCCCAGCAGGTTCGCGACGGCCAGCTCGGCGCGCAGGCCCGCTTCGGGGCCGTCGAGGCGTTCGGTGAGGCGGTCGGTGACCTGGGTGCGGAAGTTGGTCCGCAGGATGTCGCCCTGTGCGCCGTGCAGGGGCGCGAACACGATCCGCAGGAGCGGGTCGGCGCCCTGCTGCGACTGGCTGACCAGCACATGGCGGACCATGTGCCGGCCGAGCTCGTCCAGCGGCGCGTCGAGCAGTGCCTCGGCGTCGGTCTCGAAGGACATGACGCGGGCGAAGAGGGCGTCCTTGTTGCCGAAGTACTTCAGGATCAACGGCGCGCTGACACCGGCCCGTTCGGCGACCGCCTTGAGCGTGATGTCGGCGTGGGCGTGGCGGGCCAGCAGGTGGCGGGCCGCCTTGAGGATGGCCGTCCTGGTCGCCTCGGCGTCCCGGCGGGCGGGAGCGGAGGTGGTGGGGGGAGTGCTCACGGCACTCATGCTCCCTCCAGCGCCTCGTCGTGGGGATCCCGGGTCCGCCCGCGGGCCCGGGGCGTCCCGCTCTTCGTCGCGTCGCCGGGGATGGTGAGGGCTGCGGCACTGGCCGTCAGGGCGACCGCGCCGGCGATGCCGAAGGCGAGCAGATAGCCGTGCAGGGTGGGCACGGGGGCTGAGCCGACCAGGCTGGTGTGGTGGACCAGTACGGCGGCGACGGCGGCGCTGGAGACGGCCTGGCCGATGGTGCGCATCAGGACGTTGACGCCGTTGGCGGAGGCGGTCTGCTCGGCTGGCACGGCGCGCAGGATCAGGGTGGGCAGGGCCGAGTAGGCGAGGGTGGTGCCGGTGGCCACCACCGTCGCCCCCAGGATGATCATCCAGAGGTCGCGGCTGTTGGCGATGCGCACCGCGTAGCCGCAGGCGATGACCGCCGCCCCGAGGGCGAGGGTGATACGGGGGCCGCGGGCCGCGGAGATCCGGGCCGAGACGGGCGAGAACAGCAGCATGGTGACGCCGCCGGGCAGCAGACACAGGCCGGTCTGCACGATCGACAGCCCGAGTCCGTACCCGGTGGCCTTGGGCGCCTGCACGAGCTGGGCGGTCACCAGGGAGTTGGCGTAGAAGGCGAACCCGGTGAGCAGCGCGGCCACGTGCGACAGGCCCACGCGCGGCCTGGACACCAGCCGCAGGTCGACCAGCGGAAGTTCGGTGCGCAGCTGCTGCCACCACCACAGGGCCAGTACGACGACGGCGCCGAGGAAGAGGCCGACGACCCGCGCGCTCCCCCACCCCCACTGCCCGCCCTGCGAGACACCCAGCAGCAGGCACACCAGCCCTGCGGCCAGACCCAGTGCGCCCGGTATGTCGAAGCGGCCGGGCTGCCGCACGGGCGACTCCTTGACCGCCCACCACACCGCCGTCACACCGAGTGCGCCGAGTGCGCTGGTCAGCCAGAACATGGTGTGCCAGTCGGCGTACTGCACGACCAGCGCGGCCAGCGGCAGGCCCAGAGCGGCGCCGATGCCGACGGTGGAGCTCATCAGCGCCACCGCGGAGCCACGACGCTCCGGCGGCAGCTCGTCGCGCAGGATGCTGATCGACAACGGCACCACGGAGGCGGCGGCGCCCTGCAGGGCGCGGGCCGCGATGAGGACGACGATGTCGGACGACAGGGCGCACATCACCGAGCCGACGGTCATCAGGACGAGGGCCGAGGCCAGCACCTTGCGCTTGCCGTACATGTCGCCGGCCCGGCCGAGCACCGGAGTGAGCACGGCGCCGGACAGCAGGGTCGCCGTGACCATCCAGGAGACCGTCCCCGCGGAGGAGCCCGTCAGCCGCGGCAGATCGGGCAGGAGCGGTACGACGACGGTCTGCATGACGGCCATGAGGATGCCGCCGAACGCCAGCACCGGAATCGTGAGCCGGTCACGCAGGGCTCCTCTTCCGGAGGTTCGGGGTATCGGGCCTGGCTGGTCCATCGGCACTCCAGCGACGATGCATCGAAAGTACGGGTGAATATCAATTCACCTTAGCCGGTGAATTGCCATTCACCCAAGAGGGACGCCGGTCCCGCGACGGAGGGTGCCGTTGGTGCGGGTGAGCGGGTCGGGCGACCGGATCGCGTCAGCTTCCCGAGGTGAGGCAGGCCACTGACGGCACTCTCGCCCGCCAAGGACCACCCGGAACACCGGGGGCGACGAGAAGAATTTCCCCTTCCGGGTGGCGCGGGGCACCTCGCACGGCAAGATCATCTTCGTTCAGTCCTGTACAACATGTCGGCAATTGTCCTGATCGCAGCCAACCACGCTCGACGGATTTCTCCTGCTCTCGGCGGGGCCGATAGGCATTCCCGGTCGTCAACCGAACGCACCCCGGAGATCCCGTATGCCGACCCTGACCCGACGCCGCGCGCTCACCGCGGCGGCCGCCCTCACCGCGGCGGCCGCCGCCCACACCGCCACCGCGCCTGCCGCGACCGCCGCGGACCACCAGCACCCCGGCTCCCCCGAGCCCTTCGACGAGGTCTACAAGGGCCGCCGGATACAGGGGCGGCCGGCCTCCGGGGGCGGTCACCACCACGGCATGGGTTACACCGTCCTCGTCGACGGGGTCGAACTGCACGTGATGCAGAACGCCGACAGCACCTGGATCAGCGTCGTCAGCCACTACGCCCCCGTGCCCACGCCGCACGCGGCTGCACGTGCCGCCGTCGACGAGCTGCAGGGCGCCCGGCTCATCCCCATGCCCATGCCCATGCCCATGCCCGCCAACTGAACCGTCCCGCAAGCACCTTGGGAGCACCCTCAGCATGACCGTCCGCAAGAACCAGGCGAGCCTGACCGCCGAAGAGAAGCGGCGCTTCGTCGCCGCCGTCGTCGCACTCAAGCGCAGCGGCCGCTACGACGCCTTCGTCACCACCCACAACGCCTTCATTCTCGGCGACACCGACAACGGCGAACGCACCGGCCACCGTTCACCGTCCTTCCTGCCCTGGCACCGAAGATTCCTGCTGGACTTCGAGAGCGCACTGCAGTCGGTGGACGCGTCGGTCGCGCTGCCCTACTGGGACTGGAGCACCGACCGCTCACCGCGTTCCTCGCTGTGGGCACCGGACTTCCTCGGCGGCACCGGGCGCGCCCGTGACGGCCAGGTGATGGACGGCCCGTTCGCCGCGTCCGCGGGCAACTGGCCGATCAACGTGCGGGTCGACGGCCGTGCGTTCCTGCGTCGCCAACTGGGGGCGAACGTACGGGAGTTGCCCACCCGGACCGAGGTCGAGTCGGTGCTGTCCACAGAGATATACGACATGCCACCGTGGAACAGCGCCTCGGACGGCTTCCGCAACCACCTGGAGGGCTGGCGCGGCGTGAACCTGCACAACCGGGTCCATGTGTGGGTCGGCGGGCACATGGCCACCGGGGCCTCCCCCAACGACCCCGTGTTCTGGCTCCATCACGCCTACATCGACAAGCTGTGGGCCGAGTGGCAGCGGCGCCACCCCGGCTCCGGCTATCTGCCGACCGCCCAAACACCGGACGTGGTCGACCTCGACGAGACGATGAAGCCGTGGAACGACGTACGGCCCGCCGATCTGCTGGACCACACCGCCCACTACACCTTCGACACCGACTGACGGCCCAGCCCGGCGGTTTGCTCCGCAGGTCAGGGGTACCCGCGCCGGACGCAACCGATGTAGAGCGAAGGAGGGGTTCACCCGTGTCGCAGGTCGAGGAATCCATCGAGGTCGGCGTCCCGGTGCACACCGCCTACAACCAGTGGACTCAGTTCGAGACGTTCCCCGAGTTCATGAACGGCGTGGACCGCATCGAACAGCGCACCGACACGCTCACGCACTGGGTGACCAGCGTCAACGGCGTGCACCGCGAGTTCGACGCGGAGATCACCGAGCAGATCCCGGACGAGCGGGTCGCCTGGACGACCGTCGCGGGTCAGGCCCGGCAGGCCGGGGCGGTGACGTTCCACCGCCTCGACGACCACCACACCAAGGTCATGCTGCAGATGGACTTCCATCCGGACAGCATCACCGAACAGGTCGGCGACAAGCTCGGCTTCGTGAAGCGGCAGACCAAGGGGGACCTGGAACGCTTCAAGAAGTTCATCGAGGCGCGCGGCCAGGAGACCGGCGAGTGGCGCGGCGTGGTCACCTGACCTGCGCCCGGCCTTGAACGGTGTGCCGTACGGCCCCGGCCCTAACCGGCCTCCGCCGTACGGCACTCCGGGTGCCCCCAGCCCTGCCCGTTCTTGGCGATGGGCTCACCAGCCGCGTAGGAACGGCCGCACAGGCAGCGGCCCGGGAACTTCGCCTTGATGGTGCGGGACGACGAGCCCGTACGCTGCCGGGAAGCGGCAGGCTTCCGGCGCGGGGCGCTCGCCTTCGGGGTGTCCGGTGAGGGCGGCGGCGCCGGTGAACCGAGGTCGCTGCCGGCGGGCTCCTGGACCTTGGCGGCCTGGCTGGCGGCGCGGTCGGCGAAGTCGTTGAGCGGATCGCCGTCGACCTGGTGGGCGGGCACGTAGCGGAATTCGACCGTGCGACCGTCCAGCAGTGCGTCGATGCGCACGACCAGTTCCTGGTTGGCGACCGGCTTGCCGGCGGAGGTCTTCCAGCCGTTGCGCTTCCAGCCGGGCAGCCAGGTGGTGACGGCCTTCATGGCGTACTGGGAGTCCATGCGGACCTCGAGCGGGACACCCGGGTCGGTCGCCGCCAACAGGCGCTCCAGGGCGGTGAGTTCGGCGACGTTGTTGGTTGCCGTGCCCAGCGGCCCCGCCTCCCAGCGGGCCGGGGTCGCGGAGTCGTCGGAGACCACCCATGCCCAGCCCGCCGGTCCCGGATTTCCCTTCGAAGCCCCGTCGCACGCGGCCACCACACGTTCACGCATGGCCTCGATCATGCCACGGGCGCACAGGGACCTCGACCACCGCCGGGGAGACCCTCGTACGTCCTAGACGTCCTTCGTCTTGGGCACCTCTCCCTCGGTCCTGGTGATGTCGATCACCGAGAAGCTCGCGCCCTGCGGGTCGCTGATCGCCGCGAACCGGCCGTAGGGGCTGTCCATCGGCCCGAAGCGCAGGACGCCACCGAGCTTGGTGGCCTTGGCGACCGCGTCGTCGCAGTCGGGGACGACGAAGTACAGATTGATGTAGGACGGCACCTCGGGCGGGAACTCCTCGCCCATCTTCATCCGGCCGAGGACCGTGTTGTCGCCGAGGTTGAACATGCGGAAGTCGACATTGTCGTCGACGATCTGCTGCGCCGTGTACGGGAAGACCGCGCTGAAGAACGCGTCGGCCTTCTCTGGTTCGCGGGTGAAGACCTCGGCCCAGCCGTAGGCACCCGGCACGGCGGTCGCCTCGAAGCCCTCGTGGGTGCCGCCCTGCCACAGGCCGAAGACGGCGCCGCTGGGCTCGCGGGCGATGCACATGGTGCCGAACTCGCCGACCTGCATGGGCTCCATCAGCACCTCGCCGCCGTTCTCACGGATCCTGGCGGCGGTGGCGGCGGCGTCCGGTGAGGCGAAGTAGAGGCACCACTGCGACTGGGCCTCCTGGCCGGGCATCGGCGGTACGACGGCGGCGACCGCCTTGCCGTCCGCATAGGCCTGGGTGTAGTTGCCGTACTCCGACGACGCCTCGCCGAAGGTCCAGCCGAGGACGTCACCGTAGAAGCTCTTCGCTCCCTCGACGTCGCCGAACATCGCATCGGCCCAACAGGGGGTTCCCTCAGGTTGTACGGCCATGGCTGCGGCTCTCTCCCGAATCGGCGGATGGTCCGTTTCCTCACGCTAGTCATGCATGCGGTGAAGCGCGCGCCGAACGCCGGGGTCCGTTTCAGACTGGACGGGCAGGGCCTCGGCCCACATTCGACGCGGCGGACGGGGTGCGGAATGGCGGACGGGACGATGCGTGCGTGGTCGGTGGTGACACCGGGACCGGTCGAGGAGAAGGGTCTGCGGCTCGTGGAGAAACCGGTACCGGTACCCGGTGACGACGAGCTCCTCGTGCGGGTGCGCGCCTGCGGGGTGTGCCGCACCGATGTGCATGTCAGCGAGGGGGATCTGCCGGTGCACCGGCAGGGCGTGACGCCCGGCCACGAGGTCGTGGGCGTGGTGGCCGGATCCGGGGCGGGGGTCACCGGCTTCACCACCGGGGGCCGGGTGGGGGTGGCGTGGCTGCGGCGCACGGACGGCACCTGCGGGTACTGCGCGCGCGGGGCCGAGAACCTCTGCCCGTCCTCGCGGTACACCGGCTGGGACGCGGACGGCGGCTACGCCGAGTACACGACCGTGCCTGCCGCGTACGCCCACCGCCTGCCGGAGGCCGTCGACGACGTGGCGCTCGCGCCGCTGCTGTGCGCGGGGATCATCGGCTACCGCGCGCTGCGGCGGGCGGCGCTGCCGCCGGGCGGACGGCTGGGGCTGTACGGGTTCGGGGGCAGCGCCCACCTGTGTGCGCAGCTCGCACTGGCCGAGGGCGCCACCGTGCACGTGATGACCCGCGGCGCGGCGGCGCGGCAGCTCGCGCTCGGCCTGGGCGCCACCTCCGCGCAGGACGCGTACGCCATGCCGCCCGAGCCACTGGACAGCGCGATCCTGTTCGCACCGGTCGGCGACCTGGTACCGGTCGTGCTGCGGGCCCTGGACCGCGGCGGCACCCTCTCGATCGCCGGCATCCACCTCAGCGACACACCACCCCTGCACTACGAGACCGATCTGTTCTACGAGAAACAGATACGTAGCGTCACCTCGAACACCCGCGAGGACGCCCGCGAGTTCCTGGCCCTGGCCGCCCGCCACGGCATTCGCGCCACCACCCACACCTATCCCCTGACACGGGCCGACGAGGCCCTGCGGGACCTCAAGGCCGGGCGCTTCGACGGGGCGGCCGTACTGGTCAACGACCTGTGACCCACTGCTGGGATCCAGGTTCTTGTCATCGCAGGGTCGTCAGCGCCGCCTCTTGATACGTGGCTCCTGCGTTCCAGAGCAGGAAGGAGTTCATGCCGTCCCCGGCCGCCGCTCTGATCTGGTCGGCGACTTCGGTGGGGCCGTAGTGGACGCCCAGGGAGAAGTCCTGGAGCCAGGGGACGATCGCGGCCCTGGTGCCCTTGACCTGCTTGGCGAAGTCGGCCAGCGACCGGTCGACGATCTCGTACGGGCTGTCGTTCGGATGGGCGACCCCGTACTCACCGGCGGCCCAGTGCGAGGGGTAGACCATGGGAGCGATGTAGTCGGCGTGTTGGGCCAGGGCGGGGATGTCCTGGGCGATCTCGGTGGGCCGGGTGGCGGCGATGCCGAACACCGAGACCCCGAGGTACTTGCCTTCGGGCTGGATGCGGCGCTGGGTGTCGGCGACGAAATCGGCGATGGACTGTTCGGGGGTCCGGTCGCCCAGGCCGGGGAAACGCATGGTGGAGAGCTTCCCGTCGGGGCGGCGCACGTAGTCGTACAGGATGTCGTCGAAGCCCAGCTCGGCCGCTTCGGTGGCCAGGGCGATGTTGTACCGGCGGACCTCGGGATCGGCGAAGTTGGTGAACGAGAGCGTGCCGTAGTGGCCGCCGTCGTACGGGCTGCCGTCAGGGGCCTGGACCAGGCGGTGGTCCTTGCCCTGGCGGTGGGATGCCTCGGCCAGGATGGGGTCCCGGAAGGCGACGATGCGGCCGATGACGCGGGCTCCCATGCCGTGCAGGGTCTCGATCACCTCGTGTGCGTCGTAGCGGTTCTTCACGGCCCCGATCTCGCGGGCCAGCGGAACGGAGGAGTCGTAGCCGACCTCGCCGTTCTCGTCCTTGATGTCGAGCTCGACGGCGTTGAGCTTCTTGTCTTTGACGAGTTGGAGAACCGGGTTGCGGACCTCGGTTGCGGACCAGCCGATGGCGGTCAGGTGAGCGGCCCGGGTGAGGGGATAGGGCACGACCGCGTTCACGTGCTCGCGGGTGACGTTGCCGGCCGCGTCCGTGGCCGCCACCTCGATCCGGGCGGGGGGCTTTTCGAACCGGCGGGAGAAGGTGCCGTCGTCGCCGACGGTCACGGGCGCACCGGCTATGGAGACCTTCACCTGACTGGCGTCCTCGACCCGGCCGCGTACCGTCACCGGTGCGCCGGGCCCGGTGGCTCGGGTGGGTGACAGCCTCAGTTTCGGGGCGGTGGTGTCCACGGTGAACGTCCGGGACATGTCGTCCAGGAACGGCAGGCCACTGCGTGAGGTGGCCGTCAGTTCGTGCTTCCCCTCGGCGAACGAGGGGATGTCGAGTATGAGGCGGCCGCCGGCCTGGTGGGTGTGCACCGGGTTGCCGTCGAGCCGCACCTCCAGCCCGGCCAGGTCGGCCCCTTCCTCGGCTGTGACGGCAAGGCGCGGATTGCGGACGTCGGCTCGGCCCAACACTCCCTTGCTGCTGAGCCCTTCGACCTGGAGCCGGCTGGAGGAGGCCTGAATCGCGAAGGCCCCTACCGCCGCGCAGACCGGGACCAGCAGGGAAATGGCTATGACGGTGAATCGCGTTCGGAGTCGTTTTCCGCGCATGTTCACTCTGCCGTTCTCGAAAGAGGGTTCCTTGCGCTATGACATAGCCGCCACGCCGTCCACCCGAGATGTTTCGAGCGGGTAATCATGCATTCGGCCCATCGTGCCGGGGTGTGCGTCACGGTGTTGTCCGAGGCTTGGAAGCGGCGGGGAGCATCTCGTTCACATCCGGAGGCATCATGCGCCCATCCCACCGAAGCGGCGGCGCGGTCGTCGTCGCATCGGTCATCCTGCTGGCCACCGCCTGCTCGGCAGCCCCGTCCCCGCCACAAGGACGCCAGGACGGACCGTCGGTACAGGCGCGCAAGGTCGGCGGGCAGGCCACGGCTGCGGACCCGGCGGCGGTGCAGGCCGACGAGCTCGGTGCGGTGCCGGTGCTGATGTACCACCAACTGGTGGCCGAGCCCAGGAGTGTGTACGACCGCACGCCGCAGGATTTCCGCGCCGAGCTGGAACGGCTGGCACGGGAGAGATACGTACCTGTGACCGCACGGGAATTCAGCAGTGGGCAGATTGACATTCCCGCGGGCACCCACCCCGTGGTGCTGACCTTCGACGACTCGACGGCCACGCAATTCCGTCTGGACGCGGATGGCCGGCCCGCCTCCGGCACCGCGGCGGACATCCTGCTGGACGTCGCCCGGGAGTACCCCGGATTCCGCCCCGTGGCCACTTTCTTCGTCAACGCCGATCCGTTCGGCGAGCCAGGCGGCCGAAAGTCGTTGGACTGGCTCGTCAAACACGATTTCGAGGTCGGCAACCACACCCTGCGGCACACCGCGCTGGGAACGGTGGACGACGACACCTCCCAGAAGGCGATCGCCGACAACCAGAGGGCGATCACCCAAGCCGTGCCCGGCTTGCCGGTGGTGTCGATGGCACTTCCCAACGGTTCGATGCCCCACTCCCGGCAACTGGCGCTGCAGGGAACCGCCGACGGTGTGCACTACCGGCATCAGGGTGTCTACCTGGTGGGGGCCGGCCCCGCCCCTTCCCCCTTCTCCACCGCCTTCGACCCGGGCGCCATCCCGCGCATTCGCTCCCAGGCGGCGACCGGCCCGGAAGCCCAGTTCACCTCGACGGTCTGGCTGGACAATCTCCGCGACGGAACGGTCAGGCGTTACACCTCGGACGGAGACCCGAAGAAGATCAGCTTCCCCAGGTCCGAGGCGACCCGCCTCGCCCCGGCTCACCGGCAGACCGCCCGGCCGTACTGAACTTCGGGGCTCCGCCGGCCGCCCTCAGGCAGGGTATGACGTGACCGACACCCACCTCAGGCCCCGGACCCCGCGCCCCGAGCCGAGACGCACGGACCGGCAGAAGGCCGACGAGACGAAGGAAGAGCACCTTCGCCGGGGCAAAGGCACGAGAACACCGCGCTGCGCCGGACCCTCACCCTGTACGAGGAGACCATCCGCCGGCTCACCTTCGAAGGCCACGCCGCGGAGCGGCGCCATCGTCGTCCCCTGCCCGCCCGCAGTCGAACCGTCCCGACCACGCCCCGGCCTGGGCCCATTCAGGTCCGTTTGAACCGTCCATTGTCCGCTTCTCCGGTGACGACGCCACGGGGGCCGCTTCCCCGTACTGCCCGCGTTGTCGGGAGGCGTCGGGGTCGCCCGGCCGAGCAGCCGGGGCTCAGTCGTGTGGCCCTGCGCCGTACAGGAGTGTGTCGATGACGAGTGTGGCCAGCGTGTCCGGGTCCTGTGCGGCGGGGTCCTGGGCCGCGTCGGGTCGGTTGAGGGCTTCGCTCAGCAGGGCGTAGTACACCTGCCGCGTCCATTCCAGATCCGTGTCCGGGGCGAGGAGTCCCTCACGTTGGGCACGGGCCAGGAGTTGCAGGGTGTGGGCGTCGATCTCGCTCCACAGGGCGGCGGCGGCTTCGGTGTGAGGCGTGGCGTGGCTGAGGGTGAAGCGCCAGGTGCTCTTGACCCGCAGCACGTTCGCGGTCACCCGGTACAGGGTGACGAGTGCGGGAGCGGCGTCGGGGCGGGCCTCCTCGATGGCTTCGATGAGCTGCTGCTTCGCGGAGACGGCGAGGGCTTCCAGGAGTGCCTGCCTGTTCGCGAATCGTCGATGCACCGTGATCCTGGTCAACCCCGCGGCCTCGGCGATCTGCTCCATGGAGGCTCCGGCGTCCTGGGCGAGGACCTTCTCGGCCGCCTCCAGAATCGCGCGCACACTGCGCTCGGCATCCGCCCGCAGTGCTCGGCCCATGTCTGTCTCCCGTCTCGTCGGCTCACATCTTCGCTCTCCGTAGAGGATACGTGAACGCTACGGGTAACCGATTAACTGATGCTTCCATGTTGCCATTCACTCCAGAACTGATACATTGATGCAACCGATCGGGGGTTGCCCCGGTCCCGGAACCAGGAGTTCAAGATGACGACAACACGACCGGTAGCCCTCGTGACGGGCGCGTCCTCCGGCATCGGAAAGGCAGCCGCCGTCGCGCTGGCCGAGGCCGGCTACGAGGTGGTCGGCACCAGCCGCAACACCGCGCACGTCACCCCGCTCAAGGGCGTGACCTTCCTCGATCTCGACGTCACCGGCGACGCGTCGGTGACCGCTGTGGTCGGTGAGGTGATCGAGCAGTTCGGACGGATCGACGTGCTGGTCAACAACGCCGGCATCGGCTCGGCAGGAGCGGCCGAGGAGAGCTCCGCCGTGCAGGCGCAGGGCCTGTTCGACATCAACGTCTTCGGCGTCATGCGGATGACGAACGCCGTCCTGCCGCACATGCGCGCCCAGCGCAGTGGACGCGTCATCAACATCTCGTCCATCGTCGGGTTCATGCCGCAGCCCTACATGGCGGTCTACGCGGCCTCCAAGCACGCCGTCGAGGGTTACTCGGAGTCCGTGGACCACGAGGTCCGCGAGTACGGCGTGCGGGTCCTGCTCGTCGAACCCGCCTGGACCAGCACCGCGTTCGACGCGGCCAGCGTGCGTCCCGACCGGCCCCTTGACGTCTACGCCAAGCAGCGCCACGTCTTCGAGGAGTACATGGCCGGCGCGGTCAAGGACGGCGACGACCCCGCCGTCGTCGCCAAGGAGATCGTCGCCGCCGCGACCGATGGCAAGCCCAAGCTGCGCTACACCGCCGGCGCCATCACCGGACGCGTTCGCACGATGCGCCGCATGGTCCCCTCCCGCGTGTTCGACCAGCAGCTGCGCAAGCTCAACCGCCTGCCCGCCGCCTGACCTTCCCGGAAACGGAGCGACAAGAAAGCGAAGCCCACCATGAGCACCTATCTGGCAGACACAGCCGAGGACCTTACCGTCGACGGTCCCTCCGCGACCTTCACCTACCGGCGCCTCGGCCCGACCGGCGGTACCCCGCTGGTCCTGCTGAACCGGGTCCGGGGCACCCTCGACTGGTGGGACCCTGAACTCCTGGACCACCTGGCAACCGGGCACGACGTAATCGTGTTCGACGCCGTCGGCACCGGCTACACCACCGGCACCCCCCGCGACTCCGTCGAGGGACTCGCCGACGCCGCCGTCGAGTTCATCCAGGCTCTGGGCCTCACACAGGTCGACCTGCTCGGCTGGACGCTGGGCGGCACCGTCGCCCAGCACATCACCCGCACCCGGCCCGACCTGGTGCGCAGGCTGGTCGTGGCGGCCGCCGGCCCAGGCGGCACGGTGCCCGGCGCACCCGACCCGGACCCGAAGGTGCGGGCCACCATGACCAAGCCCGAGGTCACCGGGGACGACCTGGTGTTCCTGTTCTTCCCGGAGACGGACACCGGGCGTGCCGCCGGGCACGCGCACCTCGCCAGGGTGGCCACACGGCTGGCCACCGGGCTCCCGGAGGTGTCCGAGGCGGCGGCCCTGGGCCAGCTCGCCGCGATCGCGAAGGACGCGGCGATTCCCTTCGAGCAGGTGCGAGCGGACCTGGCGGCCATCCGGCAGCCCGTCCTGTACGCGACCGGCATGCAGGACGTGATGATCCCGGCGCTGGCGGCTTACACCGCCGTACAGCACATGCCCAACGCCACCCTCGTCGCCTACAGCGACGCCGGCCACGCCTTCCTCTTCCAGCATGCGAAGGACTTCGCCGCCCAGGTGACGGCCTTCCTCGGCGACTGATCCGCGGAACCACTGAACGAAGCCCGACAACACGGGAGTCGGAACGCCTCCCCGAACGAGGAGACCCACCGTGGAGTTGACCAGCCATCCGGCGCGCCGCGAGGTCACGCCGCTCGAGTTGTTCTTCGACCTGGTCTACGTCTTCGCGATCGGCCAGCTGTCGCATCAGCTGCTGGCCCACCCGACGTGGACCGGCGCGGCCCAGACCCTCGTCCTCTACCTCGCGGTCTACGCGGCGTGGGCCTACACCACGTGGGCGGTCACCCTCGTGCCGGCCGAGGACCCGCGGACCCGACGCATGCTGCTGGCGGTCATGCTCGCCGGGCTGTTCATGAACGCCGCGATCCCACAAGCTTTCAGCGACGCCGGGTGGCTCTTCGCCGCCACCTTCCTGCTGATCCACATCGGGCGGACGGTATGGCTGCTCACCGTCGGACTCGACCGGGTCAACCAGGAGCATTTCGTCCGCGTTCTGGTCTGGTTCATCGCGGCCGCTCCCCTGTGGCTGACCGGCGCGGCGGTCGGCGGCGGCGCGCGGCTGGCGTGGTGGGCCGGGGCGCTGCTGATCGAGTTGGCGGGCACCGCGACGGCGCATCCGTTGCCCGGCCGCAGGCTGGAGTCCCGGCGGGTCGGCTTCGCCGGCGGGCACCTGCTGGAACGCGGGCGCCTGTTCGTGATCATCGCGTTGGGCGAGACGGTCATGACCACCGGCACCGCGCTCACCGCGGCACCGTACGAGCCGATGACCCTGCTCACCGGCAGTGTCGCGCTCACCGGCACGGTCGCGTTGTTCTGGCTGTACTTCAGCCGTTCCGAGCGCGTCGTGCGCCATTTCCAGCGGACCGAGGACCCGATGCGGGCCGGGCGCAGCGGCGTCATCAGCCTCATGGCCACCGTCACCGGGTTGATCGCCGCCGCCGTGGCCGATGAACGTGTCATCGTCCACCCCGTCGACCACGCAGGCATCACCACAAACCTGCTGCTCTTCGGCGGGCCGGCCCTCTACCTCGTCCCACAGGTGTGGCACGGGGCGACCCTGTTCGACGACCTGCTCTCGTCACGGCTGCTCGCGCTGTTCGCTCTCGTCGTCGCAGGCACAGTCACGTTGAGGGCCCCGGCGTACCTGGCGGCGGTCGTCGCCGCCGCGATCGTCGTCGCACTGGCCGTGTTCGAAGGACGCCGTCCGGCTGGTGATGCGCGTGCGAGGCCGATCCCGTCAGGCCCCCAGGTCACTGACAGGAACGTCTGACCTACCGCGCCTGTGGCCGGCCCGCCCGTCGACGGAAAGCATCGGCAGGCCTTTCGCCTAGGTCAGCGTGCCCTTCTCCTTCACCCCGGACTCCGTTGACCCGTTCACCAGGAGGATTTCATGGGCATGTCCGCCGGTACCGTCCTCGTCACCGGAGCCGACCGGGGCCTTGGCTGGGCGCTCGCTGTTGAGCCGTCAAACCGTGGCACCGCCGTCCACGCCAGTGCCCGCGACGCCGACCGGACGCCGTCCGGGCACGGCCTGACCGGCGCACGGTCGTCGGGCGCGGGCGCCACGGCGGAGATCGGCGTACTGATCTGTGACGCCCAGGAGTTGATGCGGGCCGGACTGCGCACCGTGGTGAACGGCCAGCCGGACCTCACGGTCGTCGGCGAGGCCGGGGACGGCGAGACGGCCGTGGCACAGGCACTCACGCTGCGCCCGGACCTCGTCCTCATGGAGGCGCGACTGCCGCGCCTGGACGGCATCACGGCCACCGCGCAATTGCGCGCCGCGCTGCCCGACACCCGCGTGCTTGTCCTCACCGCCTGCGACCGCGACGAGTACGCCTACGCGGCGCTCCGCGCCGGAGCCAGTGGCTTCCTCGTCAAGGACACGCCGGCCGCAGAGATGCTCGTCGCCGTACGTGGCGTGCTGCGCGGCGACACGATGGTCGCCCCGTCGGTGACGCGACGGCTGATCGACCGGTATGTCACGGGCGCCGTCGCCCCCGTTGCCGATGCACGCCTCGACGTACTGACCGACCGTGAGCGGGAGGTGCTGGGGCTGGGCGGCCGTGGGCTGAACAACGCGGAGATCGCCGGGAAGTTGTTCCTCGGCGAGACCACGGTCAAGACCCACGTGGCCCGCATCCTCGCCAAACTGCACATCCGCGACCGCATACAGGCCGTCGTCCTGGCCTACGAGAGCGGACTCGTTCGCCCTGGTGGATGACTCCGGTCGGGCGCTCGGGAGGACGCACGACGACACAGCCGGTACCTAGGTTCGGGTCATGTCGATCATGCGGGAGTTGGCACTGGACACCGCTGGGCCAACGGTTCGCCGCCCCGAGTCCGGCCGCGCCGTCTCCACCGATCAAGAGGCCGCCGCCGACAGCCTGCCCCAACACCATGACAACACCTCCTGATTCTTCCTTCGCCCATTCGTCCCCTCAGCACTTTCGGCACTTTCAGTACTGGAGCACACCATGAAGCAGCACAGCATGTTCAGCATCGAGACAGTGGCACCGAAGATCCGCAAGGTCACCTTCTCGAATCCGCCGGTGAACGTCGTCGGCGCGGACACCATCAGCCAACTGGTCGACGTCGTCGACGAGCTGAGCCGGGACGAGCAGGTGCAGGTCGTCATCTTCGACAGCGGCACACCCGGATACTTCTTCAACCACGCCGATCTCGGCGAGGTGCCCGAACTCCTGGCTCTGAACAGTGCCGACGGAACGCCGACATGGGTCGACCTGGTCACGAGCCTGACCAGTGCACCGTTCATCAGCATCGCCTCCATCCGCGGACGCACCCGGGGCGGCGGGGACGAGATCACCCTGGCCTTCGATCTGCGCTATGCCAGCCGCGAGGAGGCGTTCTTCTGCCAGCCCGAGGTCGCGATCGGCATCGTTCCGGGCGGCGGCGGCAGCGACCGTCTGGCCCGGCTCCTGGGGCGGGACCGGGCGCTCGAAGCGATCCTCACCAGCCAGGACTTCGACGCCGATACGGCCGAGCGGTACGGATGGGTGACCCGGACCGTCGCCGACGCCGAACTCGACGACCTGGTCAGCGGCGTTGCAGCGCGCATCGCCTCGTTCGACAAGCAGTCCGTCCTGGGCGCCAAGGCACAGATCAACCGGTCGACCCTGCCGCCGGTGGCCGATCTGCGCGCGTCCTGGGCGGAGTTCGCGGAATCGGTCAACTGGCCAGGATTCCAGGCCCGCGTACCGAAGCTCGGAAAGGCCATCGCCGAGATCGGTCTAGAAGAGATCGAGCGGAACCTGGGCCACTACGCCGGCCTCATCAACGAACAGGCATGAGCGCTCTGCGGCCGAGTGTTCCGCCGCATCGGCTTCAAGGCATCCCTGACACTCGGCCTGTTGCACGTCGAGGTCGAACCGGGCCGGGCCGTGTTCGAGATGACCCCCGCGGAGTGGCACTACAACGCACTCGGCGTCGACGGCGGCATCCTCACCACCCTCGCCGACAACGCACTGGCGCCGCCGTCCACAGCCAACTCCCCGCCGGAACCGGCTACACCACGCAGGGCGTCAACCTCACCTTCCCACGCCGGGTCACCGTCGGCACCGGCCGTCTCCGCTGCGTAGCCACCGCCGTCCACAACGGTCGGCGCACCGCCTTCGCCACCGCCGCATCACCGACCTCAGCGCCCGACCGCCTGACCTCCCCACTCAACGCACCAGGGACTTCTCATGGACCTCTCCACCAGCACCGTCCTGGTCACAGGCGCCAACCGCGGGCTGGGTCGCGCACTCGCCGCCGAACTGCTCAGCCGCGGCGCCACCGTCTACGCCGGGGCCCGCAACCCCGACAAGGTCGACCTGCCGGGAGCCAAGCCCATCGCCCTCGACATCACCGACCCCGACTCCGTGGCGGCAGCCGCGAAGGCAACGGGTGACGTGACGGTCCTGATCAACAACGCCGGGACAGGCACCGGCACCGACCTGCTCACGGGCGACCTCGACAACGTCCGCTTGGAGATGGACACCCACTACTACGGCACGCTCTCGGTGGTCCGCGGCTTCGCACCCCAGATCGCGGCCAACGGCGGCGGCACCATCCTGAACATCCTGTCCGTCCTGAGCTGGTTCAGCTTCCCGCAGTCCGGCGCCTGCTGCGCCGCCAAGTCCGCGGAGTGGTCGCTCACCAACGCCCTGCGCGTACAGCTCGCCGAGCAGGGCATCCAGGTGGCCGGACTGCACCTCGGCCCCATGGACACCGACATGATCCGGGAGGCCTCCGGGCCCAAGACCGCCCCCGCCGAGGTCGCCCGACTCGCCGTCGACGGCATCGCCGCCGACGCGTACGAGATCGTCGCGGACGACATCAGCCGTCAGGTCCAGGCCGGACTGGCCGGAGGCGTCGCCGCGCTCTACCCGGAACTGCCCTGACGGCCGGTTGCCCAGGAACCTTCGGCACATGTCGATCACGCGGGGTTCCTTCTCCGCCCCCGGCTCACCGGCGCCGTCACACCCCGCTCCCTCACACTCGCGCGGGCCATGACCTCCGGCCCGGATCCGATTTTGAGGTGACCGGCTCCATCAGGGCGTTCACATCCATACGGCGGCGGGCCCGGTCGACGGAGTCGCCGGGTCAGGAACAGCCCCACGATCCCTGCGCCCCGCGGAACATCCGCACGTGGGAGCGCACGGCAAGTTCAACGCGCCGGGGAAGACCTCCGGCCCGACTCAAGGAATGCGCATGTCCTCAACCAACCGACGTACCCGTATCTCCCGGCGCACCGCGATGGCGCTGGCCGCCATGTCGGTCGTCGCGGCCCTCACCGCCACGGCACCGACCATGGCCAACGCCGTGAGCGGCAGCTCCAGCGGCACGCGGCAGGCGGTCGCCCAGACCCAGAACACCGAGACCGCCAGCACCGCCCCCAACCTGCGCATCAAGGCCGCCAACGGCGTCACCTACCAGTACCGCCGCTTCGGCCACCCCGGCGCGGGCAGCGTGCCACTGGTCTTCCTCCAGCACTTCCGCGGCAACCTCGACTCCTGGGACCCCAAGCTCATCGACACCATCGCCACCAAGCGCGAGGTCATCCTCGTGGACAACGTCGGCGTCGGCGGCTCCACCGGCACCACCCCCAGCACCGACCAGCAGATGGCCCTGGACGCCATCGACTTCATCGACGCCCTCAAGCTGCCCCGCTACGACCTGCTCGGCTTCTCCCTCGGCGGCGAGGTCGCCCAGGAGGTCGCCCTGCGCCGCCCCTGGCAGGTCCGCCGCGTCGTCCTGGCCGCCACCGGCCCCCAGGGCGGAGTGGACCAGCGCGCATCCGACCCCCACATCCTGCAGCGGACCCTGAAGGACAGCCCCGGCCCCGAGGACTACCTCTTCCTGTTCTTCAAGCACACCCCCACCAGCCAGGCCGCGGGAACGCAGTTCCTGCAACGCCTCGGGCAGCGCACCACCGACCACGACGCCCCCACCAGCCTCGTCACCCGCGACCACCAGCTCACCGCGTGGTCCGAGTGGGGCATCACCGACAAGTCCAAGATGGTCCGCCTGAAGTCCCTCTTCCAGCCGGTCCTGGTCGCCGACGGCGAGAGCGACCTCCTGATGCCCGCCGAGAACTCCCACCTGCTGGCCAAGTACCTCCCCAACGCCCAGCTGCACATCTACCCGGACGCCGGCCATGGCTTCCTCTACCAGTACGCCGTCAAGTTCGGCACCGAAGTGAACGCCTTCCTCGACCGCTGACCGCACATCTGCGGCCCATTGCCCCGGCGAACATCAGCCGGCCCGCTACCAGCTGTCCTATCGGGCTTTCCCGCCGGGGCTTCATGGCCCACGGGCCACGGCGGGGGGAATTCCCCTTCCGCCTGCCGCTGACCCATCCCGAGATCACCGTTTTCTCGGCTGACCGTGCTTATGCGGGCAAGCTCGGGACCTGGGCGAGACGCCGTCTGAACCTCGCGATCAAGACGGTCAGTGTCCCGGGCATGCCCGGGACCAGGAACACCCGCAAGACCTCCGACTGGCCGACCGTCGACACTGCCCGGTATGGGCGGTGCCCGGCGGTCTGGGTAGGTTGGTGGCCACCGACCCAGGAGATGCCCCGTGCCCGGCCGCCCCAGCGTTTTGTTCGTGACCGATCTCGCCTACGAGGCACGGGGGCGGCGCTACTGCGACGAGGACATTTTCCTGTCGTCCCGGCTACGGAACGACTTCGACGTCGCTTTGTGCCATCCGCTGGACGCCGCCGCTCTCATGGACGCCTTTGACGTGGTCGTGATCCGTAACAGCGGCCCCGTGCTCCACTACCAGAAGGAATACGACGCCTTCCGGAACCAGGCCGTAGCACGCGGCACCCGCGTCTACAACCCGCTGTCCGGCCGGGCCGACATGGCAGGCAAGCAATACCTGCTGGACCTGACCGCAGCCGAATACCCGGTCATCCCGACCATTGACCGGCCCCAGGACCTCGGCCGCCTGCCCGAGACCGACCAGTACGTGGTCAAGCCGAAGGCGGGGGCGGACTCCATCGGCCTCAGCTTCGTGCCTCAGCAGGAGCTGGCCGGCCTCGCCTACGGCGACATCCTGGTCCAGCCTCGCATCGATTTCCGCTACGAGGTGTCGTTCTACTACGTGGACGATGCCTTCCAGTACGCCCTGCACGCCCCCGACCCCGAACGGCGCTGGGTTCTTGAGCCCTACCAGCCCGCCGAAGCCGACCTCGACTTCGCCCGCCGCTTCATTGCTTGGAACACCCTCGATCACGGCATCCAGCGCGTGGACGCCTGCCGCACCCAGGAGGGTGACCTGCTCCTGGTCGAGCTGGAAGACCTCAACCCCTACCTGTCCCTGGACCACCTCGACGACCCGACCCGCAACACATTTGTCACCAGCATGACGACCTCCCTCCACCGGTTCCTGAGCACCCCACCCCGCCCCTGAATCGCAGCCGCGGGCTGCTTCGGACGTGGACAAGACCTGGCGCATGTGGCGGCCACGTGCCTCAGCGGCCGCTCAGAGGTGGTCGTCCAGGAACTTCCGTACGTCGGCGATGGTCGTGGGCCCCGTGGCGTGCGCCACCGCCTCTCCCTCCTTCAGCAGGACGTGGGACGGCGCTCCGGTGATCCCGTATCGCTCGGTTGCGGCCGGACAACGTGTGATGTCGGCGCGGACGACCGTCAGCCGGCTCGTGTAGTCGTCGGCGATGCCACTCATGACGAGGTCCATCACCCTGCAGGGCTCGATCGCCTTGGGCCATGTCCCGGTGAAGTAGGCGAGGACCGGAACTCCGCTCATCCCGAGGATGAACTTGAACTCGGCGTCCTCACGGGGTCGGTGAACCCGCTTCGCCATGGAAGCTCCTGACCTAAGGTTCCGTCATTCCCTCCCCATCATCCCTCGCGCGGTGTGCCGCGTCGGCCCGGTCGGTCGTCCGGTTGATCTGCCGGAAGAGAGGCACGGGGGGCCGCACAGCGCCCTGCACGGTGATTTGAAAGCTGTTTTCCAGGGCATAGCGGACCGGATCACCGACACCGCTCGTCCGGTCGAAGTACGTGTCAGCCGGCCCGAAGACCGACCGCCAGCGTCAGTTCAAGGACCCGGTGTGGCGATGCGAGGTCCGGAAACAGCTCCCGCAGCTGCGACATCCGGTACCGGACCGTCTGGGGGTGGACGAACAGCGCCGCCGCCACCTCGTCCCGCCTGCCCTGGTGCAGCAGCCACTCGCGCAGCGTCTCCTCCAGCCGCTGTGCGGTCGCGACGGGCAAGGTCCGCAGGGGTGCGAGGGCTCGGGCACGCAGGTCTGCGAACGCGTCCAGGTCGGCGCTCAGCACCAGCTCCGGCAGGTGGTCCTCGGTGTCGCGAATATCAGCGGAGAGGGAGCGCGCGCGCAGCGCTCGTGCGTACGAGGCGGACGCACGAGTCCATGGCCGGGCCGGGCCGACCACGGCGGTGCGGTCGGTCAGCTGCCGCAGGAGATGTGGTCGGTCGGCATCGGGGACGAGCAGCACACCGGTGGCGTCCGGCAGATCGTCGAGGACGAGGGTGCTCGGGTCGAGCGCGCGGTAGGCAGGCCGGGCCTGGTCGGCGGGCAGCAGGACCGCGGTCAGCGAGGCCGGAGGCTGCCACCCCGCCCGCTGAACAGAGGCCAGCAGCACGTCCGGGCTCGCGCCGGCGAGGAGGTCGCGGGCCAGGTGTTCCAGGTGGCGCTCCTGGGCCCTGCCCCGAGCGGCCAGTTCGTCGGCGTGGCCCGCGGCGCTCGCGGCGGAGAGCTCGTCGATGTAGGCGAAGGTCAGTTCGGCGAACTTGGCGACCTCGGCGGCGGGCAGACCTGCGGGTACTGCACCCGCTGCCAGGCATCGCCAGGCCACGCGGGCGCCGACGCGGTAGGCGCTGAGCAGGGCGTCCATCGAACGGCCGTCGCGCACCTCGCCGCGGCCCAGCTCGTAGGCGGCGTCGCCGGCATCACCACCCGTGGCGTTCCCGCTCGCCAGGTCCAGGTAGTTTCCCAGGGCGGTGCGCACGGCTCGGCGGATGGTGCCGCCCATGCTGCCCGAAAGGGCGTTGGCGTAGGAAGGGACCTCGTCGATGATCGCCTGGACGACCTCGTCGGCGGTGGTCCTCAGCGCGGCCCGAAGTGCGGTGACCGTCGTCTCGTCCAGGGCCAGTTCGCTGGCCCTCCGGATGGCATGGCTCACGTTTTTGTTCCCTGCGAACAATTCGACCGACCAGATTCACGTCCTGCGGTCAGGACTTTACGCCTTGAGGCACAGCAAGCTGGAGTCATGATGAGTGCGGCCCTCCGCGGCAGGGCGTGGAAACTGCTGGAGATGGTCACGACGCCGCTGCTGCCGTCGGACTACCTCGACCTGGTCAGCCCGCTGCGTGCGGGCGCCGACCTGCGTGGGCGCATCGAGGCCGTGCACCCCGAGACGGGTGACGCCGCGACCATCGTGATCAGACCGGGACGGGGCTGGCGCGGCCACAGGGCCGGTCAGTACGTGCGGATCGGGGTCGACGTCGATGGGGTGCGCCTGTGGCGTGCCTACTCCATCACCTCGCCGGCAAACCGCCCGGACGGCCGCGTCACGATCACCGTGAAGACGATCCCGGACGGCAAGGTCAGCAACCACCTGGTCCGCCGGGCGAAGCCGGGCACGCTGATCCAGCTCGACCAGCCGACCGGTGACTTCGTGCTGCCGCAGGCCACGCCCGCCAAGGTGCTGTACCTGACGGCCGGCAGCGGCATCACACCCGTGATGGGCATGCTGCGCGACACCGAGTTCGACGACGTCGTCATGGTCCACTGCGCGCCACGGCCGCAAGATGTGATCTTCCGCAACGAACTGCACGACTTGGTCGCCGACAAGAAGTTGCGGCTCACCGAGGTGCACACCGACACACACGGCACGCTCGACATCACCCGTCTCGACGAACTCGTACCCGACTGGGCCGAGCGCGAGACCTGGGCCTGCGGACCCGCGGGCCTGCTCGACGCCATCGAAGCGCACTGGAGCGAGCACGGCGTACAGGAGCGCCTGCACACCGAACGCTTCCGCCCCAGCATCGTCGTCGCCGGCGACGGCGGCGAGGTCACGTTCAGCGCCACCGGCAAGACCGTCGACGCGGACGGCGCCACGCCGTTGCTGGACGTCGGCGAGGAGGCCGGCGTGCTGATGCCCTCCGGGTGCCGCATGGGCATCTGCTTCGGCTGCATCTCGCCGCTCAAGGCTGGTGCCGTCCGCGACGTGCGCACCGGCGAGCTCACTGAAGCCGAGCCGGGCGTCCTCATCCAGACCTGTGTGTCCGCCGCGGCGGGCCCCTGTGACATCGACCGGTAGGAGCACCTTGACCGCCATCGACCCCACCGCCCACCTGACCGCGGAGCAGATCGAGGAGCTCGGCCGCGAGCTGGACGCGATCCGCGACGAGGTGATCGCCGGCCGCGGCGAGAACGACGCCGCCTACATCCGCAAGGTCATCTCCGCGCAGCGCAAGCTCGAACTGGTCAGCAGGGGCGTGCTGCTGTTCTCGATCTTCCCGCCCGCGTGGCTGCTCGGCACCGCCGGCCTGTCCGTGGCGAAGATCATGGACAACATGGAGATCGGCCACAACATCCTGCACGGCCAGTGGGACTGGATGCGCGACCCGAAGATCCACTCCACCACCTGGGAGTGGGATCACGTCTCGCCGGCCGACCAGTGGAAGCACTCGCACAACGAGCTGCACCACACGTACACCAACGTGATCGGCAAGGACAACGACCTCGGCTACGGCATCATGCGCGTCGACGAGGACCAGAAGTGGCAGCCGTTCCACCTCGGCCAGCCGCTGTGGAACTTCCTCAACGCCTGCTTCTTCGAGTACGGCATCGCGGCGTACGACCTGGAGCTCGGCAAGAACCTGCACAAGCGCCGCCGCAACAACCCGGAGTTCCGCGCGCGGGCCAAGGCCGTGGGCCGCAAGATCCGCAAGCAGGTGCTCAAGGACTACGTGATTCACCCGCTGCTGTCGGGTCCTTCGTTCCTCCCCACGCTCGCCGCCACGTTCACCGCGAACCTGGTCCGCAACATCTGGTCCCACTCGGTGATCATGTGCGGGCACTTCCCTGAGGGCGTGCAGGTCTTCGAGCGCCGGTCGATCAAGGGCGAGACGCGGGGGCAGTGGTACCTGCGCCAGATGATGGGCTCGGCCAACATCAGCGGCAGCAAGGCCATGCACTTCATGACCGGCAACCTCTCGCACCAGATCGAGCACCATCTGTTCCCGGACCTGCCGAGCAACCGGTACGCCGAGGTCGCGGTGAAGGTGCGCGCGCTGTTCGAGAAGTACGAGCTGGAGTACGTCACCGGGCCGCTGCCCAAGCAGGTGTTCTCCGCGTGGCGCAAGGTCTTCCGGCTCTCGCTGCCGAACAAGAACCCCAAGGTCAAGACGCCGGACCGCGAGCGGGAGCTCGTCGCCGCCTGATTCCCGGTACCGGTTCAGATCTCTCGGCCGTACCGGCGGCGCCGCCCTCCTTCGGCTCGATGCACGACTTCCTGTTCCACATCCATCGCGGGATGTTGGAGTTCGTCGGCCACAGGTCCTCGACCCCGTGGTCACCCATGGACCGGCCCGCATGACCGACGCGGCAAGGGCAGCGGCGCTGGACACGGTCAGCCAGTCCGTCGCGCACGCCGCGGCGGCTTCGCAGCCCACCGTTCGTTGACCAGCCGTCCTGGCGATGGGTCTTTCGGGCTCGCCGGGTCGGCCAGTTCCCTAATGGCGGTGGCTGGAGAGTGCAGGTCAGTATGGCTCCGGCTGGACCGGCTACAAGGCGCATCTGACCGACACCTGTGAGCCTCGGACACGCTGCACGTGATCACGCACGCGGCCCCCGCCGACGCCGTGGCGGCCGACGGAGATGACCGAACCGGTCCACCATGCGCTCGCGGAACGGCAGTTACTGCCGGACGTGCATGTCGTTGCTGCCGGCTGCACCACGGCCGCCTTGTTCCTGACCGCGCGTCACCGGCCTTCGCCGCACGCGCTACCGCAACCATGCCGGCGACCCGCCTCGGCAGCGTCTTCGCCGCCACCGCGATCAACGTCATCCGCATCGACCGATCGCTGACCTGCACCCCACTCGGCGGCACCCGCTGCACCTCTCACCTCGAAGCTTTCATTGCGGGCGGCGGGGGCGCACGGGATGGAGTGAGGGGCGCGGGAGCGCGGAGGCCTCGGCGTGCTGCCTCGTTCGCGAGGTTTGCGTTACCAGGCGGTGAAACCGCCCCCTTTGCGCCGTACCGGGGCATCCGCGAGGCTGTTTGCCTTGTACATGCGACGCCGAGCTGTCGTCCACCGCGGCGTCGCCTTCAACCACGACCACTCCGCTCACTCCTGTACGTCGCCAGGTACGTCCCCAGGGAGGGAATGTGTCCGCCCCCGAAAGCGCCACCGAACCCGCCACCGAGGAACCCGCCACCGCACCCGACGGCGAGGGGCAGCTGACCAGTCTCAGCACCCAGGCGGCGCGCCAGCTCGCCACGACGACCAAGTCCGAACCGCAGATGCAGGCCATCAGCTCGCGCTGGCTGCTGCGGACGCTGCCGTGGGTGGACGTCAAGGGCGGCACCTACCGGGTCAACCGGCGTCTGCAACTGCGGATCGGCCGCGGGCGGGTGCAGTTCGAGCAGAACGGCGCCGACGACATCAAGGTCATCCCCGAGACCCTCACCGAACTGCCGGTGCTGCGCGGCTACTCCGACACCGAGGTCCTCAAGGAGGTCGCCACCCGCTTCCGGGTCCGGGAGGTGCGGGCGGGACAGGTGCTGTTCGAGGCCGGGCAGCGGGTCACGGAGGCCTATCTCGTCGTGCACGGCAAGTTCACCCGGTTCACCGAGGGCAAGTACGGCGAGGAGGAGATCATCGGGGTCGTCGCCGACGGCGACCAGATGGGCGACGAGGCCATCGGGCAGTCCGACCCGCTGTGGCTGAGCTCGGTGCGGGCGGAGACGGCCGGCGTACTGCTGGTGCTGCCCTGGGACGTGGTGAGGGAGTTCACCGACCGGGTGCCCTCGCTCGCCGCACATCTGGAGGCGTTCGCGGCACGGCAGAAGCTGCCGATGAACCGCAAGGGCGAGGCGGACGTTCCCGTACAGGCCGGCCATGTCGGCGAGCCGACGCTCAACGGCGGCTTCGTGAACTACGACCTCGCGCCGCGCGAGTACGAGCTGTCGCTCACCCAGACCGTCCTGCGGGTCCACACCCGGGTCGCCGACCTCTACAACAACCCGATGAACCAGACCGAGCAGCAGCTGCGCCTGACGGTCGAGGAGATCCGCGAGCGCCAGGAGTGGGAGCTGGTCAACAACCGGGAGTTCGGGCTGCTGCACAACGTCGACTACGGCCAGCGCGTCAGCACCTTCACCGGGCCGCCGACCCCGGACGACATGGACGAGCTGCTGGCCATGCGCCGCAAGACCAAGGTGTTCCTCGCCCATCCGAAGGCGATCGCGGCCTTCTTCCGGCAGTGCAACCGGCGCGGTCTGGTGCCGGGCACGGCGAGCGTCGAGGGGCATGAGATCCCTGCCTGGCGGGGGGTTCCGATCTTCCCCTGCAACAAGATCCCGATCAGTCGCGATCACACCAGCAGCATCATCGCGCTGCGCACCGGGGAGTCCGACCAGGGGGTGATCGGGCTCTACCAGACCGGCATCCCCGACGAGTTCCAGCCGGGCCTGAACGTGCGCTTCATGGGCATCGACACGGCCGCGATCATCCGCTACCTGGTGACCGCCTACTACTCGCTGGCCATCCTGGTGCCGGATGCGGCCGGGATCCTGGAGAACGTCCAGATCGGCCGGACGGCCGACTGAGGGTGGAGCACGCAATGAGCACGTCCGCCGCCTCGTCCTCGCTGCCGGGGCCGCCCAATCTGGCCCGCACCGTTCGCACCCGGCGCGGCGGGGCGATCCCCGGCCTCAAGTACCGGCGGGTCGCCCCCGCCGACCCGGCGAAGGTGGAGGAGGTCGACCGCAGGCTGGAGGCCTGGGCCCACGGCCTCGACCTGTTCCCGAAGGCCTGGTCCGGGGACTTCTCGGGCTTCCAGTTCGGCCGGGCCGTGGTGCTCCAGCATCCGGCGGCGGCCGACCTGGAACGCCTCACCGCCGCCGGCAAGTTCCTGCTGGCGGAGAACCTCGTCGACAGCTGCTACTGCGAGGAGGACGAGGGCAGGGGCGGCGCCCGGCGCGGTCTCGGCGGCCGGCTGATCCTGGCCCAGTCGGCGCTCGACCCCTTCCACAGCACACCCGCGCTGCAGGAGCAGTGGGCGCGCGGAGTGCAGGCCGACGGGCCGCTGCGCTCGTACCACTGGGCGATGAAGGACTACGCCGCCGTCGCCACCCCCAGCCAGACCGACCGGTTCGTGCACGACATGGCACGGCTGCACCTCGGCTATCTCGCCGAGGCCGCCTGGGCGGAGATCCGGTATGTGCCGCAGGTGTGGGAGTACCTGGTGATGCGGCAGTTCAACAACTTCCGCCCCTGTCTGTCGATCATCGACGCGGTGGACGGCTACGAGCTGCCGGAGGCCGTCTACGCCCGCCCGGAGATCCAGCGCATCACCGCACTCGCCTGCAACGCCACCACCATCGTCAACGACCTCTACTCCTTCACCAAGGAGCTGGCGAGCGACCCCACCCACCTCAACCTGCCCCAGGTCCTCGCCGCCAACGAGCGGTGCGGGCTGAAGGCCGCCTATCTGAAGGCCGTCGAGATCCACAACGAGATCATGACCGCCTTCGAGGACGAGTCCGCCCTCCTCGCCGCCACCTCGCCCCTCGTGGAGCGCTACGCCCGGGGCCTGTCCGACTGGGTGGCCGGCAACCACGAGTGGCACGCCACCAACACCCACCGCTACCACCTGCCCGACTACTGGTAACGCCCGCTGTGCTGACAACCCGTCAGACGCACCACGAGGAGTCCTAGTTGACCATCGCCCCCCACGCCGACACCAAGGCGGCACCGGTGCCGACCCAGTCCACGTACCAGAACCGCGTCGCGGACTACTGGAACGCCGAGGAGAACCCGGTCAACCTCGAACTGGGCAAGATCGACGATCTCTATCACCACCACTACGGCGTCGGCGACGTCGACTGGACCGTGCTCGACGAGCCCGACCCCGACCTGCGGCGGGAACGGATCACCACCGAACTGCACCGCCTGGAGCACGCCCAGGCCGAGCTCCTGGCCGGCCACCTCGGCCCGCTGTCCGCCGCCGACCGCGTCTTCGACGCCGGCTGCGGACGCGGCGGCGGCAGCGTCGTGGCGCATCTGCGGTACGGCTGCCACGCGGACGGCGTGACGATCTCCGCCAAGCAGGCCGCGTTCGCCAACGAGCAGGCCCGCAAGCGGGGCATCGACAGCCGGGTGCGCTACCACCACCGCAACATGCTCGACACGGGCTTCGCCACCGGCGCGTACGCGGCGTCGTGGAACAACGAGTCGACCATGTACGTCGAGCTGGAACTGCTGTTCGCCGAGCACTCCCGGCTGCTGCGCCGCGGCGGGCGCTACGTGGTGATCACCGGCTGCTACAACGACACCTACGGCCGGGCCTCCCGCGAGGTCTCCCAGATCAACGCCCACTACATCTGCGACATCCACCCGCGCTCGGAGTACTTCCGGGCGATGGCCCGCCACCGCCTCGTGCCCGTCCACGTACAGGACCTCACGGCCGACACCATCCCTTACTGGGAGCTGCGCCGGCAGGCGGACCACCTGGTCACGGGCATCGAGGACACGTTCCTGACCGCGTACAAGAACGGCAGTTTCCAGTATCTGCTGATCGCCGCCGACCGGGTGTGAGCCCCTCGGTCACGCCGTAGCGGCTGACACGCGCCGGGGCGCACGTACCGGCACGGGCTGGTGCGATCAATGCGGCATCCCCGCATCGCACGAGCCCGTGCCGGAACCCCCCGAGCGGCTCCCCCCTGGACCGTGGGCATTTACTGTTCTACCTTCGCCACATGGTCGGGGCATCAACGCCCGCTCATCAGCGACACAACGGGCGGACGCCAGACGGACCGGGTGATGCGGAATGCGACCGCACCTCGCTCTGATCGAGGACGACCCCGACTTCGCACTGATGTGCCGTTCCTATCTGGAGCGCGCGGGCTTCACGGTCACCTGGGCCATGGACGCGCGTGCCGGGAAGGCCGCCCTGTACGAGGGCGGTGTAGATCTCGCCGTTCTCGATCTGGGGCTGCCGGACGGCAGCGGCCTGGAGCTGCTGCGGGCGCTGCGGTCCACGAGCCGGCTGCCGGTCATCGTCGTGACGGGGCGCGGCGCGGAGGCCGACCGGGTGGCGGGCCTGGAGATCGGGGCGGACGACTACCTGGTCAAGCCGTTCTCCCAGCGGGAACTGGTGGCCCGTATCCACGCCGTGCTGCGCCGCTCGCAGCCGCCTGAGCTGCCGAGCGTGCTGCAGGTCGGCGCGCTGCGCATCGACTCCGCCGCCCGCCTGGCGTCCGTCGACGGTGTCCAGCTGATGCTGCGCCCCAAGGAGTACGGCCCTCGACATGCCGCAGGGCCATCCGGCGCTGTCCGTCCTGGAGCGGCAGCTGAGCACGCTGGCGCGGATGAGCAACGACCTGCTGGACGGCACGCGCGCGGTGACCGGGCGGCTGGAGCTGGTGTGCGATCCGGTCGACGTGCGGTCCGTCGTGCAGGGCGCGTGCGCCGACATCCAAGGCCTGTTCGGGCACGAGGGCCGCACGCTGACGGTCGTGCTGCCGGCCGAGCCGGTCATGGTGGACGGCGACCGGCTGCGGCTGGCCCAGGTGCTGACGAACCTGCTGTCCAACGCGCTGAAGTACACCCGGCCGGGCGGCCGCACCGAGGTGGGTCTGACGGCCGCCGGCGGGCAGGCCCGGCTGATCGTGCGGGACGACGGCATCGGCTTCTCCCCCGCCCAGGCCGAGGAGCTGTTCGGGGTGTTCATGCGGGCCGCTCCGGCCGGCCCTGACACCCCCGAGGGCCTGGGGCTCGGGCTGGCGGTGGCGCGGACGGTGGTGGAACTGCACGGCGGTCGCATCTCCGCGCACAGCGACGGGCCGGACAAGGGCGCGATGTTCACGGTGCTGCTGCCGACGACCGACACCGTGAGCTTTCGCCCGTCCCGGCCGCCGGCCGTCCATGGCTCCCCCCGCCGGCTGTCCCTCCTGATCGTCGAGGACAA
Organism: Streptomyces sp. NPDC002092; assembly: GCF_053593775.1. Lineage (NCBI taxonomy): Bacteria > Bacillati > Actinomycetota > Actinomycetes > Kitasatosporales > Streptomycetaceae > Streptomyces > Streptomyces sp. NPDC002092. The sequence continues at coordinate 94,541 of NZ_JBSFDG010000007.1, forward strand.
CACGGACCTGGCCGCCACCTACCGCACCCTGCTGGAACGCCAGGGCCACCGGGTCACGGCGGTGCACACGGGCCAGGGCGCCCTCACCGCCACCGAGACGCACGCCTTCGACGTCGTCCTGTGCGACCTGGGCCTGCCGGACATCGACGGCTACGCGGTCGCACGGGCCCTGCGGGCGCGGCCGGACGGCGGCACGCTGCGGCTGATCGCGGTGTCCGGGTTCAGCCAGGGCAGCGACCGTGCCCTCTCGCGGGCGGCCGGATTCGACGCCCACCTCGCCAAACCGCTGCCGCTGACCGACCTCATGGACCTGCTGGAGCGTCTGGAACGCCCGGACGGCGCCTGAACTCACCCCGGTGTCTTCCGCCTTGGGCCTGCCTGTGCTTGCCTGGGGAGCCGTTTTCGGTTGCCGGGGCTGGAGTTGCCGTATGCGGAAGCCGTGGATCGTGGGGATGCTGCTGACCGGAGTGCTGCTGCTCAGCGCGTGCGGCGATCCGTCGTCCGGCCCTGAGGAGGCACCGCCCTCTCCTTCCGTCCCGGGAGCATCGGCATCGACGACCCATCAGCAGGCCCCGGCCTCCTCGGGCGCCCCTGCCGTGGCGCCGCGCGTGCTCTACCTCGGGGATTCGCTCGCGATGGAGGCCCAGAACGTGCTCGGGCAGGAGCTTCGCCGGGACCTGAGGGCGAAGTACACAAGTGCTCCGTACTCGGGCACCACCCTGTGTGACTACCTGGAGGGCACCGGGGCGAAGTCGCTGGTGCCGGACGCGGAGAAGGCGGCGGCACTGGTCCGTGCGCAGCATCCGGACTATGTGGTCATGCAGTTCTGGGGCAACGCGTGGGGCTTCACGTGGTGCATGGACGGCATCACCTACAACGCCTCGCAGAAGAAGTACTTCACCCGCTACCGGGCCGACCTGCGCCGGCTCACCGAGCAGATCGCCGCGGCGGGCGGCAGCAGACGTCCGCGGATCGTGTGGGTGCTGCAGGGCCCGGACCCGATCACGCCCGACCGGGTGCGGCGCGTGAACCAGATGTACGAGCAGCAGGCGGCCGTCTCGGGCGACCTCGTCGCCGACGCGGGCGCGACGGTCAGCCCCGCCGGCGCCCGCTACAGCTGGTCCCAGTACCTGCCGTGCACGGCCTACGAACACGAACACCGCGACTACTGCACCCAGCCGGGCCGCGACCGCACCGCCCTCCACCTCGACCAGGACTATCTGCACTTCTGCCTGGCACCGACGACGTCCACGCCGAAGCCGTGCCCGGTGCGCTCCCCCGGCATCCTGCGGATCACCCGAGAGATCACACAGGTGATTGCGCATCAGCAACTCATGTCCCATTGAGCGCTGTTGACATCACACAGCAGGCGCCTAGCGTGTCCACCGCACAGCATGTCGCACAACATTCGGTATTTCGAACCATAGTGGGGCGGTGAAGGGACACCGCCGCCCGACTCCCCGACATGCAAAGGACAACGGTGATGACCCCACCCCTCGGCAGACGCCAGTTCCTCGCGGCCACCGGCACCGCCTCGGCGGCCCTCGCCCTCACCGGCCCAGGGACCGCGCACGCCGCGAACGGAGCCGCCCGGGCCGCCGCTTCCGTCGTGCGGCCCTTCCCGCTCACCGCGGTGACCCTGCTGGACAGCCCCTTCCGGGACAACCAGCGCCGCAACTCGGCCTATCTGCGCTTCGTCGACCTCGACCGGCTGCTTCACACCTTCCGTACCAACGTCGGCCTCTCCAGCGGTGCCCAGCCCTGCGGCGGCTGGGAGGGGCCGGGCGTCGAGCTGCGCGGCCACTCCACCGGCCATCTGCTCTCCGGACTCGCCCTCGCCTACGCGGGCACCGGTGAGACGGCCCTGCGCGACAAGGGCCGCACCCTGGTCGCCGAGCTCGCCAAGTGCCAGGCCGCTTCGCCGGCCGCCGGGTTCGCCAGGGGGTATCTGTCCGCCTTCCCGGAGAGCTTCTTCGACCGCCTGGAGGCCGGGACCGGCGTATGGGCGCCGTACTACACCATCCACAAAATCATGGCCGGGCTGGTCGAGCAGTACCGGCTGGCCGGGAACGACCAGGCCCTGGACGTGGTGCTCCAGCAGGCGCGGTGGGTCGACGCACGCACCGCGAAGCTGTCGTACGAGCAGATGCAGCGGGTGCTGGAGACCGAGTTCGGCGGGATGAACGACGTCCTCGCCGATCTGCACGCCCTCACCGGGGACGGCAAGTGGCTCGACGTCGCCGAGCGCTTCACGCACGCCCGGGTCTTCGACCCGCTGGCCAGGGGCGAGGACCGGCTCGCCGGTCTGCACGCCAACACGCAGATCCCGAAGATGGTCGGCGCGCTGCGGCTGTGGGAGGAGGGCCGCCCCGACCGCTATCGCACCATCGCCGCGAACTTCTGGCAGATCGTCACCGGCCACCACTCGTACGTCATCGGCGGCAACAGCAACGGCGAGGCCTTCCACGAACCGGACGTGGTCGCCGGGCAGTTGTCCGACAACACGTGCGAGAACTGCAACAGCTACAACATGCTGAAGCTGACCCGGCTGCTGCACTTCCACACGCCTGGCCGCACCGATCTGCTCGACCACTACGAACGCACGCTGTTCAACCAGATGCTGGGCGAGCAGGACCCGGACTCCGAGCACGGCTTCAACATCTACTACACCGGTCTCGCGCCCGGTTCGTTCAAGCGCCAGCCGTCCTTCATGGGCACCGATCCGAACGCCTACTCCACCGACTACGACAACTTCTCCTGCGACCACGGCACCGGCATGGAGACGCACGCCAAGTTCGCCGACACGATCTACACGCACGGCGACCGTGACCTGCTGGTCAACCTGTTCATCCCGTCACAGGTCCTGTGGCGCGAGCAGGGCATCACCTGGCGGCAGACCACCGGCTTCCCGGACAGCTCCGCCACCACCTTGACGGTGACCGCCGGAAAGGCCTCGCACCGGCTGCAGATCCGCATCCCGTCCTGGGCCCACGGCGCCCGCGCCACGCTCAACGGCCGTGCACTGCCCGACCGCCCGAAGCCCGGCACCTGGCTCGCCCTGGACCGTGCCTGGCGCACCGGAGACCGGGTCGAGGTGTCCCTGCCGATGCGTACGACCGTGGAGGCGACCCCCGACGACCCCGATGTGCAGGCGGTGCTGCACGGCCCGGTGGTCCTGGCGGGAGCCTACGGCGACCGGGCGAACTCCTGGCTGCCCCGCCTCGACCTGAGCTCCGTGCGGCAGACGTCGTCGAACCCGCTGCGCTTCACCGCCCGCGCCGACGGCGAGGCGGTGACCCTGCTGCCGATCGCCCGCGTCCACCACCAGCACTACTCGGTGTACTGGCTCACCGGCGCGCCCCCGCCCCCTCCCCCGGCGTTCGCCGCCTGGCACCGCTTCGACGAGACCTCGGGCACGACCGCGGCCGACGCGACCGGCAACGGCCGGACGGCCCGACTGGCGGGCGGTGCCTCATGGTCGGCCTCGGGACGGATCGGCGGGGCCGTGTCCCTGGACGGCACGGACGGCCATGTCGTCCTCGCCGAGGACCTGTTGGCGGGCGCCTTGGCCTACTCCCTCGCCACCTGGGTACGCCTCGACGGGCAGCCGGGTGCCTGGAGCAGGATCTTCGACGTCGGCACCGGCGTCACCGCCAACCTGTTCCTGACCCCGCTCAGCGGCGACGGCACTCTGCGCTATGCGATCACCGCCGGCGGCGCGGGCGGCGAGCAGCGCATCGACGCCGACCCGCTGCCCGTCGGCCGGTGGGTGCATGTGGCGGTGACGTACGGCGGCGGGACGGCGGTCCTGTACGTCGACGGCGCGGAGGCCGGCCGCAACGCGGGCGTCACCGTGGAGCCGCGCCACTTCGGCAACCACATCCGCGCCGGGTATGTCGGCAGGTCCCAGTACGCCGATCCGTATCTGAAGGGCGCGGTGGACGACTTCCGGGTGTGCGGCAGGACGCTGAGCGCCACCGAGGTGGCGGCGCTGGCACAGGCCTAGGTCAGGGGCAGGTGCGGTCGGCCCGTCCCCTACCCCGCGGAGGGCGGGCCGGCCGTCACTCGCAAGCGGCCGTCACTCGCCCGCGTACGCCTTCTCCAGGGCCGCGATGTCGAACTTGCCCATCGCCATGAACGCCTTGGTCGTGCGGGACGCCTTCTCCTGGTCGGCATCGCTGATCATGTCGATGAGCCCGTCGGGCACGACCTGCCAGGACAGGCCGTACCTGTCCTTGAGCCAGCCGCAGGGGCCGGGCTCGCCGCCGCCCTCGGTGAGCTTGGTCCAGTAGTAGTCGATCTCCTCCTGGTCCCTGCAGAAGATCTGGAAGGAGACCGCCTCGTTGAACTTGAACTGCGGGCCGCCGTTGAGCGCGACGAACTTCTGGCCGTTGGCCGTGAACTCCACCGCCAGCACGGAGCCGGCGGGGCCCGCGCCTCCCTCGACGTTGCGGCCGACCCGGCCGATGCTGGAGTTCTTGAAGATCGACACGTAGTAGTGCGCGGCCTCCTCCGCCTGGCCGTCGAACCAGAGACACGTGGTGAATCCGTCGGTGGTCATGAGCACCTCCTGGGGCGTGGAACGCGGTCACCTGTACCGACTGATCCTCGCCGCGGAACTCATCGGTCGGGCGGCCGGTTAATCCGGGTGGCCGCATCCGTGTCCGGAACTAGGCTCGCGGCCATGACGTCTTCGCCCGCACAGACCGCGGACAGCATCCGTCCCTTCCGCCTCGACATCCCGCAGAGCGACCTCGACGACCTCCACGCACGTCTGGACCGCACCCGCTGGCCGGACGAGCTGCCCGGCACCGGGTGGGCCTACGGCGTGCCGGCGGACTACCTGCGCGAGCTCCACCACCACTGGCGCACCTCCTACGACTGGCGAGCCGCCGAGGCGCAGCTCAACCAGTGGCCGCAGTTCACCACGACGATCGACGGATCGACCGTCCACTTCGCCCATGTCCGCTCCCCCGAGCCGGACGCCACACCGCTGATCATCACGCATGGTTGGCCCGGGTCGATCGTCGAGTTCCTGGACGTGGTCGGGCCGCTCGCCGACCCCGCCGCGCACGGCGGCGATCCTGCCGACGCGTTCCACGTCGTCGTACCGAGCATCCCCGGGTTCGGGCTGTCCGGGCCTGCCGCCGACACCGGCTGGGAGGCGGGCCGGGTCGCCGACGCGTGGGCCGAGCTGATGCGACAGCTCGGCTACGAGCAGTTCGGCGCGCAGGGCGGCGACTGGGGTGCCGCCATCTCCCGCGAGCTGGGGCGCGCACACCCCGACCGGGTGATCGGCGTGCATCTCAACCTGCTTCCGGGCGCTCAGCAGGCCACCGAGCCGACGCAGGACGAGCTGGACGAGCTCGGTACGGAGGAGCAGGAGCGTGCGCTGCTGTCCTGGCGCCGGTGGAGCGAATGGTCGCGCGAGGGCACGGGCTACGCCGTCCTGCACTCCACCCGGCCGCAGACCGTGGCGTACGCCCTCAGCGACTCGCCCGTCGGCCAACTCGCCTGGATCGTGGAGAAGTTCCGGGAGTGGACGGACTCGGCGCTGCTGCCCGAGGAGGCCGTGGACCGGGACCGGATGCTCACCAACGTGATGCTGTACTGGCTGACCGGGACCGCCGGTTCCGCCGCCCGCATCTACTACGAGCGCGCCCACGCCACGGGTCGTGTCGCCCTGCCGGACGAGCCGTCGGCCGCACCGACCGCGCTCGCGCTCTTCCCCGCCGAGCTCCAGATCCCGCTGCGCCACAAGGCGGAGCGCACGGAGAACATCGTGCGCTGGACGGAGTTCGACCGGGGTGGCCACTTTGCCGCGATGGAGGAACCAGACCTGCTGGTCGAGGACGTGCGGGCGTTCTTCCGGCAGCTGCGCGAGAAGGGCTGAGAGCGGGCTCTGCCCGTGGCGAATCTGCCACGGGCAGAGAAATCGCATGCGGGGCCGGGGCAGGGCCAAGAGTGGAGTCGACGGCATCACCGCTCGACGGGAGGAACCAAAGACCATGACTCCACTCACCACGCTCACGCCTCGCGCCGAGGAGGGCGACACCCCGCCCAGCCGGCTCGACGACCATCTCGCGTCCCAACTCCTCGGCCAGCGCATCGTGTTCCTCGGCACCCAGGTCGACGAGGTCTCCGCGAACCGGGTCTGCGCGCAGCTGCTCCTGCTGTCCGCGGAGGACCCGCGCACCGACATCAGCCTGTACATCAACAGCCCGGGCGGCTCCGTGCACGCGGGCCTCGCGATCTACGACACGATGCGGCTGATCCCCAACGACGTCTCGACGCTCGCCATGGGCTTCGCGGCCAGCATGGGCCAGTTCCTGCTGTGCGGCGGCACACCCGGCAAGCGGTACGCCCTGCCCAACGCGCGGATCATGATGCACCAGGGGTCGGCGGGCATCGGCGGCACCACCGCCGACATCGAGATCCAGGCGGAGAACCTGGAGCACACCAAGCGGACCATGGAACGGCTCATCGCCGAGAACACGGGCCAGAGCGCCGAGACCATCGCCCGGGACGGCGACCGGGACCGCTGGTTCACGGCCGAGGAGGCCAGGGAGTACGGCATGGTGGACCGGGTCCTGGAGTCCCTCGCGGATGTCCGCCCGGCCGCCTCGAAGCGACGGATGGGGCTGTGACATGGGCAACTACACGATTCCGTACGTCGTCGAGCGCACGGCGCACGGCGAGCGCTCCTCCGACGTGTTCAGCCGGCTGCTGTCGGAGCGGATCATCTTCCTCGGCACCGAGATCGACGACGGGGTGGCCAACGTCGTCATCGCGCAACTGCTCCATCTGGAGTCGTCGGCGCCGGAGAACGAGATCGCGGTGTACATCAACTCGCCCGGCGGCTCGTTCACTTCGCTGATGGCGATCTACGACACGATGACCTTCGTGCAGGCGCCGATCTCGACGGTATGCGTCGGCCAGGCGGCTTCCACGGCGGCCGTACTGCTGGCCGCCGGGGACCCTGGGCGGCGGATCGTGCTGGAGCACGCGCGGGTGCTGCTCGGTCAGCCCGCCGCCGGTGGCAGCCGGGGCATGATCTCCGACCTCACGCTCCAGGCCAAGGAAATGGTCCGGATCCGCTCCCAGGTGGAGCAGGTGCTGGCCCGGCACACCGGGCACGACATCGCGACGCTGCGCGCGGACATGGACCGCGACAAGGTGTTCACCGCCGAGGACGCGGTGGCCTACGGGCTGGCCGACGAGGTGCTGAGCCGGCGCCCCGCCACGGTCTGAGGCACCGGCCCGCAAGCGTCCGTCAGGCGGCCAGGCAGAGTCCGTTGTACGGCGAAGTGGACGTCCGGCGGCTCCGGTCGGGCTGCCGGCCGGCGATCCGGACGAGTTCGCCCTGCGCCCGCGACAGCAGGTCGCCGAGGCCCAGTCCGAGGGCGTGGGCGGCGGCCGCGAGGACCTCGGAGGAGGCCTCCTTGCGGCCGCGCTCCACCTCGGAGAGGTACGGCATGGAGATCCGGGCCTGATCGGCCACGTCCTTCAGGGTGCGCTCCTGGGCGAGGCGTTCACGCCGCAGGACGTCGCCGACGAGGTCCCGCCACAGCGGCTCCCTGGGCGGCGCAGGCGAGGTGGCGGGCCGCTCGCCCTGCGGGCGGCGCAGCGGAATGACATCGGCTTCGTTCGGCGCTTGGCTGCTCACGGCTTCAGACTAGATTCCCTCGCCTCGATGGGAAGAGACCGGCGTTCCGCTCTGGGTGGAATCACCAAGGGGAGTCTGCGGTGACGATCTGTATTCGGTCCCGCTCACGGGCATGTCCTGGCGCAGAGCGGGTACGCGCCCCCCAGAAGGGCACGACGTAGACGACGTCGAACCGTGACTTCGTGGGAGAGGGAATGGACACCGCCGTGGAAGGGTCGGAGGCACAGGTCGTCGCGAAGACCGCCGGGACCAGCACGGGTGATGGACCACTGCCGGGGATCGCGGAGCCGCGCGCCGTGGCCCCGCGTGACGCGCGGGAGCTTTCTCGTCAGTTCTTCCAGCGCCTCGCGGAGCTCGAGGAGGGTACGCACGAATTCCAGTACGCACGCAACACGCTCATCGAGATGAACATCTCGCTGGTGCGGTTCGCAGCCGGGCGGTTCCGGGGACGCGGCGACGACATGGAGGACATCGTCCAGACCGGGATGATCGGCCTGATCAAGGCGATCGACCGGTTCGAGCTGTCCCGTGAGGTCGAGTTCACCTCGTTCGCGCTGCCGTACATCGTCGGCGAGATCAAGCGTTTCTTCCGTGACACCACCTGGGCGGTGCATGTGCCGCGCAGGCTGCAGGAGCTGCGTGTCGAGCTGGCCAAGGCACGCGAGGAACTCGCCAGCCGGCTGGACCGGGAGCCGACGGTTCCCGAGCTCGCCACCTTGATGAACATCCCCGAGAACGAGGTGATCGAGGCGCAGATCGCGGCCAACGGCTACAACTCCTCCTCCCTGGACGCGGCGCTCACCGGCGACGGGCCGGAGGGCGGTGAGGCGGTGCTCGCCGACTTCATCGGAGTGGAGGAGGACGGGCTGCGGCTCGTCGAGGACTTCCAGTCGCTGGCCCCGCTGATGGCGGAACTCGGCGAGCGGGACCGGCAGATCATCCACATGAGGTTCGTGGAGGAGGCCACTCAGGCGGAGATCGGCGAACGGCTCGGCTGCTCGCAGATGCATGTGTCCCGACTGATCAAGCGGATCATCGCGCAGCTGCGCGAAGGAATGCTGGGCGAACTCGGCTGCGCATGAGGGGCTGCCGGTCGCATCCGTGACCGCCGCGGCCGCCGGTATCGGCGGCCGCGGCGGTCACGCACTGGTCAGGCTCATGCGCTGGTCAGGCTGACGACGGCCGACACCCGCTTGCCGACCGGCACCCGCTCCACGGTGACCTGCCTCGCCAGGACATGGACTATCTCCAGGCCGTGCCGGCCGACGCGCTCGGGATCGCGCGGGAAGCGGCGCGGCAGGGCCGCGCTGCTGTCGTAGACGCACACCGTGATCGAGGTGTCGGTGCCTTCGAGCTCCAGGATGTACGGTCCGTTGCTGTGCCGGTCCGCGTTGGTGACCAGTTCGCTCACGACCAGCATCACCTCGTCCTCGACACGGGCGTCGATCTTGGCGCACCACTCGGTGCGGAGTCGGCCCACGAAGTGCGCGGCGAAGGACCGGGCCTCAGCGATGCATCCCGGTTCGCCGGTGTAGTGCGCCGCCCGCCGTAGCGGTTCCACGGGCACGTCGAAACCAGTCGGTATCACTGCCCCGCCCACGTGCTCGATCATGCATGTCTCTCTCGGAAGCCGGCCTGGCCGGACGCTGCTGCATCAGTCCTGCTACCCCGAGCCGCGCCCCGCAGTCCCCGTCCGGGCTGATGTGTCCCCTGACACGTGGAACGCCGGTCATGTGGTGCTCGGCCCTGGAGCACTGTACGTGCCGGTGTCCCCAGGTGACGGCGGTTCGGTGGTCCCGGGCTCGGTGGAGGGTGATTCGGAGCTCGGCGACGGGACAGAAGGTGAGGTCGACGTCGACGGGCAGGGGCTCGGCTTGCCGGGCATGGAGACGCACGTGGACGGCGGCGACGAGGGTGCCGTCGGCGTGGACGCGCTCACCGACGGGGTGGGCTTGGCCGGTGGCTGGGTCCGGTGGTCGTGGTGGCCGGTGTCGCCCCGGTGCCGGGAGATCCATTCACCGTGGTCGGGGTCGTAGATGACGAAGATGTCGATGATCTGCGGTGCGGGGGTGACCACGACGACGTTCGAGGGGCGGTACGACGGCCAGCTGTCACCGGTCTGCTTCGGGGTGGTCTGCTGGGCGACGGGCGGCGTCAGCGGGTTGCCGCAGGCGCAGCGCACGCGCGGCACGCCGTGGCCGTCGACGAGGACGGCCGTGCCCGCCTGCAGGACGGCCTGGTAGCTGGTGGCGGCGCCGTCGCGGTAGCCGTGGTTGGTGACGCGGGTGTCCATGCGCAGCTGTACGGGCGTGAGCGCACGGAGGTAGGCGGGGACCCGGGAGGGGGTGACGCCGGCGACCGAGGCGAACGCGGTGTTCTTCGGCGGGGCCGCCTGGAGGGCCTTGATCTGGCGCTCCACGTCGCAGCTGGAGACGTTGCGGGTGCCGCCGTACAGTCCGGGCGCCGCGCCGCCCACGGCCCGTACCGCGTTCGCCGGGGCCGATCCGGTGGCCGGAGAGGCGGGGACGGCCGGGGCGGAGCTGTCCGTCGCCGTCGACTGCGTGAACGGCTCGGGGCCGGTCTTGCCCGCGGCCTGCAGGAAGACCTCTCCGCCCTTGCCCGAGCCGCCGCCGGACCGGCTGAAGACGACGGCGAGGACGACGGCGGCGACCACCACGGTGGTCAGCACGGCGACACGGGGTGCGGACCTCCACCAGGGCCGGCGGGGCGGCGGTGAAGGTGTGCCGCCGCCGCTGCCCGGTGGCTGCGAGGGTGGGCCCGAGGGCGGCTGGGAGGGGCCCGAGAGCGGGCCGGAAGGGGGGCCTGTGGGGCGTCCGGAGGACGGCGGTTCGAGGCTCACGAGTTCCTCTTCCCGATGCGGTTTCCTGCGGCCTGCCCCGACTTGAGCCGCTTTCTTACCTGCCGCTTCCATTGTGTGCTCCGGTGCTGTGGCGCTCGCAAGCCGACGCGGACGGCCCTCCCGGCGGGCGGGGCGGGCGGGCGCTGCTTAGCGTGGCGAGGGTGAGCCCGCGAACCCCCTCCGACCTGGCCGTCGCCCGCCATGGCTGGGTGCAGGCCGTGGCCGGGGTGCTGGCCGCGCTGATCGTCATGGGCATCGTGGCCGGCCTGGGGTTGTGGGCGGCCGGGGCGGCGGATCTCCCGGACGGCGCGTTCCCCCGGGTGGTCGCGGCGACGGTGGTGACGGCTGTCGGCGGCACGATCGAACTGTCGGGGAACGCCGGCGCGCTGGCCCGGTCCGCGGCCGGCCTGACGGTGATCCCGCTGTCGGTGACGCTGGCCGGGGCGCTCGTCCTCGCGGCGGGTTTCCTGCGCCCACTGCGGCACCGGGCGGTCGCCGGCGCCCCGGAGCTGGCGGGGTGGGCCGCGCGGATTGCCGTGGTGTGGCTGCTGGCCCTGCTGGGCCTGGCCCTGGGCGCCCGCCAGACCTTCGCGGTCGACCTCGGCAACGGGACCCTCGGCGACATCGGCGACCTGTTCGGCCTCGCACCGAAGGTGGGCTTCAGGACGGATGTGCCGCTGACCCTGCTCTTCGGTGTGCTGTGGCTGGCGGGTGTGCTGGTGCTGGCGCTGCTGGTCTCGCGCGGCGCGCCGCTGCCGGGGCGGTTGCTGCGCTTCCAGGAGTCGGTGCGCCCGGCCGCGTACGCCATGGTCGTGCTGCTGCTGGCGTATGTCGTCCTGGGCGTCGTCGTCACGCTGGTCGTCGCGGTGACCCGCGGCCACTGGGCGGAGAGCCTGGCGGTGATCCTGCTGGGTCTGCCGAACCTGGTCTGGCTGGCGCTCACGCTCGGTCTCGGTGCCACCTGGACGGGGCGGGTGCAGGGGCCGTTCGGGCTGCCCATGCCGCATGTGCTCGACGAGGTCCTGCGCACCAAGGAGGTCTCCACGCTCAACCTCCGTACGCTCGCCGATCACGACGGGCGGGTGTGGTGGCTGGTGGCCGTCGACGCGGTGCTGCTGCTGGCCGCCGCGTTCGTGCTGGCGGCACGCTCCCCGGCCCGGATGCGGGCCTGGCAGCACGCCCTGCACATGGCCGTGGCCCTCGCGCTGACGGTACTCATGATCTGTCTGGTGGGCCGGATCGACGCGCACTACGGGCTGTCTCTGCTCGGCGTCGGTGACCTGGGCGGGGGTCTGTCCGGGGATCTGTTCCTGAAGCCGAAGGTGTGGACCGCGCTGGGCCTGGCCGTGCTGTGGGGGCTGGTGACCGGTTTCCTCGGCGCGCTGCTGGCGCGGCCGGTGCGACGGCGTGGGAAGGCCGAAAAGGAGTGGGAGACATGATGCCGTCCGTGGCAGTGTCCGGTCAGTCGAGGTGCCGAGAGGGAGGGAACGCCATGGCGTTGGCTCTCGAAGACCGTCTGGCCGTCACCGAGTTGATCGCCCTGCACGGCCATCTGGTCGACGGCGGGGAACTGGACCGCTGTGACGAGGTGTTCACCTCGGACGTCGTCTACGACCTGTCGGACTTCGGCCAGGGCGAGGTCACAGGCCTCACTGCCTTCAAGGAGGCCGCGCTGGCGCTGGGCGCGAAGAACCCGGTGGCCCATCACGTGACCAACGTGGTGATCGAGGAGGCGGCCGACGGCCGGCTCCGTGCCCGCTCCAAGGGGCTGGGGATCATGACGGACGGCTCGTGCGGGTCCGTGACGTACGAGGACGTCGTGGTGCGCGTGGAGGCGGGCTGGCGCATCAGCCGGCGCAAGGTCGTGGCACGCCGTGTACCGCTCGGCGGGCTCGGCCAGGGGAACTGACGACGTGCCCCGAAGGGGCGCGGGGCTGTATTGATGTGCGGCTCCGCCGCGTGGGCGCGACCAGCCACAACCGGCCCGCAGGCGATCGACGGCCAATCGCGGCACGTCTCGCAGAGCGGCTAGCTCCGGCCGCGGAAGACCGGCTCGGCCCAGCGCGGTGGGGGCTCGGGGCCGTCATGCTCCGCGCGGACGACCCGCAGGTCCACCTCCGTCGGCGGATGGCCGGCACCCCGCGCGGTGTCGGTCACCGCACCGCGCAGGGAGGCGACGAACGCGAGGCAGGAGTCCTGGCGGTCGTCCGGGCTCTTGGCGAGGGCCGTAGCGAAGACGGTGTCGACGGCCGGGGTGAGGTCGGGGCGGAACTCCGTCAGCGGCGGCGGCTGGTCGTACTGGTGGGCCCACAGCAGGGCCATGTCGTCCTCGCGCCGGAAGGGCGGCCGTCCCGCCAGGCACTCGAACACGACGCAGGCGAACCCGTAGACGTCGCAGCGCCCGTCGACCGGCCGGCCGGAGATCTGTTCGGGGGCCACGTAGTCGAGGGTGCCCACGAACTGGCCGACGGTCGTGAAACCGGTCAGGGACAGCGACTTCTTCGTCAGGCCGAAGTCGGTGAGGTAGGCGTGCTCGGGGTGGTCGCTGTCGGTGCCGCGGGCGACCAGGATGTTCCCGGGTTTCACGTCCCGGTGCACAAGACCGTAGTCGTGGGCGGCATCCAGCGCGGAGGCGACCTGCGCGGCGATGCGCAGCGCGGGCACGGGCGCGAGCGGGCCCCGCCGGTCGAGGAGATGACGCAGGTCGCTGCCTTCGACGTAGCGCATGGCGATGTACAGGAGGCCGTCCGTCTCGCCGGCCTCGTAGACCGGCACGATGTGCGGGTGGTCGATCGCGGCGGCCGCCCGGGACTCGTGGGTGAAGCGCAGCCGGAAGGTGTCGTTGCGGGCGAGTTCGGGGGCGAGCAGTTTGAGGGCGACCGTGCGGTCCAGGCGCAGGTCGCGGGCGCGGTAGACGACGGCCATGCCGCCGCGGCCGATCTCGCGCTCGATGCGGTAGCCGGCGACCTGCCGGCCGATCAGTTCGGAGGGCCGGCCCGAGAACAGGCTCGTGTCACGGGCCATCGGGGGTCACGACCTGCGTGGGGGCGTGGCCGGGGCCGGCCGGGGCGGCGCGGGGTCCGTCGTCGGTGGCGTACGTGCTCAGGTGCTTCCCGTCGCCGTACACCCACCGCCCCTGCTCGGTGTCGTACAGCCACACGGACTCGCCGTCGACGACGATCCCGATGCGCAGCCCCTGCGTACGACCGCGGAAGGCCTCGCCGTCGAGGCCGCCGCGGGCCAGTTCCTCGACCGCGCTGCGGTAGCGCGCCAGGTTCTGTTCGGCACGGGCGAGCAGCGGGCGCGGGTCGGCGGTGCGGGCCTGGGGGCCGTCGGCGGCGGGCGGGTCCTGGGGTACGGCGACCAGGCAGCGGCCGTCGACCCAGGCGGACCAGCCGTTGGCGCACAGCACATGCCCCCAGTCGCCGCGCCGCTCGACGAGCTGGACCGGCAGCAGCGGGTCGAGGGGCACGGTGGGGCGGGCCGGGTCGGGGTTCTCCCAGGCGGGCATGCCGTGCTGGGGGACGACGTGCGTGGGCCGGAAGCCGGGGGTCGCCATCACGACTTCCGCATCACGGCGGGTTCGTGGCGGCGCAGCAGCCGGGAGACGGCGAAGCAGAACACCGCGGAGAGCACCACCAGCATGGCGATGTTCAGCAGCCACACGCCGGCCGAGTGCTTGAACAGCGGGTCGCCGGTCAGATCGCCGGGCACGATCCGCGCCAGGCCTACGGTGCCCGCCATCGCGCCGAGCGCCCACCGGGAGGGGACCAGCCAGGACAGCTGCTCCAGGCCCGGCACTCCATGGAGCTTCAGGAGGGCGCCGCAGAAGACGACCTGGACGATGGCGAGCAGCACCAGCAGCGGCATCGTCACCTCCTCCTTGCGCACCAGCGCCGACACCAGCAGGCCGAGCGTCATCGCCGTGAACGCCAGCAGGGCGACGGCGATGGTGATTTCGACAAGGGGCGGCATCAACACGCCTTCGCCGCCGGGCGCGTTGAGGTCGACGCCCAGGAGGGCCACGAGGGTGAGCACCACGGCCTGCAGGACGGTGATCGTGCCCAGGACGACGACCTTCGACATCAGGTACGCCGATCTGGACAGGCCCACGGCCCGCTCGCGCCGGTAGATGGTGCGTTCTTTGACGAGTTCGCGAACCGCGTTGGCCGCGCCGGTGAGGACTCCGCCGACACACAGGATGAGCAGCGCGTTCATCGCGGTCGCCTGGGTGAGCCTGCTGCCGGCCAGGGCGCGGGCCATGGCGCCCATCACGAAGGGCAGGGCGATCATGATGGCGAGGAAGGTGCGGTCGGCGCCGAGCGCGGCGGTGTAGCGGCGCACCAGCGTGCCGAGCTGGGCGCCGCGGCTGCGGGGCCGGGCGGGCGGGGTGATCACGACGGGGCCCGAGCGGGGTACTCGGGGCTGGGCGGTGGCTTCGGTGATGTAGTGCCGGTGGAAGGGCGAGAAGCGGTAGTCGCCGGCCCAGTCACGGTCGTCGTGTTCGAAGGCCTCGAAGGCCTCCGGCCACTGCTCGAAGCCGAAGAAGGCGAGGGCGTCCTCCGGCTGGCCGTAGTAGGCGATCCTGCCGCCGGGGGCGAGCACCAGGAGCCGGTCGCACACGTCGAGGCTGAGCACGCTGTGGGTGACGACGATGACGGTACGGCCGTCGTCGGCGAGGCCGCGCAGCATGTGCATCACCGAGCGGTCCATTCCGGGGTCCAGGCCGGAGGTCGGTTCGTCGAGAAAGAGCAGTGACGGCTTGGTCAGCAGCTCCAGGGCCACGCTGACCCGCTTGCGCTGCCCGCCCGAGAGGCTGTGCACCGGCTGGTCGGCGCGCTGCTCGAGGCCCAGTTCGCGGATGACCTCGTCGACCCGGGCCCGGCGCTCGGCCTTCGCGGTGTCCTGCGGGAAGCGCAGCTCGGCGGCGTAGGACAGGGCGCTGCGGACGGTGAGCTGCGCGTGCAGGATGTCGTCCTGCGGGACCAGGCCGATGCGCTGGCGCAGCTCGGCGTAGTCGCGGTAGAGATCGCGCCCGTCGTAGAGCACGGTGCCGTGGTCGGCGGGCCGCTGCCCGGTGAGGGCGTTGAGCAGTGTGGACTTGCCGGCGCCGCTCGGGCCGACGACCGCGAGCAGGCACTTCTCCCCCACCGGGAACGACACATGGTCGAGCAGGGTCTTGCGGCCGCGGTCGACGGCGACGGTGAGGTTCTGCACGTCGAGGGAGATCTCGCCGGTGTCGACGTACTCCTGCAGTTGGTCGCCGACGAGGCAGAACGCGGAGTGGCCGATGCCGACGATGTCGCCGGGACCGATGGTGGCGGTGGTCACGGGCGAGCCGTTGAGGAAGGTGCCGTTGTGGCTGCCGAGGTCGGCGATCTCGTAGCTGCCGTCGGGCAGGGCACGCAGTTCGGCGTGGTGCCGGGAGATCACGAGGTCGTCGACGACCAGGTCGTTGTCGGCGGCGCGGCCGATGCGAACAGTGCGGGCGGGCAGCGGCCGTACGGTGGTGGGCCGGCGGAAGGTGCCGGTCAGGCCGGGCATCGACACCGCGGAGGGGCGCTCGGGGACCGGTGTCGGGGGGCTGACGAGAACGGCGCACGGGCCGTCGGAGGGGTTGCCGAAGCGGATGACGCTGCCGGGGCCCACGCCCCGCTCGTGGATGCGGCGGCCGTCGGCGAAGGTGCCGTTGGTGCTGTTCTCGTCCTCGATCGTCCAGTGGTCGGCGTCGGGGCGCAGCACCGCGTGGTGCCAGGAGACCCGTGCGTCGTCGATGACGATGTCGCTCAACGGGTCGCGTCCGACGTGGTAGTCGCGGCCCGGGCTCATCACCGTGGAGCCCGCCTCGGTCTCCAGGACGAGTTCGGGCGCAGTCGGCGCCATCGGCCGCTCTGCCATGACGAGAATTCTACCGATTCGTTCACATCTGCGCCCGGCGTGCCAGGTACCGCAGGCGCTCAGCCGACGGGCAGGACGAGCGCCGGAATGGTTCGCTGCATCCGCAGGGCGTCGACGGACTCGGCCAGCAACTCGTACTCGGTGGTCTCGTCACTGGTCGCGATCCGCACCAGGTGCCCCGCGGCCAACTCGTCGGCGACCAGCTCCTGTTGGGCGATATTGGCGCACCATGAGCGCAGTACGGCCGGTACGTCGGGCACGGTGTCGGCGACGGGGACGAGCGAGCTCGGCGGGAAGTGCTCCGCCTCCGGCCGGGGATCGAGACGGTCGGCGATCCAGTTGGCCCGGTCGCGCAGCCACCACAGGGCGAGGGCCAGCGTGGGAGCCCGGTACGTGCCTAAAGGCACACCGATACGCTCGCCTCCGCAGGTCCCGTAAGCGGTGACATGGCATAAGAACTCGTCGTGCACGTTCGCTCCCCCGCTGCTCGCTCGCCTGTCGGCCGGCCTCGCTTTCGGTGCGGCTCATGTGCTGTCCGTGATGGCGTCTTCGCTCGCCGTGAAGTCCCTTGACTGTCGAGTATGTTCACTACTGAACCACTGTCACCACGACTTTCCGGCCAGTCTCCTGGCATATTCACAGGGGTAGTTGGCCGAAACCCTGCGAATGCTCCATTACCCGTGGGGTAATCGACGGTCCCGCGTGGGCCGGGCATGGTGGTCGTACCGGGTCGCCGCAACGCGAATCCGGGTCCCGACCAGCAGCTACAACCTCGATGGGGGCTGATTTCCCATGTTCGCGAACACCGACCGTCACGAGAACGCCGTCGCCCGCTGCTTCGAGGCCTGGAACGCGGGCGAACCGGAGGCAATGGCGAAGGCGGTCGCCGCTGCCTGGGCGACGGACGGCAGCTACACCGACCCTCCCCCAGAGGGGGGACCCCCAGCCGCCGTCAGCGGCCACGAGGAGATCGCGGCCCTGATCACCGCGGCGCACGGGCAGTTCCCGGGCTTCGCCTTCCGGCTGACCGGCGCTGTGGACGGCCACCACAACACGGCGCGTTTCTCCTGGGAGCTGGTCAGCGAGGCCGACGGCTCGGCACCGGTGGCCGGCTTCGACGTGATCACGCTGGACGAGGACGGCCGTATCCGCTCGGTGCTCGGTTTCCTGGACCGGGTTCCCGCCGGGGCGTGAGCTGCATCGGGCGACGGCGACCGGGTGACCGTGCGCCTGGGGAGCGGCTCAGCTCCTGAAGAAGGCATTGTTGAAGGCGCCGGCGCGGGCTGCCAGCCGCATGCGCCGGCGCAGCGGGTGCGTCAGGCCGCCCCGGTCGCCGTGCACGAGGCGCACAGCGCCGGGGCGAGCAGCCGACGCGCTGCCGGAGCCGTGGCGGACAGCACGTCGGCCGCGTCCTACGGCGAGGGTCCTAGGACTGGATGATCGCGTCGATGCGGGCCAGTTCTTCGCCGTCGAAGTCCAGATTGCGGGTGGCCGCGACGCTGTCCTCCATCTGCTGTGCGCTGCTGGCACCGACCAGCGCGGAGGTCACCCGGCCGCCGCGCAGCACCCAGGCCAGGGCCAGCTGGGCGAGGGTCTGGCCGCGGCCCTTGGCGATCTCGTCGAGGGCGCGAAGCCTGCCGACCAGGTCCGAGGTGACCGCGTCCGAGTTGAGGAAGGGGCTGTCGCTCGCCGCCCGCGAGTCCTCCGGGATGCCGTCGAGGTAGCGGGAGGAGAGCAGGCCCTGCTCCAGCGGGGAGAAGACGATGGAGCCGACCTGGAGCTCGTCGAGGGCGTCCAGGAGGCCCTCCTCCTCGGGCCGGCGGTCCAGCATCGAGTAGCGCGGCTGGTGGATCAGCAGCGGAGTGCCCAGCTCACCGAGGATGCGGGCAGCCTCGCGGGTCTGCTCAGCCGAGTAGTTGGAGATGCCGACGTAGAGCGCCTTGCCCTGCTGGACCGCCGAGTGCAGGGCGCCCATCGTCTCCTCCAGGGGAGTCTCCGGGTCGGGGCGGTGCGAGTAGAAGATGTCGACGTAGTCGAGGCCCATCCGCCCAAGGCTCTGGTCGAGCGAGGACAGCAGGTACTTGCGGGAGCCCCACTCGCCGTACGGGCCGGGCCACATCAGGTAGCCGGCCTTGGTGGAGATGACGAGCTCGTCGCGGTACGGAGCGAAGTCGGCCTTCAGGAACTCACCGAGCGCGGACTCGGCCGCGCCGGGCGGCGGGCCGTAGTTGTTGGCCAGGTCGAAGTGGGTGACGCCGAGGTCGAAGGCGCGGCGCAGGATGGCCCGCTGGGTCTCGACCGGACGGTCGGGACCGAAGTTGTGCCACAGGCCGAGCGAGATCGCGGGGAGCTTCAGGCCGCTGCGTCCGGTGCGCCGGTAGGGCAGGTCCGCGTAACGGTCGGGGTGTGCGGTGTACAACGCGACTCCAGAGGGGTTGGCACACGGTTTCCCGGTTCCCGGAAGTTGAGGGAGGCCGGCACCCCATATCTTTCGCGACCTGCGAGCAGTGGTCCAACAGGAGAATGCGATGGGATTGAGCGGATAGGCTTCTCAATTATGGAACTGCGCCATCTCCAGCACTTTGTCGCGGTCGCCGAGGACCAGCATTTCACCCGCGCGGCGGAACGGCTGATGGTGTCCCAGTCGGGGCTGTCGGCCTCGATCCGGGCGCTGGAGCGGGAGTTGCAGACCCCGCTGTTCGTACGGACAACCCGCAGGGTCACGCTCACGGAGGCGGGGCGGGCGCTGCTCGGCGAGGCGGAACGGATCCTGGCGCAGGTGCGGTCCGCGCACGAGGCGGTCGCCGCCGTGCAGGGCGTGCTGCGCGGCACGCTCGCGCTGGGCACCGAGCAGTGCATCGCGGGGGTGCATGTGGCGGGGCTGCTCGCCGCGTTCCGGCGGCTCCATCCGGATGTGGAGATACGGCTGCGGCAGGCCGGCTCGGGCGCGCTGGCGGAGGAGGTCGCGGCCGGGCGCCTGGACCTGGCGTTCGCCTACCGTACGCAGGCGGACACCGACCAGCTGCGCTCGGTGTCGCTGACCGGTGAGCCGATGACGGTGCTGTGCCATCCCACCCACCGGCTGGCGACAGGCGGCGCGGCGGTCACGCCGGAAGAGCTCGGCGGGGAGGTGTTCGTGGACTTCCACCCGGACTGGGGGCCGCGCCGCACCACCGACACGGCCTTCGCGGCGGCGGGCGTGCGGCGCACCGTGGCGCTGGAGGTGAACGACGTGCACAGCCTGCTGGACCTGGTCGACGAGAACCTCGGCATCGCGGTCGTGCCCCGGCACTTCCGGTACAAGCGGGAGGCGCTCACCGCCCTGCCGGTGAAGGGCACCGGCGAGGCGGTCTACGAGACGGTGGCGCTGCTCCCGCCGCCGCAGGCGACCAGTCCCGCGGCCCGGGCGCTGATGGCGCTTCTGGAGCAGGGCACGCACGACGGGCCGTAATGCGCGATGGTGGATGCATGCATGCCAAGGACATCCTCATCGACGGGTTCAACCGCATCCAAGAAGAAGTCCACGCAGCCGTCGAGGGGCTCGGCCCCGACAACCTCAACGCCCGCCCCTACAAGGCCGGCAACTCCATCGCCTGGCTCGTCTGGCACCTCACCCGGGTCCAGGACGACCATGTGGCCGACGCCTTCGGGCTCGACCAGGTGTGGCTCGCCCAGGACTGGGAGAAGCGCTTCGGGCTTGACCTCCCGCGCCGCGACACGGGCTACGGGCACAGTTCCGCCAAGGTGGCCAAGGTGCGGGTCGACTCCGGCGACCTGCTGACCGGCTATTACGACGCCGTGCACGAGCAGTCCCTCGGCGTGCTGCGCGAACTGGCCGCCAAGGATCTCGAGCGCATCGTCGACGAGAACTGGGATCCGCCGGTCACCCTGGGCGTGCGGCTGGTCAGCGTCCTGTCCGACGACCTTCAGCACATCGGACAGGCCGCCTATGTACGGGGACTGCTTCAGAGCGCGGTTTCGTAGCCCGGCAGGACGACGTCCTCGATGAGGGCCCTGCGCTCGTCGAACGGGATGAACGCGCTCTTCAGCGCGTTGACCGTGACCGTGCGCAGGTCCTCGACCGTCCAGCCCGCCTGCTCCACCAGCAGCGACATCTCGCGGGTCATGGTGGTGCCCGACACCAGACGGTTGTCGGTGTTCAGCGTGACGCGGAAGCCGAGGTCCTTCAGGGCCGTGATCGGGTGCTCGGCGATCGACGTGGCGCACCCGGTCTGCAGGTTGGAGGTCGGGCACATCTCCAGGGCGATCCGGCGATCCCGGACCCAGCCCGCCAGCCGGCCCAGCTTGCCGTCGACGATGTCCTCGGTCAGGCGCACGCCGTGGCCCAGGCGCTGCGCGCCGCACACCTGCAGGGCCTGGTGGATGCTGGGCAGACCGAACGCCTCGCCGGCATGGATGGTGAAGGGCACGCTCTCGCGGCGCAGGTACGCGAAGGCGTCCAGGTGGTCGGCGGCCGGGAAGCCGTCCTCGGCACCGGCGATGTCGAAGCCCACGACCCCTGCGTCGCGGAAGGTCACCGCGAGATCTGCGGCCTCCCTCACCCGGTCGAACATCCGCATGCCGCACAGCAGGGTGCCCACGCGGACCGGGGTGCCCGCAGCAGCGGCCTTGGCCATACCGGCGGCGAGGCCCTCCTGGACGGTCTCGACGACCTCGGCCATCGTCAGCCCGCCACGGGTGTTCAGCTCGGGGGCGTAGCGCACCTCGCCGTAGACGACCCCGTCCGCGGCCAGGTCGAGGACGTACTCCTCGGCGACGCGCAGCAGGCCCTCGCGGGTCTGCATGACGGCGAGAGTGTGCTCGAAGGTGGCGATGTAGCGCACCAGATCACCGGAGTCGGCGGCCTCGACGTACCAGGCGGCCAGCTCGTCCGGGTCGGTGGTGGGCAGGGCGTGGCCCACCTCGGCCGCCAGCTCCGCCACGGTGGCGGGGCGCAGGCCGCCGTCGAGGTGGTCGTGCAGGACGGCCTTGGGCAGGCGGCGGATCACTTCGGCGTCTACGCGCGTTGCATTCATGGCGAGGGTTTTCCTTGAGCGGTGGTTCGAAGCGGCGGGGCGGAGGGTCGTCAGTCGGCAGGCTGGAGCAGGTCCCAGCGGTTGCCGTACAGGTCCTGGAAGACGGCGACCGAGCCGTAGGGCTCGTGGCGCGGCTCCTCCAGGAAGGTCACGCCGGCTGCGAGCATGCGGGCGTGGTCGCGGGTGAAGTCGTCGGTGTGCAGGAAGAATCCGACGCGTCCGCCGGTCTGGTCCCCGACCCGGGCGCGCTGCGCCTCGCCCTTGGCACGGGCCAGCAGCAGGGCGGTGCCCGCGGCCTCGGCGCCGGGCTGGACGACGACCCAGCGGGAGCCGTCGGGCCGGGGCGTGTCCTCGACGAGCCGGAAGCCGAGGGCCTCGGTGTAGAAGCGGATCGCCTCGTCATGGTCGTCGACGACGAGGGTGACCAGGGCGATGCGTCTCATCGGGGCCTTTCGCGAGGTCGGAGAGTGGTTGACGGGTGAGGTTATACGTAAAACCTGGGGTACGCCAGTCGGCCTCTGTCACTGCGGTCGTCTACAGTTCAGTAGACCGTCTACATAGCTGTAGTCAATCGGCCGCGGCATGCTGTCGCGCCCGCACCGAACCACACGAAAGGGGCAGCCCACCATGACCGCAGGGCCCCGCTCACACCCGCACGCGAGCACCCCGGTGGGCCGCCTCGCGATACCGGCGCTCCCTCTCCGCCCCAGCCCCACGACGGAAGAGCGCCGCCATGAGCCTTCGACCCGCGAAGACCACCGCCGACCACCAGCCGCGACCGCCCCGGCCACCTCACATGTTCGCCCTGCTCCGACGCCATCTCGGCGCGGCGATCGTGCTGTCCTACGCGGCCGCGGCGCTGCTGCCCGCTCCCGGACTGTGGCTGCGGCACCCGCACCCGATCGACATCCCCGGTCTCGCTGAACTCTCCCTGAGGACACCGCAGTTACTCCTGGCGCTCGTGCTGTTCTGCGCCGGCCTCCAGGTGCCGCTGCGCGAATTGCGGCTGCTGCTGAGGCGCCCGGCCGCGCTGGTCGCCGGACTCGTGCTGCACGTGCTGGCGCCCTTGTTGATCGTCCCCGGGGTCGCGTTCGCGCTGCGGCACTCCCCCGACCAGGACGGCGGCAGCGGCATGGTCGCCGCGATGATCCTGATCGTCGCGATGCCGGTGGCGGCCGGGGCGACGGTGTGGACCGCCAAGGGGGACGGCGACCAGCCGACGGCTGTCGGACTGGTCCTCGCCTCCACGCTGGTCAGCCCGCTGACGGTGCCCTTGACCCTGGCGGTGCTGTGCCCGCTGCTGCGCGGCGAGTACGCGGGCCGGCTGGCCGACGCGGCGCAGACCGCCGGGCACGCCTTCGCGCTCACCTCGGTCGTGCTGCCCTGCGGCGCGGGCCTGCTGTGCCGGTTGCTCCTGCCCCGGCGGGCGTCGGAGGGGCTCGTCGGCGGCGCCGTCGCCGCGGCGCTCCCGGCCTCCCTGCTGCTGACGTATGTGAACGCCAGTGGCGTGCTGGGGCCGTTCCTGCGTCATCCGCGCCCGGCGCTGCTGGCCGGCGCGCTGGCCGTGGCGGCGACCGTGTGCGGGCTGTCCTTCGCGCTCGGGCGGGTCGCCGCCCACGCTCTGCGGCTGGATGCGAGAGCCGGCGCATCCGTGACGCTGGCCTGCGGGATGAACAACAGCAGCGCCAGTGCCGTGCTCATCACGACGACGCTGCCCGACCGTCCGCACATCCTGCTGCCCGTGCTGGCATACGGGCTGCTGCAGAAGGTGGCGGCGGGGCGGGTGGTGCGCGGGTTCGGTTCCAGGGGAGAAGGAGGCCTACGGACTTAGGACTGCGGCCCGAGGTGCGATGCGGGACACGTCGGTAACGTCCCGGGCATGAAGATCACCGAGCCGCCCCGCAGCGTCGGGCAGCGCAAGCAGGACGTACTGGCCCGACTGGCGCGCGAGCGGGACATCTGGGTCGCCACCGCCGACACGGGCGGGCTGCCGTGCCTCGTCGCGCTGTGGTTCGCCTGGGACGGGGAGTCGGTCTGGATGTCCACCCGGGTCACCAACCCCACCGGACGCAATCTGCGCGACGGCGGGCGCACCCGGCTGGCGTTCGGTGACACGCAGGACGTGGTGCTCCTTGACGGGGACGTGGAGTCGTTCACCGGGCAGGACGTGCCGGCCGCGGCGGCCGACGCGTTCGTGGCGAAGACGGGGTGGGATCCGCGCCAGGACAGCGCGTCGTACGCCTTCTTCCGGGTGCGGCCGCGTGGCGTGCAGGCCTGGCGAGGAGGGCATGAGCTGCCCGGGCGGCATCTGATGCGGGACGGAGTGTGGGCGGTCTGAGACGACTGGGCACAGCGGCTGAGGGGCTCCCCCGAGGAGCCCCTCGGCCTCAGTCGGCCTTGCTGTGCAGGGCGTTGAGTCGCTCCAGCTCGTCGGCGGTGAGGCGGAGCGCTCCTGCTGCCACGTTCTCGGCCAGATGGTCGGGGTTGCCGGTGCCGGGGATGGCCAGGACGTGCGACCCCTGGTGCAGCGTCCAGGCGATGCGGACCTGGCTCGGGCTCGCGTCGTGGGCGCGGGCGACGGCAAGCACTTCCTCGTCGTAGGCGGTGCTCGCGCCCCTCTCCCCGCCCGATCCGGCGACGGCGAAGAACGGCACGAAGGCGATGCCCTGTTCGCCGCAGAGGCGCAGGACTTCGTCGGTGGTGGGGTCGTGGCGTTCGAGCCCGTACCGGTTCTGCACGCACACCACCGGCGCGATGGCCTGCGCCTCGGCAAGGTGCCGGGGCTCGACGCCTGAGATGCCCAGGTGCCGGATGAGTCCCGCCTCGCGCAGCTCGGCCAGCGCGCCGAAGTGCTCGGCGATCGAGTCCTGCTCGGTGCGGCGGAAGTTGACGACGTCGAGGTGGTCGCGGCCGAGCTGGCGCAGGTTCTCCTCCACATGACCGCGCAGCTGGTCGGGGCGGGCCGGACTGCCCCACTCCCCCCAGTAGTTGCGGTAGGGGCCGACCTTCGTGGTGATGACGAGGTCGTCCGGGTACGGGGCCAGCGCGCTGTTGATGATCTCGTTGGCGGACCGCAGCCGGGAGAAGTAGAAGGCCGCGGTGTCGATGTGGTTCACGCCGAGCTCGATCGCCTGGTGCAGCACGGCGATCGAGCGCCCGCGGTCGCTGGGTATCCCGTGGTGGAAGGCGGCGCTGCCCGTCAGCCGCATCGCTCCGAAGCCGATGCGATTGACGGTCAGGTCGCCGAGTTTCCACGTTCCCGCAGCGTCCGCGATGATCGTTTGGGAGGTCATCGGCGGAGTCTCGCACATGCGGGGCGCCCCGACGCGGGGACTTTGCGGATACGTGTGCGAAGTCGAGGGCCGTGTTCCACAGGAGAGGCGGTCAGCTCGTGCCCTCTTCGCCCGGGTCGCCGCTCTCCCCCGCTCCCGTGTACGCCGCCGTGGTCCGGTCCGCTGCCTTGCGTGCCGTTTTCTCGTCCTCGCCGCCGGCGATGTTCGCCGCGTACCAGGCTTCGCTGCTGGACGTCATGAAGCGACGACCCTCGTCCGAGCCCATCCAGGCCATGAATTTGTGCGGGTCGACGGCCGCGCCACCGCTTCCCAGGTGCAGGGAGAGCCCCCGGACCATCAGGTCCCATCCCACGCCGACGGCACCCGGGCCGAACTCCGCCCACTTCGTGTCGTCGACATGGGCGATGTGCTCCAACCGGAAGCGCGTGCCGTCCTCTTCGGAGGTCAGGTGGAGCTCGATCCAGCTGACCTCGCCGCCGTACTCCCAGGTCGCGGAGAAGCTCTTGGGCGGGTCGCAGCGCTCGATCACACCGCCCGCATTGCCTTCGAGCTGATAGCGGCCTCCCAGTCGCAGTTCGCCCGTCACGGGCAGGAGCCAGCGAGGGATGCGCTCGGGGTTCGTACAGGCGTCCCATACGTCGTCGAGCGGGGCGTCGTAGGTCCGGGTCACGGTCACCACACGTGCCTCGCCCGCCTTGAAGGTGCGCCGGCCGACCTGTCGGCGCACATCGCTGATGTCATGGGTCACGTCGGTCATGGGTGCTCCTCGGGGGTTCGTCGGCATCCCGGAGCCGGCGCGCGCGTTTCCCGCGCGCCAGCTCGGTGGCCAGGGCGTCCAGATGCGGGGTCCAGAAGCGGCGGAAGCGGTCGAGCCAGGCGTCTATGTCCTGCAACGGCTCGGCATTGACCGCGTACAGCCGCCGGGTTCCTTCGGGGCGGACGGTCGCGAACCCGTTCTCCCGCAGCACCTTCAGATGCTGCGACACGCCGGGCTGCGAGATCCCGAACTCCTCCCCGATGACCTCACAGAGCGCTCCCGAGGACATCTCCCCACCGGCCAGCAGCTCCAGGATCCGCCGGCGCACCGGGTCCCCGAGCACATCGAAGGCGTGCATGCGGCAACTATATCAGCCATCGCTTATATAAGCAGCACGCGATATAAGGGTTCGAAAAACGCCCGGCCTCGTCGCACGGCCGGGCGCTCTCCTCCTAGGAATCAGCTCAGCGGCTTGTGCAGCACCGCCTTGCGGTGGCTGAACGTCTCGATCGAGTAGCGGCCGTGGTAGCTGCCCATGCCGCTCTCGCCCACTCCGCCGAACGGCAGGTCCGAGACGGTGAGATGGGCCAGCGGCAGGCCGTGGCCGAGACCGCCGGAGGACGTCTCGGCGGCGATCCGGCCGCGGGTCTCCTCGGACTCGGAGAAGACATAGAGGGCGAGAGGCTTGTCGCGATCGTTGATGAAGTCGATCGCCGCGTCCAGGTCCGGCACGGTGACGATCGGCAGGATCGGGCCGAAGATCTCTTCCTGCATGACGGGCGACTTGGGATCGACGTCGGCGAGGACGGTCGGTGCGATGTACTTCGTCGTACGGTCGCTGCTGCCGCCGACGACGACGCGGCCCGAGTCGAGCAGGCCGGAGAGCCGGTCGAAGTGCCGCTCGTTGACGATCCGGCCGTATTCGGCCGAGGTGGACGGGTCGCTGCCGTACAGCGCCTCGACGGCGCGGGTGAACGCGGGCTCCAGGGCGGCCGCGGTGGCCGGGTCGGTCAGGACGTAGTCGGGGGCGACACAGGTCTGCCCGGCGTTGAGGAACTTGCCGCGGGCCAGCCGGTCCGCGACGACGTCGAGGTCGGTGTCGCGGTCGACGAACGCCGGGGACTTGCCGCCGAGTTCGAGGGTGACCGGGGTGAGGTGCTCGGCGGCGGCGCGCATGACGATGCGGCCGACGGCGCCGTTGCCGGTGTAGAAGATGTGGTCGAAGCGCTCGGCCAGCAGGGCCGTGGTCTCCGGGATGCCGCCCTCGACGACGGCGACCGCGTCGGTGTCGAGGTAGGCGGGCAGCAGACGGGCGAGCGCGGCGGAGGTGGCGGGGGCCAGTTCGCTCGGCTTGGCGACCACGGCGTTGCCCGCGGCCAGCGCGCCGACCAGCGGGGCGAGCAGGAGCTGGGCGGGGTAGTTCCAGGGGGCGATGACGAGGACGACACCGAGCGGGTCGTACTGCGTCCAGGCGCTCGCGTCCGCTCCGAGGTGGGCCGGTACCGGGGCGGCTTCGGGGCGCAGCCAGTCGGCGAGGTGGTCGAGGGTGTGGTCGATCTCGCGGATCGTGAAGTCGATCTCGGTGCGGTGCGCCTCGGTGGCGCTCTTGCCCAGGTCGGCGTGGAGGGCGGCGACCAGATCGGAGCCGTTGTCCGCGAGCAGTTCGCGCAGGCGGCGCAGCTGGGCGGTGCGCCACTCGACGGGCTTGGTACGGCCGGTGCGGAAGGTGGCGCGCAGCCGGGCCACGACGTCGGCGGGCTGCTCGGGGGTGGAGTGGTTCACGATGCCTCGCTGCTGGAACGGAAAAGGGTCAGGTGTATATGGCAACCTTTCATACACCAAAATAAATCCCGTCGGCGGAGGACTACTTTCCGCATGGAACCCGTCACGCACGCGCGAGCGCGTCAGGTGCGGCGAGCGCGTCATGTGCGGACGAGTTCCTGCCGCCGCCGTTCGAGATAGGTGCGTTCCGCCTGACTCTCCGAGTGCGCGATGGCCGCCTCGTACGCCCGTACCGCCTCGCTGTCACGCCCCAGGCGGCGCAGCAGGTCGGCGCGGACGGCATGGAAGACGTGGTAGCCGTCCAGGTCCAGCGCATCGACGGCCTCCAGGGCTTGGCGCGGTCCCTCGGTCTCGGCGACGGCGACCGCCCGGTTCAGGGCCACGACGGGGCTCGGCGCGAGGGCCAGCAGCTGGTCGTACAGCTGTCGGATCTGGTCCCAGTCGGTGGCGCCGGCGGTGGGCGCGTCGCTGTGGACGGCCTGGATGGCGGCCTGGATCTGGTACGGGCCGGGCTGGTTGCGGCGCAGGCAGCGGCGGACCAGTGACTGCCCCTCGGCGATCAGCTCCCGGTCCCAGCGGCTGCGGTCCTGCTCCGGCAGCGGTACCAGCGCGCCGTCCTCGTCCAGCCGGGCGGGGCGGCGGGAGTCGACGAGGAGCATCAGCGCGAGCAGTCCGGTGACCTCGGGCTCGTCCGGCATGAGCTCGGAAAGGAGGCGGCCGAGGCGTACGGCTTCCGCGCATAGGCCGGGGCTGCCGCCATAGCCCTCGTTGAAGATCAGGTAGACGACCGTCAGGACGCCCTTCAGGCGGTCCGGAAGGTCGGCGTCGCGGGGCACGCGGTAGGGGATGCGGGCGTCGCGGATCTTCGCCTTGGCGCGGACGAGACGCTGGGCCATCGTCGGCTCGGGCACCAGGAAGGCGCGTGCGATCTGCGCCGTGGTGAGGCCGCCGAGCAGGCGCAGGGTCAGGGCGACCTGCGCCTGGCGGGCGAGCGCCGGGTGGCAGCAGGTGAAGATCAGGCGGAGCCGGTCGTCGCGCACGGGGCCCTCCTCGGCCGGTGCGTCGGGGGTGTGCAACAGGGCCGCCTCGGCGTGCCGTGCCTCGCGGGAGGACTCGCGGCGCAGCCGGTCGATCGCGCGGTTGCGTGCGGTGGTGATGATCCAGCCGGCCGGGCTCGGCGGCACGCCGGTCTCCGGCCAGCGCTGCACGGCCGTCGTGAAGGCGTCCTGCACCGCTTCCTCGGCGAGGTCGATGTCACCGAGGAAGCGGACGAGGACGGCGACGGCGCGGCCGTACTCCGTACGGAAGACGGCCGCGACGTCTACGGGAGGGGACATCACTCCTCGGCCTGGTGCATGAACGGGCGCACCTCGATGGGCAGGGTGGTCGCCCAGGTCGCCCTCCTGCCCCATTCCAGGGCCGCGTCCAGGTCGGGGGCCTTGATCAGGCAGATGCCTCCGAGGTACTCCTTGCCCTCGGCGTACGGCCCGTCGGTGATGAGGACGTCGCCGCCCTGGGGCCGTAGCACGGTGGCCGTCTCGGGGCCGTGCAACCCGCCGGCGAAGACCCAGGCGCCGGCCTCGCGCAGTTCCGCATGGAAGGTGTCGAGGTTGCGGACGATCTCCCCCATCGCCTCGGGCCCGGGCGGCGTTCCGTCGGCCGGTGTGATCACGCTGAGCAGGTAGTACTGCATGACGTCCTCCTTGGCATGGTGCCGTTCTCTCACCTCCTACACGAACGGCACACCCCCGGATCGACACCGCGCACGACGAGATCGGGAGAATCTTCCGCATGACCGCCGCAGCGCACCCCCTCGTCTCCACCGCCCAGTCTCTCGCCGACGACCTCCTCGCCCCGAACGCGGCGCGCGTCGACCAGGAGGGGATGCCCGCGAGCCACATCGAGGCCGTCCGGCGGTCGGGGCTTCTCGGGGTGAGTGCGCCACGGGAGTACGGCGGCGCTGGCGCCCCCGACCCGGTGGCGCGGGAGGTCCAGGAGATCCTGGCCGGCGCGTGCTGCTCGACGTGGTTCGTGCAGACCCAGCACCACACTCCCGTGCGGCTGCTGGCGAGGTCCGAACTCCCGGTGCGGGAACGGCTGTTGGGTCCGCTGGCGTCCGGTGAGCTGCTGGCCGGGATCGCCTACGCCCATGTCCGTGCCTTCCCCCGGGTGCCCGTGCGGGCCACGGCGGAGCGGGACGGCTGGCGGTTCGAGGGCACCGTGCCCTGGTACACGGGCTGGGGGCTGAACGACGTGATGCTGCTCGCGGGCGTGACCGACTCGGCCGAGATCGTCTTCGCCTTCGCCGACGCCCGCGAGCAGCCGGGGCTGCGCGCCTCGCAGCCGATGCGGCTGGCGGCGCTCACCGCCGCCCGTACGGTCTCGCTGGAGCTGGACGGCCTCCGGTTGCCCGAGGAGAACGTGGTGCTGCGCACCCCGCGGGAGAAGTTCGCCCTGGTCGACCTGGAGCGGAGCACGAACGCCTCGCCGGCCGTCTTCGGGGTGGCGTACGCCGCGCTGCGTGTGCTGGAGGACGCCGGCGAGACGCAGACCGCCCGGGCGCTGCGCGGCCGCCTCGACGAGGTGCGGCGGCAGGCGTACGAGCTGGCCGATCACCCCGTCCCGCACGAGCGCGTCGCGGAACGGCTGGCGCTCAAGACGCGGTCCTACGACCTGATGCGTGCGGCCACGACCGCGGCGGTCGTGGCCGGGGGCGGCCGCACCATGGACGTACGCCATCCCGCCCAGCGGCTGGCCCGCGAGGGAATGTTCCTGCTGGTGCAGGGGCAGACCTCGGTGGTGCGGCGGGCGCATCTCGACATGCTCACGGAGATCCAGGAGGCCTGATGACGAAGAGCCCGGCCGAGGTCGTCCGGGCGGCGTTCCGGTGCTACCGCGCGCAGGACCGGGAGGCGGCCATGGCGCTCTACGCCGAGGATTTCTCCTTCACCAGTCCGCAGGACGACCATCTCGACAAGGCGGCCTTCTTCGAACGGTGTTTCCCGGCCGCGGACCGGTTCGTGGAACAGCGGATGCTGCATGTCGTGCCCGCCGACGAGGAGCTCGTACTCGTCCACTACGAGTACGAGCTCACGACCGGCGACCGGTACCGCAATGTCGAGGCGATCACCGTCCGGGACGGGCTCGTCCGGGAGGTGCAGGTCTTCTTCGGCGGCAGGGTCGGCGCGAGCGGCTAGCCCGCGAACGGCACCTGTGCCGAGGGGGCGACCGGCTGGGCGAACGGGTGCTGCCACAGGCCCTGTGCGGCCAGGCGCGGCAGCACGCCCTCGCCGAACCAGTACGCCTCCTCCAGGTGCGGGTAGCCGGAGAGCACGAACTCCTCGACCCCCAGGGCCGTATACTCCTTGATCCGCTCGGCGACCTCCTCGTGGCTGCCCACCAGGGCGGTGCCCGCCCCGCCGCGGACCAGGCCGATGCCGGCCCAGAGGTTGGGGTGGATCTCCAGGCTGTCGCGGTTGCCGCCGCCGTGCAGGGCGAGCATCCGCTGCTGGCCCTCGGACTCGCTGCGGGCGAGGCCTGCCTGGACGGACCGCACGGTCTGCGGGTCGAAGCCGTCGAGGAGCCGGTTCGCCTCCGCCCACGCCTGCTCGGAGGTGTCGCGGGTGATGACGTGGAGGCGGATGCCGAAGCGCAGGGTGCGGCCCTCCTTGGCGGCGAGCCCCCTGATCCAGGCGATCTTCCCGGCGACCTGGGCGGGCGGCTCGCCCCAGGTGAGGTAGGTGTCGACGTACTTGGCGGCGACCTCTCCGGCAACGGGCGAGGACCCGCCGAAGTACACCTCGGGGACCGGGTCGGGCACCCGGGCGAGCTTGGCGTCCGCGACCTGGAGATGCTCGCCGTGCAGGTCGACGCTCTTGCCCTCCCACAGCGCCCGGACGATTTCCAGGAATTCGCCGGTACGGCGGTAGCGGGCGTCCTTGTCCAGGAAGTCGCCGTAGGCCCGCTGCTCGTGGCTCTCGCCGCCCGTGACGACGTTGAGGAGCAGCCGCCCGCCGCTCTGCCTCTGGAAGGTGGACGCCATCTGCGCGGCCAGCGTCGGCGAGACGAAGCCGGGGCGGAAGGCGACCAGGAACTTCAGGCGTTCGGTGTGTTGGCTGACCATGGCGGTGGTCAGCCACGCGTCCTCGCACCAGGCGCCCGTGGGGGTGAGCGCGCCGACGAAGCCCAGGTCCTCCGCGGCCTTGGCGATCTGGCTCAGATAGGCCACCGTCGGCGGCCGGTCCCGGCCGGAGGCGGTGGCGGGGGTGCCGTGGCCGCCGCCGACGACGTGCCGGCTGTCGCCGTTGGTGGGCAGGAACCAGTGGAAGGTGAGGGACACGTGGGGTCTCCGATCAGAGGTGTCGCTGGTGTCGCTAGAGGAGGCCGTGGCGGGGCGGCCGGGTGCCGTTCAGGACGTACCGGCCGATGTGCTGGATCTTCCAGCGGGCCGGGTCGTGCAGGGTGTGGGTGCGGGCGTCACGCCAATGCCGGTGCAGATTCAGGGAGTTGAGTGCCGCCCGGGTGCCGGACACCTCGAACAGGGCGCTCGCCACCCCGACCGCCGACTGCGCGGCCTGCACCTTGGCCGCGGCGACCGCGATGGACGCCTCGGCCGCCGTGTCGTCGGTGAGGTCGGTGCGCGCCGCGTCGACCGCGCGGGCGGCCTCGCGCAGCAGGGCCTCGGACGCCCGTACCTGGAGGGCGAGTTCACCGAACCGCTGGATGAGCAGCGGGTCCTCGGTTGCGGTGTCCACACCGCTCTCGAACCAGGGGCGGCTCTTGCTGCGCACGAACTCGGCGGCTTCAGCGAGGGCTCCCCCGGCGATCCCCGCGTCGATGGCCGCGTGCAGCAACTGGGCCACGGCACCGTGCAGTTGCGGCCCCTGAAAGGTGAGGTGGTGCGGAAGCACGCGGTCGGCGGGCACCTGGACACCGTCCAGGCGCACGGTTCCGCTGGCGGTCGTGCGCTGCCCCATGCCGTCCCAGTCGTCGATCACTGTCAGGCCGGGGGCCTGCCGGGGCACGTAGGCGACCTGCAGGTTGTCGTCCTCGGCGCGGGCCAGCACCGGGATCCAGTCCGCGAAGAGGGCCCCGGTGGAGTAGTGCTTGACACCGGTCAGCAGGTAGGAGCCGTCCGGCTGCGGTTCCAGCCGGGTGCGGATGTCCTGGACGTGCTTGGTGCCCGCCTCGGACTGGGCGTTGCCGAAGCGGCGGCCCTCGAGCAGCTCGGCGAAGAAGAACTTCCGCTGTTCCTCGGTTCCCTGACGGCGGATCACATTGACGTAGGCGAAGTGGCTCTGCGGGATCTGGGCGAGGCTGGCGTCGGCCGAGGCGAGCAGCCGGAAGATCTCGGCGAGGGTGAGCGCGCTGACGTCCGCGCCGCCGTGCTCGGCGGGGACGGTGACCGCGAGCAGCCCAGAGGCGGACAGCTTGTCCAACTCTTCGCGCGGAAGCCTGCGTTCGGCGTCCCGGGCCGCAGCGCCGGCGCGGAACTCCTCGGCCAGAGCGGCCGCGACGGCGAGGGCCTCCGCGTCGTCGGCGATGACATGGGCGGACACGGCGCTCAGCTCGCCGCGGCCAGGAGCCGGGTGCGGCCCAGGGCCGTGGAGAACTGGTCGACGACCTGGGCGAGGGCCTCGGTGGCGCCCGGCGACACGGTGAGCCGGCCGTCCTCGTGCACGGTGATGTCCTTGTCGAGGGTGAACCAGCCCTGGACGATGTGCCCGGCGCCCATGGAGGACAGGACCGGGCGCAGCGCGTAGTCGATGGCCAGGACGTGGGCGGTCGAGCCGCCGGTGGCCAGCGGCAGCACGGTCTTGCCGGTCAGCGCGTACTGCGGGAGCAGGTCGAGGAGTGCCTTCAGGACCCCGGAGTACGACGCCTTGTAGACGGGGGTGCCGACGACGACGCCGTCGGCCTGCGCGAACAGGTCGGTGGCGGCGACGATGGCGGGGTGCTTGAAGTCCGCGCCGAGCAGGGCCTCGGCGGGGATGGTGCGCACGTCGAGCGGTATCACCTCGTGGCCCTGTGCGATCAGCCTCTTGTCCAGGTGACGCAGCAGGCGGTTGGTGCGGGAGGAGGCGGAGGGGCTGCCGGAGACGGACAGGACGGTGGCCATGGGTCCTCTTTCAGGGATGCGCGGGGACGCGCTGGGATGCGGCCTCTTGCGAGGAGGCGGGGCGCCCGCGCACGGTCGGGCGCCCCGGGGAAGGGATCAGGAGTACCAGGTGGGTTCGGGCAGTTCGCCTTCGAGGACCCAGCGGCCGACCTCGCGCCGCTTGTAGGCGACGGGGTCGTGCAGGGTGTGGGTGCGGATGTTGCGCCAGAACCGGTCGAGGCCCTCGGAGGTGGCGGTGGAGCGGGCTCCGGTGACCTCGAAGACACGGTTCGCGATCTCGAGGGCGACATCGGTGGCGCGGGCCTTGACGGCCGCCACCCGTACCTCGAAGTCGCCGCGGGACTGCTCCGTGACGGCGTCCGGGTCGTCGTGCAGCTTCTGCCCCTCGGCGGCGACGGCGTCGGCGAGCGCCTCGGCCGCCCACAGTTTGGCGGTGAGGTCGCCGTATGTGTCGATCACGTAGGGCTCGTCGACCGCGCGTTCGTGGCCGCCGTGGAGCCAGGGCCGGGACTTGGTGCGGGTGTAGGTGGCCGCCGTCTCCAGCGCGCCGCCCGCGATACCCAGGTAGAAGTTGACGAAGACCAGTTGGATGGTGGGGACGTTGAGCGTGTTGTACGTGCGCGGCTGGAACTGCTTGTCGACGTAGCCGGCCGCGGAGGACCAGGGGGTGCGCACCCCGTCGAGGGTGACGCCTCCGCTCTCGGTGAGCCGTTGACCGATGTTGTCCCAGTCGTCGTGGAAGGTCAGGCCCTCGCTGTCGGAGGGCACGATGGCGAAGACGTGGTGGTCCGTGCCCTCCAGGACGCCTTCGAGGACGGTGACGTCGGAGACCTTGCTGCCGGTGGAGAAGGACTTGCGGCCGGTGAAGACGAGGTCGTCGCCGTCCTCGGTGACGATGACGTCCTTGTCTCGGGGGTTGACGGCACCCCCGAAGAACCAGCGGCCGCGGCTGGCCTCGGCCTCCACCTGCTCCCACTGCTCACGGGTGCCGACCAGACGGGCGGCCCAGAACCACAGGTAGTGGTATCCGAGGAGCTGGCCGATGGAGCCGTCGGCCTTGGCGACCTCGCGGACGACGCGGTAGGCGGTGGGCCAGTCCTGGCCTGCGCCGCCGTGCTCGGTGGGGCCGAGCAGGGTGACGAGGCCGGCGTCCTTCAGGAGCTGGACCTCGGCGTACGGGGTGGCTCCGGCGCGGTCGCGCTCCGCGGCGTCGATGGCGAGGACGGCGGCGACCTCGGCGGCGCGGGAGATCCAGTCCTGGGCGGTCCGCGGGGCGGGGCGGGCGGTCCAGTCGGTGGGCGTGGCGGTGCTCATGCTGATGACCTCTTTCGCGGTGGGGCGCTCAGGCGTGCACGGGGACGGACTCGGGCTCCGTGTCCGGAAGCCCTGCCTCGAGTTCACGCACGAGCGGCAGCACCCGCTTGCCGAAGTACTCGACCTCCTCGTGGTAGTGCAGGAAGCCGAGGAGCAGGAGGTCCACGCCGAGCCTCCGGTAGGCGACGATGCGCTCCGCGATCTGCTCGGGCGTGCCGATGAGCCCCGTACGGAAGCCGTCGTTGTACTGCACCAGATCCTCGAAGGAGGAGTCCTGCCACATGCCCTTCTTGTCGCCGGTGGACTGTCCCGCCTGCTTCACCGCGGCGCCGAAGCCCTCGACGGCCTCGGTGTCCGCCTTGGCGACGATCTCGCGGAGCGTGTCACGGGCCTCGGCCTCCGTGTCACGGGCGATGAGGAAGCCGTTGAGGCCGAACTTCGGTGCCCGGCGGCCGACTTCGGCAGCCGACTTGCGTACGTCGTCGATCTGCTCGGTGACCCCGTCGAAGTCCTTGCCGTTGGAGAAGTACCAGTCGGAGACCCGGCCCGCCATGGCGCGGGCCGCGGTGGAGTTGCCGCCCTGGAAGATCTCCGGGTGCGGACGCTCGGCGGTGTTGAGGGGCTTGGGCTTGAGGGAGAAGCCGCGCAGCCGGTAGAAGTCACCGGCGAGTTCGGTGCGGTCCTCGGTCCAGATCTGGCGCAGGGCGCGGATGAACTCCTCGGAGCGGCGGTAGCGCTCGTCGTGCTCCAGCCAGGGCTCGCCGAGGGCGGTGAACTCCCCCTTGAACCAGCCCGATACGACGTTGACGGCGAAGCGGCCGTTCGAGAGGTGGTCGGCGGTGGCGCCGAGCTTGGCGAGGACGCCGGGGTGCCACAGGCCGGGGTGGACGGCCGCGATGACCTTCAGACGCTGGGTGGCGAGGAGCAGGGCGAGGCTGAAGCTGGTCGACTCGTGCTGGTACTCGGCGCCGTAGCTGGCCATGTAGCGGACCTGGCTGAGGGCGTAGTCGAAGCCGTTGTTCTCGGCGAGGACGGCGAGTTCGCGGTTGTACTCGTATCCCCAGTCGGTGCGCTGCTCGATCTTGCTGGTGACGAGTCCCCCGCTGACGTTGGGGACCCAGTAGGCGAATTTCACGGGCGCGGCAGGCATGCGTGACTCCTGTTGCGGAATGTTTCCGGGCACGCCGAATTCAAGCCGTGCGGGGGCGCGGCGAATTCAGGCGGAGAAGAGGGAAAAGGGCGGCGGATTCAGAGAGGTGATCAGGCCGCAGCGCAACAGGAGGCGCTGGAGACGCGCGCGAGGTCGACATGGCGTCGCCGCGTGAGGTCCAGTCGCATCTTCATGCCGTCGATCGTGGCAGTCGGCGCCGCGGGCCGTCAAGGAAAACCCGACCGGTCTCGCATCCCGGACCATTGAATTTCACGAACGTGTGACAGGGAAACCCTTGAACACGTCGTGAAACGGGCTGCATTCTGCTGGGCGTGCGGACGGAGCAACTGGAATACATAGCGGCCGTGACCCGCCTCGGTTCACTGCGCCGGGCCGCGGAAGAACTCCGCCTTTCCCAGCCCGCGTTGAGCGAGACGGTGCGCAATCTGGAACGCGAACTGGGGGTCGACCTGCTGGAGCGCAAGCGGTCCGGGGCGACGATGAGCGCGGAGGGCCGGGAACTGCTGCCGCACATCATCGATGTGCTGGACGCCGTGGACCGGCTGCGCAGCGCGGCGGGCGAGCAGCACAGGACCAGCCGGATGGTCAGGGTCGGCACGGTGAACGCAGCCACGGTCCCGCTGCTCATCCCGGCCGTACAGGCCTTCCGCACGGCCCATCCGATGACGCAGGTGGAGGTGGTGGGCGCCCAGCAGTCCGAGATCCACCGGGCGCTGCTGGAGGGCGGTTTCGACCTCGGTCTGGTGAACCATCTGGACAGCGACGATCTGCCCGCCGACTTCGAGAGCACCGAACTGCTGCGCGGGCGCCCGGTGTTGTGTCTGCGCCCGGACAGCCCGCTCGCCGCGCTGTCCGCCGTCACGGTGGACGATGTCCTCGACGGTCCGGAGCCGGTGATCGCCATGCGCTCCGGCTATGTCATGCACCGCTATGCCCACCGGCTGCTGAGGGGCCGCTCCCCCGACTTCTCCTTCTCCACCGACGGTGCCGAGATGGGCAAGCTGATGGTGGCCGAAGGCCTGGGTGCCACACTTCTGCCGGACTTCAGTGTCATCGGCGACCCTCTGGAGCGACGGGGCTCGATCACCTACCGTCCGATCTCCGACGACTCGACGGAGGTTCTCCTGATGCTGCAGCGCCGCCGCGCCGTTTCGGCGCCCCGGGCGGCCCAGGACCTCTACGAGGTGTTCGTGCGCAGGGCAGGCGAGTTGGGCGGCTCCCTGACGTGAGCGTCCGCCGGGTCAGTCCTCGTCGGCCGGCACCACGACGAGGAACGCGTCCGACTTGAGATCCATGATCACCGTCGCCGGCCTGCCCTCGGCGCGGCAACGCGCCGCGTACTCCTCCGCCGGCCACGATCCGCGCGGAGCTCCCGCAGGAAACCGCTCCAACACCTTCGCGCCCATAGCGGCAGCCACCTCCATTTGTGAGACATGCGGTCACAACCCCTCTATGGTCCACATGCCCGCGATGTGCACAGACATGTGCGGGAGCCGGAGGCGTGCCCCACTGGCGCCCTTCCGCATCAAGCACCCCGCCGACCACTACACATAAAGATGAAATAAGAGCAGAATGGACTTACGCGGTGCTTACCCGCATACCGCACCAGACGCGGTCAGGCCTGTGAGTCAAAGGAGACGAGTCATGGCCAACGTCTCGCCCACCAGCAGGGGGGACATCACCACCCACCCTGATGTTTCCGAAATGCGGGATCGCTATGCCCGCATGCTTGGCGGTCGCGATGTGACGCTCTTGGACGGACCGGTGTTCCTCCTCGGTCTGTACTGCGCCGTATCCCCGTGGATACTCCACTACACGACGAGCCAGCCCCCGCTGGTCACGCACAACCTCGTCGTCGGCATCGCGATCGGCCTGCTGGCCCTCGGGTTCACCCGGGCCCCCGAGCGCATGTACGGCCTCAGTTGGGCGTTCTGCGCGGTGGGCATCTGGATGATCATTGCACCCTGGGTCGTCGGCACCAGCCCGGACACCGGTGTCGCCCTCAACAACATCATCATCGGCGCGCTCGCCGTGATCCTGGGACTGATGTGCGCCGGTGCGGCGGCGAGGAGCGTCCCCAGGCCGTAGGAGCGGACCAGGAAAGGACGGCATTGGCGGCCGGTCCGCGCTCTGCGCGGACCGGCCGTCCCGCGTTCCGTCACCGCTCAGTGGCCGGGGACCGACCAGGGCTGCTGCGGCAGCGGACTGCCGGTCTCCAGCAGCGACTTGAGGTTCGACAGCACCGCCGGCCAGCCGCGGGAGACATCGGACAGCGCGCCCTCGTCCCAGAGGTCCTCATGGGTGACGGTAAGCCGGACGATGTCCTCGTGCGGCGTGATGTCGAAGGTCACCCGGGAGTACTTGTCCTCCTGCCCCTCGTGCTGGGGGTCGGTCCAGGTGGTGACCAGGCGGGTCGGGGGTTCGCTCTCCACGACGGTGCCGACGACGTCGGCGATGCCCGAGCCGTCCGTGCGGACGTGTTCCCAGCGTGAGCCCTGCCGCCAGTCCGATTCGTTGCGGTGGCCCCAGTAGGAGGCGGTCAGGTCCGCGTCGGTGAGCGCCTCCCAGACCTTCTCGGGCGTGCTGCGGATATAGGTGACGTAGACGTAACTGGGCTTGTCGGTCATGGTGGCTTCCTCGGCTCGTCGTTTGACGTCGCTCAGCGCCCTCAGGCGCGGGCGCTCGAACTTGTCGATCCACCGCTCCTGGATCTCGTGGAGCGGGACCGGGTTGAGGTAGTGCAGCTTCTCCCTCCCCCGCCGCACTGTGCCGACCAGATTGGCGTCCTGAAGGACACCCAGATGCTGGGTCACCGACTGGCGTGTCATCGCGATGCGCTCGCACAGCTCGCCGAGCGTCTGACCGTTCTGCTCGTGCAGGCGGTCCAGCAGCCGTCTGCGGGTCTCGTCGGCCAGCGCCTTGAAGACCTTGTCCATCCCGGAGTCACTCTCTGATCGCACACCCAACGTTATGCAGGCAATTACCTGCATGTCAAGGAGGACGGAACCACCTGACGCTCACTGCGGAACTGCCGGTGAGGTCCCGCGCCCCGCAAGGGGCGCGGGGAACTGCGCGACCAGCCCCCACCGGCCTGCGGTTTCGCCGCTACGGCCGCCTCACGCGCCCGCGGGCTCCGCATCCGACACCGCCAGATACTCCTCGGTGACCTCCCTCGGGCCGAACGGCCACACCTTCTCGAAGCGCGCCCAGAGCACATACGCGACGCACCCCAGAGCCAGCCAGGCCAGCGACCACTCGATGGGATGACGTCCCGGCGAGTTCTTGTCCGCGTAGCCGTAGATCACACACCAGCCGACGAACGCGACGATGCTCGGCACCGGATAGAGCCACATGCGGTACGGCCGCCGCAGGGCCGGCTGGCGCCTGCGCAGCACCGTCAAGGCGACGATCTGGGCCAGCGCCTGCACGATCACCATCACCGTCGTCAGCAGCTGGATCAGTGTCGCCAGGTCCGTGTGCCGCCCGATCAGGAAGCCCACGGCCGTGATCACGCCCATGGTCGCCAGGCCCAGCACCGGGAAGCGGTGCTTGGGGTGCAGTTTGGCGTAGGGGCGGAAGAAGACGCGTTCACGGGCCGCGTCGTACGGCACCCGCGAGCCGCCCAGCAGCCCGGTGAAGACCGAGGCGAAGGCCGTGATCAGGATGAGGACGGTGACCGTGTCCGCCGCACCCCTGCCCCAGGTCTTCTCCAGGACCGCCGAGGCCACCGACGTGGACGCGATGTCGTCCGGGTTGGTCATGCGGTGCCAGTCGATCACGCCGAGCGTGCCGATCTGCAGCAGCAGGTAGATCGCCATGATGCCGAGGATGGAGAAGATGATCGAGCGCGGCAGGATGCGCCCGGGGTCCTTGATCTCGGCACCCATGTAGGCCGTGGTGTTGTAGCCGAGGTAGTCGTAGATGCCGATGGTCAGGCCGCCGGCGAAGCCGAGCCAGAAGTGGTTGCTGCCCAGGTCGAAGGCGTGCGCGGGGTAGGTGAAGGCGAGGTGCGTGCTGAAGTCCGTGGCGGCGGCCAGGATGACCAGCACCACCGAGGTGATCATGACGGCCCACATCACGGCGGTGATCCGGGCGATGTGCTCGATGCCCCGCCACAGCAGGATCACGACCAGGGCGATGATGCCGAGGCCGATCAGGTCGCCGGCGGTCTGCCCGAGGTGGGGGGCGAGATAGCCGAGGTACTGGACGAAGCCCACCACGCCGGTCGACATGATCAGCGGGATGAACAGCATCGCCGTCCAGACGAACAGAAACGGCATCAGCCGGCCCGTGCGGTACTGGAAGGCCTGGCGCAGATAGACGTAACTCCCGCCGGAGCCGGGCATCGCCGCGCCCAGCTCGGCCCACACCAGCCCGTCGGCGAGCGCGAGCAGCGCACCCGCGACGAAGCCGATCACGGCCTGCGGGCCGCCGAACGCGGCGACCATGAGCGGGATCGTGACGAACGGGCCGATGCCGCACATCTGGCTCATGTTGATGGCGGTGGCCTGGAACAGGCCGACGCGACGGACGAAACCACCGTTGGGTGGCGGACTACCGGACATGGGGACTCCTGAACACCGGGCGCTGGGCTGTCCATGGCTGACCTTGGCCGGCCTTGGCTCGCCCGGCGAGGCCGTTGGCCGATAAAGTTAAGGAGCCTTACTTGATGCGTCAAGAGGTCCCATCGAACGGCCCCGCGCATACGTGAGAATGGTGCGATGCCCGCCAGTGACACCCCAGACCAGCAGGAACAGCCCTGGAACCGCCGGCGGCTGCGCAGCACCAACGAGCGGTTGCTGCTCGACCGGCTGCGCAGCGGTGGCGCCGCCTCGCGCGCCCAACTGGCCCGGGAGACCGGACTGTCCAAGCCGACCGTCTCCAGCGCACTGGCCGCACTGGAGGCGGCCGGGCTGGTCCGCGAGGTCGGCACCCTCGCACCGGAGCGCGGCCGCACCGCCGTCCTGTACGCGCCCGATCCGGCGGCGGGTTACGCCCTCGGCATCGACGTCGGCCGCAGCTGGCTGCGGGTCGCGGTCGCCGACCTGGACGGCACCGTCGTCGCCCGCTCCGACGTGCGCAACCGGGCCCGCAGCTCGGGCGCGATGGCGGATCTGGTGGTGGCGACGGCCCGTCAGGTGGTCGGCGGCTCGGGCGTGGCCGCCCAGGAGGTGGTGCACGCGGTGGTGGGCACGCCCGGCGTGTACGACGAGCACCAGCGCCGCGTGCGCTATGCGATGCACCTGCCGGGCTGGGGGCGCGCCGGGCTGTTCGACCGGATGCGCGAGGAACTGGGCGTCCCGCTGGAGGTGCACAACGACGCCAATCTGGCGGCGCTCGGCGAGTACACCTACGGCATCGGCGCGGGCAGCCGGCTGTTCGCGTACATCCTGATCGGCACCGGTCTCGGGATGGGCGTGGTCAGCGAGGGGCGGCTGTTCACGGGGGCGCACGGGCTGGCCGGGGAGATCGGGTTCCTGCCCTGGCCGGGGCAGCAGAAGCCGGAGCGGCTGGAGGACGCGGTGTCGGGGGTGGCCGTGGTCGAGGCGGCGCGCCGGTTCGGCATGAGCGGGCAGCTGACCGCGAAGGCGGTGTTCGACGCGGCCCGGCAGGGAAACGACGCCGCGGTCAAGGCGGTTCGGCTGGAGGGCGAGCGGATCGCACACACGGTGGCGGCGGCCGCGGCCGTGCTCGACCCGGATCTCGTGGTGCTGGGAGGCGGGGTGGGCCACAGCGTGGACCTGCTGCTGCGTCCGGTGCGCGAGCACCTGCGGTCGCTCACCCCGCTGCGGCCCAAGGTCGTGCCCAGCCGGCTCGGCGAGGACGCGGTGCTGCTGGGTGCGGTGGCCACGGCGCTCGGGACGGCGCGGGACGTGGTGTTCGAGCGCCGGTCGGCCGGCTCCTGACCAACCCGAAGGCGCGTCGCGGTGATTGACAGGTCCGCTCGGCGCCTTCTAGCGTGACCGCAGTTAGTAAAGTTTCCTAACTTTACGAAGGGCTGGAGACTCCGTGAACAGACACCGTCTCGCCACGGCCGCCATAGTCCTGGGTCTGTTGGGTTCCCTGACGACCAGCGCCTGGGCCGGGCCCCCTGACCGAGGGACGGCCCCGCCGAGGCGGGTCACCCGCGTCTCCTCCGAGGCGGGCAGCACGACCGCGTTGAGGGGCTTCACGATCCAGTCGACCGCCAGGGTCTCCGACCCGCCGGCCGACATCTCCTCCCCCGGCTACCCAGCGACCGGCTGGTACCCCACGGGCTCCCGTTCCACGGTCCTGGCAGCACTGCTCGCGAACGGCGTGTACGCGGACCCGTTCTATTCGACCAACCAACAGAAGATCGCCAAGGCCGACTTCCAGGTCCCCTGGTGGTACCGCTCGGACTTCACGCTCGCCGACACCTCCGAGCGCACCTACCTCGACCTCAGCGGCGTGATCTCGGCAGCCGACGTCTACGTCGACGGCCACCAGGTCGCCACGGCACAGGACGTCGCCGGCGCCTACACCCACCACGAACTGGACGTCACTGCACTCGTCCGCTCCGGCACGAACACGGTTGCCTTCCGCATACGGCCCAACGACCCGGACAAGGGCCTGACCATGGGCTGGATCGACTGGCTCCAGCCACCGCCCGACGGGAACATGGGCGTCGTCCGCGACGTCCTCGTCCGCCGCGGCGGCCCGATCGCCCTGCGCGACGCCCACGTGGTCACCAGCCTGGACGTGCCCTCGCTCGCCTCGGCCGACCTGACGG
This sequence comes from Streptomyces sp. NPDC002092, assembly GCF_053593775.1. Lineage (NCBI taxonomy): Bacteria > Bacillati > Actinomycetota > Actinomycetes > Kitasatosporales > Streptomycetaceae > Streptomyces > Streptomyces sp. NPDC002092. The sequence goes on from NZ_JBSFDG010000007.1 coordinate 137,187, forward strand.
TGAAGGCGCAGGCCCGCAACGACTCCGGGGCGACCGCGACCTCCACGGTCTCCGGCAGCATCGGCACGACCACCTTCGAGAAGACCCTCACACTGGCCGCGCACGAGACGAAGACCGTCAGCTTCACCCCGTCCGACACCCCCGGACTCCACCTGACCTCGCCGAAGGTGTGGTGGCCGGCCGGCATGGGCGGACAGCCCCTGTACGACCTGAGGCTCACCGCGTCCGTCTCCGGCACCGTCTCGGACACCACGCAGCAGACCTTCGGCCTCCGCGACGTGCAGGCGCCGCTGAACTCCGACGGCGCCCGCCAGTACCGCATCAACGGCCGCAGGCTGCTGATCAAGGGCGGCGGCTGGTCACCGGACGAGCTCCTGCGCTGGGACCGTACGTACGTCGAGGACCGGCTGAAGTACGCCCTCGACCTCGGCCTGAACACCATCCGCCTCGAAGGCCACCTGGAACCGGACGAGTTCTTCGACCTCGCCGACCGCTACGGCATCCTCACGCTGCCCGGCTGGGAGTGCTGCGACAAGTGGGAGGGCCAGGTCAACGGCAGCGAGCCCGGCGACAAGTGGACCGCCGCGGACTACCCGGTCGCCAAGGCGTCGATGGCCGCCGAGGCCGCCCGGCTGCGCGACCACCCGAGCGTGATCTCCTTCCTCGTCGGCAGCGACTTCGCACCCGACGCGACGATCGAGAAGAACTACCTGGACGCCCTGAAGGCCGCCGACTGGCCGGTCCCGGTGGTCGCCGCCGCATCCGCCAACTCCGCACCACAGCTCGGCAGTTCGGGCATGAAGATGACCGGCCCCTACGACTGGATCCCGCCGGACTACTGGTACGCGAAACGCGAGGGCGGCGCCACCGGCTTCAACTCCGAGACCAGCGCGGGCCCGGACATCCCGACCCTCGACACCCTGCGCCGCATGATGACCCCGGCCGAGCTCGACACCCTGTGGAAGAACCCGGACGCCAAGCAGTACCACCGCTCCCCGTCGTCGACCTTCGGCACCCTCAAGCTCTACGACGACGCCCTCACCGGCCGCTACGGCGCCCCGAAGGGCCTGGCCGACTACGTCCGCAAGGCGCAGCTCGCCCAGTACGAGAACGTGCGCGCCCAGTTCGAGGCGTACGAGCGCAACGCCACCGACTCGTCGAAGCCCTCGACCGGGGTCGTGTACTGGATGTTCAACAGCGGCTGGACCTCCCTGCACTGGCAGCTGATGGACCGCTACCTCGATCAGGGCGGTGCCTACTTCGGGGCGAAGAAGGCGAACGAGCCGCTGCACGTCCAGTACTCCTACGACGACCGCTCGGTGGTCGTCGTAGACAACCGGCACTCGGCCGCCTCCGGGCTCACCGCCCGGGCCACTCTGTTCAATCCAGACGGCACGCAGAAGTACGACAGGACCGTCACCGGCGTGAAGGTGAGGGGGGACGGCGCGCACAGCACCGCACTCACCCTGCCGGCCTCGGTGACCGGGCTGGCGACCACGTATCTGCTGCGTCTGACGCTGAGCGACTCCTCCGGCAAGGAGGTCAGCCGGAACGTGTACTGGCTGTCCACCAGGCCCGACACCCTCGACTGGGCCCACACCGACTGGTACTACACGCCGACGACGAGCTATGCCGACCTCGAGGGCCTCAGCGCGATGGCGCAGGTGCCGGTGGCGGCGACGGCGTCGACGGATGCGTCGGGCGAAACGACGACCACGACCGTGACCCTGCGCAACACCGGCAGCGGGACGACGCCGGCCCTGTTCACCGACGTCCATCTCGTTGACGCACAAGGGGAGCCGGTGCTGCCCGTCGAGTGGTCGGACAACGAGGTCGGTCTCTGGCCGGGTGAGACGGTCACGTTGACCGCCACCTGCCGGACCGCGGATCTGCACGGGTCGTTGCCGCGGGTGCGGGTCTCCGGGTGGAACACGCCGGAGCGGACGGTCCCGGCCGCCTGACCGTGCGGGGCCCGGCGCGGAAGCCGGGCCCCGTCGGCGTCAGCTGACGTTGAGCGCCGTGTCGTCGATGACGAAGGACGTCTGCAGCGTGGAGCCCTCGGTGCCGGTGAACTTGAGGGTGACGGTCTGGCCCGCGTAGCCGGCCAGACTGAAGCTGCGCTGGGTGTAGCCGCTGGCGGCGTTGAGGTTCGAATACGTCGCCAGTGTGCCCAGCACGGTCCCGGAGCTGCTCAGCACCTGGACCTTGAGCGTGTCGTACGCCGTGCTGGTGCTGGTCTCCGCCGTGTCGACGTGCAGATAGAAGCTCAGGGCGGCGGTGGTGCAGCCGGACGGGATGGTCACCGGCTGGGAGAGCGTGTCGGTGGTGGCGGTGCCGTAGCCGTCCAGCCAGGCGTAGTACGAGCCCGTACGGGCCGACTCGCCGCTGGAGTTGGTGATGACGCCGCTGGAGGCGCTCCAGGTGGTGTTGCCCGACTCGAAGCCGTTGTTGCCGAGGAGCTGGGCGGCGGTGCAGGTGCCACCGCCGCCGCCACCGCCCCCGCCGCCCCCGCTGCTGCTGCCGTCGCCGGCGAGCCAGGCGGTGGCGTTGAGGGCGAGGGCGGCGTTGGTGGCGCTGGAGTCGTGCCAGCCGTCGTAGAGGGTGTTGCCCGACTGGCCGGTGCCGTCGTCGATCGGCGAGCTGTCGCCCCAGAAGGCGACCCGCCCGCTACCGAAGGTGCTGGTGAGGAAGAAGGCGCCGGTGTTGCCGGAATAACCCGTGCGGTAGAGCAGGCCCTTGACGGAGGAGTTGTCCGAGGGCTTGAGGGTGGCGGTGGTGCCGTTGGCGATGAGGCTCTTGGTGACGGTGCCGAAGGAGCCGTGCAGCACGGGGTTGGTGCTGTCGCTGATGGCGGCCGGGTGGTCGGAGCTGATGTTCAGCGAGTCGATGGAGAAGCCGAACGGGTCGGTCGAGTCGACGCTGTTGTTGGTCATCAGGTCGTTGAGGATCTGGACCGCGTCGTAGCCGTCGTTGTTGCGGTCGGCTCCGGTGTGGTCGGAGATCATGAACAGTCCGCCGCCGTTCTTGACGAAGGTCATGATCGCCGTCTTCTCGGCGGTGGTGAAGAGGGTGTTGGGCTCCGGCAGCACGAGGGTGTCGAAGTTCGACAGGTCGGTGGCCGACGAGCCGCCGTAGGTGAGGGCGCTGGTGGCGGTCTTGAGGCTGTAGCTGCCGGTCTTCTGCAGGGCCACGCCCCACGAGGACAGTGCGCCCGTCCAGTCGGTCTCGACGGACGGGGAGGAGTTCTCGCCCAGCGGGTCGGGCTTGCTGGTGGAGATGATCCAGTCGGCGTTGCCGGCCTCCTCGGCGTGGCCGTCGTCGAACAGGACGCGGTGCGTGGTGGCCGCATGGGCGGGCGTGGCGATGACGGTGGCCTGGGCGGCCGCGGCGGCGGTGAGCAGGCCGAACGCGGCCAGGGCGGTGGTGAGTCTTCGGCGGGATCTGGTGAGTGCGAGCATCCGGCGTACCTCCGTGTGGGGTTGGGGAAGAGCGGTGCGGGGCCGGACCTACGCGCGTAGACACAGGACGTCTGCGCGCGTAGACATTCGGCCGTACGACTGACGGGCGGCCGACTGGTTGAACCGTACATGGCAGAAATGGAGCTGAACAGGAGTCGCCGGTCCCATCGGCCGGAGATTGACCCGGCGTTGACCCGTGGTTGAAGCGGAACGGACTGTCCCCCGCGGCAGTGGGCATCCGGATAGTGCGGGGGCCTTGACCAAGAGGGGCGGAGATGGAGATCTCAGGCATCATCAGTGCCATCGTGATCGGCATCATCATCGGTGTGCTCGGCCGGCTCGTCGTCCCGGGGCGGCAGCGCATCGGCATCGTGCTGACGATCCTCGTCGGCATCGTGGCCGCGCTGATCGGATCGGCGATCGCCCATGCCTTCGGCGTGGCCGACACCAAGGGCGTCGACTGGATCGAGTGGCTCATCCAGATCGGCCTCGCCGCGCTGGGCGTCGCCGCGCTGGACCGTTCCAGGGCACGCCGCTGACCCGACAACCGCGGTGACACATCGGCCGTTTCGAGCCCGGGCGGGGGTGCCGCGCGCCTCGCCCGGGTGCCGTCGTTGCTGCTCCGCGGCTCGCGGAGACCAGCCGAATTGCGCGTTCCGGATCCTGTCCCCGGCCACGTAGCGTGTGGGGCAGCGGGAGGCCCGGAGTCAGGCCCGCCGACGCGGCTCCCCTCGGCAATCGGCGGGCCTGCCGCCTCGACCGTGCACCCTCAGCGGGAGAGTCGGGCACATCGGGAGGCTGTCCCCCGGGGCGGCTGTTTCCTCTCCAGAGGTTTCCAGCCGCCGTTGCCCGTGAGGCGGGGCCGTTCGGCCCTGGACAAGGGTCCGAACGGCCCCAGTTGGATTTCACCGCCGGGCCGCCAGCGCGGCGAGCCCTTCGCGGCTGGACGGATAGCGGGGCGTCCAGCCCAGTTCCCGCTCCGCCTTCGCCGAGGACACGCGCATGCTGGTCAGGAACATGGTGTGCGCGTACGACATCGGCCTGGTGAACCACAGCGGCACCGTCATCGGCTTGGGCAGGCCGAACTGCTCGGCCACGCACAGGACATGGGCCCGGAACCCGAGCGGGGTGCGGTCGGTGATGTTGTACGCCTGGCCGGGGCGGCCGTGTTCGACGGCGGCGGCCGCCGCGCGGGCCGCGTCGGTGAGTTCGGTCCACGGCAGGACCCGGCCGTGGTCGTCGGGGGCGGGCAGTTGCCGCTTGCGCAGCATGGGCAGGACGGCGTCGGTGCCACCCGGGCCGTAGAACAGGCCGAAACGCAGCGAGATACCCGCCAGCCCGGTGGCCTCGAAGGTGAGCTGTTCCTTGATGCGCATGCCCTCGACATGCCGTTCCAGTTCCGGCGTGGTGCCGCGCGGGCCGAACGGGTCGTCCTCGGTGATGACATGCTCGCCGAAGTCCCCGTAGCCGTATCCGAAGACCATCGACTCGCTCACGAAGCGGGAGGCACCGGTGGCCTGCGCGGCCTCCACGAGGTGGGCGGTGCCGGCGATGCGCAGGGCGTCGGTGGCATGCATGTCGCGGTGGCGCACGGGCGCCTTGCGCAGGGCGGTCGCTGCGTGGATGACGGTGTCGAAGTGCTGTCCGTCGACGGCGCGCAGCAGCGCGTCGCGATCCATGAGGTCGGCCCGGACGCCGTTCGCCGGTCCCCGGCCGAGGCCGGTGACCTTGTGGCCGGCCTCGGTCAGGGCGCGGGCGATGTGACCGCCGAGGATGCCGCTGGCTCCGGCGAGGAGGATGCTCTGGTTCTTCCGGTTCGTCGTCATGACCGTGCGACGGATCGGGCGGCCGCGGATGTGACATCGCGGTGGCTTTGACCCCGGCTACGGCACGAACGTGTAGGGCGTCGTCGTGGTCAGGGGCTCGAAACCCAGGCGTTCGAGGATGGGGCGGCTCTGGCTGGAGGCGTCCACCTGGAGGTAGCGGTAGCCGCGCTCCGCGGCGGCGCCGGCCCGGTGGGCGACCAGGGCGCGATAGATGCCGCGGCCGCGCCAGGCCTCGACGGTGCCGCCGCCCCACAGGCCGGCGAACCGGGTGCCGGGCACGAGTTCCATACGGGCCGCGCTTACGGGCTCGTCACCGGCGAGGGCGACGGTGGCGACGACCGTGTCCGACTCACCGGTGAGCTGGGCCAGCAGCTGGTGGCGCAGGCGGGAGCCGTCGGTGCCGAATGCCTTCTCGTGTACGTCCGCCACCAGGTCGACGCCCGCCGCGTCGGTGACCGGCAGCAGACGGATGCCCTCGGGTGGCTCGGCGTCGAGGTCGAGGCCCGCCACCTCGGCGATCATCAGCGTCTCCTCGGGCTCGGGCTCGAATCCGGCGGCCCTGAGCCGCTCTCCCAGATCCACCGGCCGGTCGTGCCCGTACAGCTTCCACTCGAACTCACGGCCGAGGCCGGAGAAGTACGCGACCTGCTCGGCGATCGCCGCGTCCGCGCCCGTCTCGTCCAGGCCGGACCAGACGACGCCGTTCCAGCCGTGGGCCGTGGAGACCTGGCGGACCACGCTGCCTACCCGCTCGACGCGTGTATCGGGGCCGTCGGGTCGGGCGCCTTCGCGCATGTCACGGTCGAAGAGGGCGAGCACCCCGGCATGATCCATGTGCTCACTCCAGCATCCGGGTGCGGCTGCGGCAACAGCTTTACGGGCTGCCCTGCGGCCGCACCGCCGCCAGGTACGCGCTCAGCCGGTCCCGTTTGCGGGCCGGGCAGTCGATGCGCGCCTGGATGCGGTCGAGGTGGGCATGGAGCAGTGCGGCGGTCTCGGGGGTCAGGCTCTCGGCGGGCAGCAGGATCTCGTCCGGGCCGGACAGGTAGAGCAGGATCGCCCGGACCATCTCCGTGGTCAGGCCGGAATCCAGCAGCCCGCGGATCTGCTGGACGTCCTGGACCGCGCGCTCGCCGTAGTCGCGGTAGCCGTTCTCGGTGCGGTCGGGGCTGAGCAGGCGCTGCTCCTCGTAATAGCGCAGCAGCCGGGTGGGGACGCCGGTGCGGCGGGAGAGTTCGCCGATCTTCATGGCCGCCTCCGGGTCGAACGTGCCGTGGCCGCTCCGGTCGCCCGTGGGCGCGCATAGGCTGCGCTGCGAAGATCACGTCGCGAGGAGGGTCGTACGCCATGGTGATCACGGACAGTGAACTGCCGTTTCTGCGCCGGTGCGTCGAGCTGGCCGCAGAGGCGCTGGAGGCCGGGGACGAGCCGTTCGGATCGGTCCTGGTGGGCGGGGACGGCACGGTGCTCGGTGAGGACCACAACCGGGTGGCCTCGGGCGACCGCACCCGGCATCCCGAGTTCGAGCTGGCCCGCTGGTCGGCTGCTCATCTGACGCCCGGGGAGCGGGCGGCCGCGACGGTGTACACGTCCGGCGAGCACTGCCCGATGTGCGCCGCCGCGCATGCCTGGGTGGGCCTCGGGCGGATCGTGTACGTGGCGTCGTCGCAACAACTGTCCTCCTGGCTGGCCGAGTTGGGGGTGCCCGCGCCGCCGGTGCGGACGCTGCCGATCCGCGAGGTCGCACCGGACGTGGTGGTGGACGGGCCGGTGCCCTCGCTGGCGGGCGAGGTGCGGGCGCTGCACCGCCGCTTCCACGGCCGCGGCGCCTGACGGTCCGGGCTCCGCCTCCCGAGATGCAGTCGTCCGTCCTCAGTGCCTACGATCTAGGAGCCAGGACGACCAGACCAGGTGGACGGCCCGGTCTCCTCCAACGGGGGGAGGCGCTTGCCCTTGCTGCCGGCAAAGCGGCTGATGGCCGCACATATGGCGCTGGTGGCCGCCGCCACGGCCGTCTACCTGACGGTGCCCGCGGCGCGCGCTCCCGTGTGGGCCGTCATCGGCCTCTCGGGCACCGCCGCCGTGCTCATCGGCAGCAAGGTCAACCGGCCCGCACACCCCTGGCCATGGTGGGTGCTCGCCGCCGGCCTGCTCACCTTCATCGCGGGCGACACCTACTACAACGTCGTGGAGGAGTACTTCCACGCCTCCAACCCCTTCCCCTCCCCCGCGGATGCCTCCTACCTCACCACGTATCCGCTCTTCGCCATCGGGCTGTCCGGCCTGGTCCGGTACCGCTGGGCGGGCCACGACCTGCCGAGTCTGCTCGACGCGCTGATCATCACCGCGGGTCTGGCGCTGCCGGTGTGGGTGTACCTGGTGCAGCCGCTCACCACGGTGCAGGGGCTGACCTGGCAGCAGCGGGCCATCAGCATCGCCTACCCGCTCGGCGACGTCCTGGTCCTGGCCCTGCTGGCACGGCTGCTGACGCCGAATCCGGTCGACCGGCACAACCGGTCGGTGCAGTACCTGGTCGTCGGGACGGTGACGCTGCTCGGCTTCGACATCGCCTACGGCATCCTGCAGCTCAACGAGACCTGGCAGGCGGGCACGGTCCTGGACTCGGGCTGGATCGTCTTCTACACCGCCTGGGGCCAGGCCGCACTGCACCCGGACATGGTGCAGCTGACCGCCGCCCTGCCCCAGCAGGGCTCCCTGCTGCCGCCGCGGCGGCGGCTCGTGATGCTGGCCCTGGTCACGCTCATCGCGCCGGGAATCCTGCTGTACGAGGGGCTGACGCGCTCGGCGCACGACGCGTCCGTGATCGCCGCGTTCTCCGGTGTGCTCTTCCTGCTGGTGATCCTGCGGCTGTCGGGGATGGTGGTGGCCCACCGCAAGGCGGTGACGCGGGAACTGGCCCTGCGCAGGGCGGCCGCCTCGCTGGTCTCGGCGGTCCGGCAGCAGGAGGTCGCACGGTCCTGCGAGGCCGCGGTCGACCGGCTCCTGGGCACCATGGTCGGTCACCGGACCCTGCTGCTGCCCGCCGAACGCGCGACGGATCTGGCGCCGTATCACGCGCAGATCGTGCACGCCCGCGACCTGGGTACGGACACCGGCGCCGAACTGGACGAGGCCGCAACGGTCCTGGTCTGCCTCATGATCCCGCCCGACCGCCCGTACGGCGACGTCCCGGGCGTCCTGCTGGTCGCCGGACCGGCCGGGCCGCTCAGCGAGACGCGGCGCTCGATGGAGATCCTGGCCTCGCACGCGGGACTGGCCATGGAGCGCATCGTCCTGCGCCAGGAGATCGTACGCCGGGAGAGCGAGGCGTATTTCCGTACGCTGGTGCGCAACACCTCGGACGTCATCCTCATCGTCGAGGACGACAACACCATCCGGTACGCCAGTCCCTCCGCGGCGACCATCTTCGGCACCAACGACGTCGTCGGCGAATCGCTGCCCGACCTCGTCGACCCGCGGGACCGGCACCGTGCGGCGCGGGAACTGACGGCCGTGCGGGACAGCGGGCCGCGGGCCACCCACGACCACTGGTGGGTACGCCACCGGGCGGGCCGTGTGGAGGTGGAGGTGCGATGCAGCGACTTCCGGGACGAGCGGACCGTGGCCGGGCTCGTCGTCACCCTGCGCGATGTGACCGAGCAGCGCCGGCTGGCGCACGAGCTGACCCAGCGGGCCTTCCACGACTCGCTGACCGGCCTGCCCAACCGCACCCTGCTGCTCGAACGGATCGAACGCGCCCTGCTGCGCGGCCGCCGCGAGTCGTCCATGACCTGTCTGCTCTTCATCGATTTGGACGACTTCAAGCAGGTCAACGACACGCTCGGGCACTCGGCCGGCGACCACCTGCTGATCGCCGTCGGCGACCGGCTCTCCAAGACGCTGCGGCGCACCGACACCGCGGCCCGGCTCGGCGGCGACGAGTTCGCCGTCCTGATGGAGGACGCCCGTGAACCGCTGGACGCGGAGCTGCTGGCCGCCCAGGTGATCCAGACGCTGACCAGGCCGTTCGCCCTCGCCGACGAGTCGGTGACGGTGTCCGCCAGCGTGGGGGTGGCCACGGCCCGCGACAGCACGGACGCGGAGGAGCTGCTCAGCCACGCCGACCTCGCGCTGTATGCGGCGAAGTCGGCCGGCAAGCGGCAGTGGCGGCGCTTCCAGCCGCTGCTGCACACCCGCATGGTCGAGCGGCACGACCTGCAGAGCCGGCTCGCCCAGGCGGTCGCCGGCCACGAGTTTGCCCTGCGCTACCAGCCGGTCGTGGACATCTCCGCGGGCGAGGTCGTCGGCTTCGAGGCCCTGGTGCGCTGGCCGAAGGCACCGCACCGGCCCGTCACACCCGAGCAGTTCATCGCGCTGGCCGAGGAGACCGGGCACATCGGGGTGCTGGGGGCGTGGGTCCTGGAGAACGCGGTCAGCGACATCGTGGGACTGCAGCAGCTGCCCGGCCCCGTCAGCCCGCCGTACGTCAGCGTGAACGTGTCCGCCCGCCAGTTCCGCGACGCGGGCTTCCTGGACCAGGTCGGCCAGGCGCTGCGCACGCCGGGCCTGGCCCCCGGTTCGCTGCAGCTGGAGCTCACCGAGACGGTGCTGCTGCGCCGCGACACCCAGATCCAGTCGGTGCTGCGCTCCCTGAAGGAGCTGGGCGTGCACATCGCGGTCGACGACTTCGGGACGGGCTTCTCCTCGCTGCGCTATCTACGGGACTTCCCCATCGACGCGCTGAAGATCGACAAGACGTTCATCGACGACATCGCGCGCGACGCGCAGCAGGTCGCGCTCGTCGAGGGCATCGTGCGGATCGCCGACACCCTGGGCCTGCAGGTGATCGCCGAGGGGATCGAGGACACGGCACAGCGCGATCTGCTGGCCGGCATGGGATGCCGGTTCGGGCAGGGCTATCTGTTCGCCAAGCCGATGACGGTGGAGCAGAGCGAGCGCGTGCTGCGGGAGAGCGAGGGCCGCTGCTACGCGCCCGGCGACGGCGCCACCAGGAAGGTGACCGTCCCTGCCGCACGGCCCGCGTCCCGGGAGCGGCGGGCGGCACTGTGGGCGGACCTCGAACACCTGCGGCGCACCAGCCCCATGAGCGACGCCGTGCTGGACGAGGTGCGGGGCCGGCACATCCGCAGCCGTGGCCACTGGCTGGTCGACTTCGCGTCCTGCAACTACCTCGGCTTCGACTGGGACCCGCAGATCATCGACTCCGTGGAACCCGCCCTGCGGCGCTGGGGCACGCACCCCAGCTGGTCGCGGCTGCTGGGCAGCCCCCGCCTGTACCCGGAGATCGAGGCACGGCTCGCGGACCTGCTGGGCGCGCCGGACACGCTGCTGCTGCCCACGCTGACCCTGATCCACGCCTCGACGATCCCGGTGCTGGCCGAGGGCGGCCATGTGTTCGTGGAGTCGACGGCGCACCGGACGGTGTACGACGGCTGCGTGGTGGCCCGCGGCCAGGGCGCCACCCTGCACCGCTTCCACGCGCAACGCCCCGACGAACTGGAGACCCTGCTGGCCTCGGTGCCCGCGGGCCTGCCGCGACTGGTGTGCCTGGACGGCGTGAACAGCATGACCGGCAACATTCCCGACCTGCCCACGCTGACCGCGGTCTGCCGCGCCGGGGGTGCCACGCTCTACGTGGACGACGCGCACGGCTTCGGGGTGCTCGGGGAGCGCGGCCCCGAGGAGCTGTGCCCCTACGGCTCGCGCGGCAACGGCGTGGTGCGGCACACCGGTGAGTCGTACGACGGGATCGTCCTGGCCGCCGGTTTCTCGAAGGCGTACTCGTCGCTGCTCGCCTTCCTCGCACTGCCCACCGAGCTGAAGAACCGGCTGAAGACGGCAGCGGGGCCCTACCTGTACTCGGGTCCCTCGCCGACGGCCTCCCTGGCCACGGCGCTGGCCGGGCTGGACGTCAACGACCGCCGCGGGGACGTGCTGCGCGCCGGGCTGTACCGCAGGACCGCTCGGGTGCTGGACCACCTCGACGGACTGGACGTCAGGACGCTGAACACGGACCGGCTGCCGATCATCGAGATCCCGCTGGCGAACGCGGACGACCTCGACGCGGTCGGGGCGTTCCTGTGGGAGGAGGGCGTCTATGTGACGCTGGCCGCCTACCCGTTGGTGCCGCGGGACCGGGTGGGCTTCCGGATCCAGATCACGGCACTGAACTCGGACGAGGACATCGAGCGGCTGAACGGGACCCTGACCCGGCTCGCCGCGCGGTTCCCGCTGAGGGCGAAGGTCTGAGACCGCCATGAAGACGCACAACGACGATGTCGACTGGGACCGTTGGCCGGTCGCGGACTACCTCGCGGAGAACTACCGCGATCTGCACCCCTCCGACGCGGCGGTCATCACCCACCACTCGGCGTTCTACCGCCGCTTCGCGCCGGGCTGTATCGGGCGCTCGGTGGAGTTCGGGGCCGGACCCAATCTGTATCCCCTGATCCTCGCGGCCGCCGCGAGCCGCCGGATCGAGGCCGTCGACGCAGGGGCGAGCAACATCGCCTACCTGGAGCGCCAGATCCAGTGCGGCCCGGACGCCAGCTGGCTGCCGTTCCACGCGCTGTGCCGACGCCTCAACCCCGGTCTGCCGGCCACGCTGGCCGGGGCGCTCGCGCATGTCAACGTCGTCCACGCGGACGTCAGGGAGCTGGAGCCCGCAGGGTACGAGCTGGCGTCCATGCACTTCGTCGCCGAGGGCGCCACCGAGGCCTACGCGGAGTTCACGGACTTCTGCCGCGCCTTCGTCCGCTGTGTGGTCCCCGGCGGGCACCTGGTGGCCGCCTTCATGGAGAACATGCCCACGTACCGCATCGGGCCGGTGTCGCGCTGGCCGGGCTGCCCGGTCGATCCGGACACGGTGACCAGGGTGTTCTCTCCCATGACCCGCGACCTGTCCGTCAGCCACATCGACGCCGACCCGACCCTGCCGGACTACGGGGACTCGGGGATGGTGCTGCTCACGGCGGTGGCGCGTTAGCCGAGTTCCAGTGTCGTCACGCCGAAGACGCGGTCCTGGGCGTAGGGGCGGACGGGGCCCGTGTACATGCGGGCCGTCTCGAAGGAGGGGGTGAGCCCTGCCTGTTCGGCCAGGGCGATGCCCGGCGCGTTGGTCTCGGGCACGTCGACGGCGACCTCGCTGCCGGCCGCCTCGGCGGTCAGGGCGGTGAACAGGGCCTGTGCGTCCTCGGGGGTGTCGGCGAAGAGCGGGCCGATGCGGAGCGAGTCGTGGCCCGGGCGGATCACTCCGTAGCCGGTGACGCGGTCGCCGGTGCGGCGGACGAGGGCGCGGTGACCGGTACCGGTGAGCCAGTGGGCCAGGAAGCGGGGGCGGTCGGCCGGGTGGCAGGCGCTGTCGTAGGCGCTGATGTCGGGCAGGTCGGTCTCCTGCACAGGGTGCACGCCGGCCAGGGCCTCGGCCGCGGGTGCGGTCCCGGTGAACCGGACGGTGCGGTGGGCGAGTTCGAAGCCGGAGCGGCGGTAGTTGTCCTGCTGGGCCACCACCCCGTCGAGACCGATGGTGCGGCTGCCCGCGTGGGCCAGCGCGGTCTTCCAGGTGGTGAGGCCGTGGCCGCGGCCGCGCAGGTCGGGCCGGACGAGGTAGCAGCCGAGGAAGGCGTAGTCGGAGCCGTAGTTGACCACCGAGATCGCCGACACGGGTTCACCGTCGATCCGGCCGAGGAAGAAGCCGTCGGGGTCCTGCGCGAAGAACGCCGCTTCGTCGGCCGCTCCCGGGTTCCATCCCTCGTCCGCGGCCCATCCGCTGATCACCGGCCAGTCCTCGGGTACGGCCTGGGTGACGACGAGGTCTTCGAGGGCAGCGGAGGTCATGCGTGCGCTCCATTCCGTGACGGGTACGGCGGACAGGGGCGCGCGGTGATCGACCGCGCCCCGCAGCATCCTTGCGGATCTTGCGGGGCGCGTCACGGTGTGATTGAGCCGTTGGCCGTGCGGGCGGGCTCAGCGCAGCGAGCGTGGGCGGAAGCGGCGCCGGAGGGCGGCTCCGCCCAGTACGAGGGCGGCGCTCGCCACGGCTGCGGGCAGGGTCCGGTCGGTGCCGGTGTGGGCGAGGGATGCCGGCGCCTGCCGTGGTGCGGCGTGCTGCGCGGTCGCGGGCTGCGGATGCGCCCGGGCCGGTGCGGGCTTGGTGCAGTGGTGGGTGTGGCCGCCGGAGGTGTCCGGGGGCTTGTTGCCGCCGGCCGCGTTGCCGACGCCGACCACGTCGGCCGTGTTCCCGCTGATGTTGAGCGGGACGTGCACGGGGAGCTGGACGGTGTTGCCGGAGATCACGCCCGGCGAATCCTTTCCGCTGCCGTGGGCCGTGCTGCCGCCGGTGGAGGTGCCGGCCGTGGTGTGTCTGCCGCCCGCACTCTTGTTGCCGCAACTGTTGCCCACGGCCGGGTTGAGGAGCCCCACCACGTTCACGGTGTTCCCGCACACGTTGACCGGGACGTGCACCGGGAGCTGGACGGTGTTGCCGGAGATCACGCCCGGCGAGTCGGCGGACGCGCCGTCCGCAGTGGCTCCGGCATACGCCGGAACCGTCAAGGCCATCGCTCCCGAGGCAGCGGCGACGGCGATCACACCGTTTCGGGTAACCCTTCTCATAGGTTCCCTGCCTTCCAGACATGGTCGCGGGCAGATACCCGCGCCGGAGAAGCGGGCACTGGCCCGCACCGGATAGAACGCGAGGGAAACCATCCGAGTTATGGCTTATCGGGCTTTCACTCCATCGAGCGGTCCGGTTGTCGAACGGGCGGCAAAACCGCGGCCGTATCCGCGGGGAAGGTGCGCACGATAAGGCATCCTGCGCGGTCCCGCCCGCCCGGAGGCGCGCTCTGCGGCATCCGCTTATCGTGATCGAGGGCGCCGTTCTCCCGGTCCCCGGCGGGCGCCCCGGGAGGCATTGATGCTGGTCAAGCTGTCAACGCGGCCCGCTGTCCGACGCTTTGCCGTCACCGGAGCCGTAGGCCTGTCCCTGCTGGTCGCAGGGCTGCCCACGGCAGCATCGGACGGCACCGAGCCCGACCTGTCGCGGTTCTACCGGCAGAAGCTCACCTGGTCCGGGTGCAAGGGCGACGACATGCCCAAGGACCTTCAGTGCGCCAAGGTCACCGTCCCCCTCGACTACGCCAGCCCGAAGTCCGGCACGCTCGACCTGGCCCTCGCCCGCTACCGGGCGACGGGCAGGAAGCGGGGTTCGGTGCTGTTGAACTTCGGCGGCCCCGGAGCCGGGGGCGTCAGCCAACTCGCCTCCGGCGGCGAGGACTTCATGAGGCTCACCAACGGCTACGACGTGGTGACCTTCGACCCGCGCGGGGTCGGCAGGTCCTCGCCGGTCAGCTGCGGAGACGGCTCCGAGGAGGCCTCGGCCGCGGCCGACGGGATCGCGGAGAGCAACGATCCGCGGGCCGTGCTGCGGCAGTTGAAGGAGGCGGCCGCCGAGTGCGCGAAGCACTCGGGTCCGGTACTCCCCCACATCGGCACGGTGAACGCCGCACGCGACCTGGATGTGATGCGTGCGGCGCTCGGCGACAAGAAGCTCAACTACCTCGGTTTCTCCTACGGGACCCGGCTCGGCGCCGTGTACGCGGCCGAATTCCCCAAGAAGGTCGGGCGGTTGGTCCTCGACGGAGTGGACACGCTGACCGAACCGATGTCCGAGCAGGGAGTGGCGGGCGCCGAGGGACAGCAGACGGCCCTGGACGACTTCGTCACCTGGTGCACCAAGGACATCGCCTGTCCGTTCGGCCGGGATCCGCGCGCCGCCCGGCAGCAGGTCGTCCAGCTCGTCGGCTCCCTCGACAAGGACCCGCTGCCGACGGACTTCGGCCCGGAGTTCACCGGGCAGGATCTCGTGGGGGCGATCAGCCAGGCGCTCTACAGCAAGGACCTGTGGCCGTCGCTGGAGCGCGCGATCGCCGAGCTGGTCGAGGACGGCGACGCACGCGGGGTGCTGGGTTTCTCGTCCGGTGGGGCCGCGCTTCCCTTCCGGCAGCATGCCGGGGGCGGCCTGGTCGACGAGAACGAGGTCCCGCTCGACAATCTTCCGGCGGCGCTCATGGCGATCAACTGCGCGGACGATCCCGATCGCCCCGGCGCCGACCAGATCGTCAATAACCTCGGCCGGCTGCGCGCCGAGTACGATCAGGCCTCCCCGGTCTTCGGCCGCTACCGCCTCACCGAGCTGCTGATGTGCTACGGCCGCCCCAAGGGCACCGACTTCATCCGCGACCGTGTGCACGACGTCCACACCGCGAAGATGCTGCTCGTCGGCACCCGCGGCGATCCGGCGACGCCGTACCGCTGGACCGTGGAGACGGCGAAGCGGCTGGGCTCCTCAGCCGTGGTGCTCGACAACAAGGGTGAGGGCCACACCGGTTACGCGTCCTCCAAGTGCGTGCAGGGCAAGGTCGACGACTTCCTGCTCTACGGCAGCCTGCCGCCGACCGGCAGCTCGTGCGGCCCGGAGGACGATGCGACGCCGGACACCTGACGTGTCAGCTCTCCCAGGAAGCGAGCTGCTGCAGTGCCCCCGCCGTCCGTACGGACCCGTCCTCGCCGAGCAGCGCCCGCAGTTCCGCGTTCAGACGGTCGACCTCCGGCTGTGCGGCGCGCAGGGCGGCGACGCCCGCCTCGGTCAACTCCAGCCTCACGGCCCGGTGTTCATGGAGATGCTGCTGCTTGAGCAGGAGGCCCCGCCGCGGTGAGCCGTCCGACGAGGGCGGTGACCGCGGATTCCCGCAGGCCGAGGACGCGGGCCAAATCCTGCTGGGTGAGCCCGGGCTGGTCCCGCACGGCGAACAGCGCCCCGAGCTGGGCGGTGGTGACGCCCGCGGCCGCCAGACAGCGGCGGTCGACCGTCGTGCGCAGCTGGTGCGCCGCCCGCTGCAGCAGGAAGTAAAGACGCTGATCAGGCTCGGACATGGGCCGATCTTGATAGAGGGCACCGGCCCGCGCCACCCTCACTTCACTAGTGAAGTGAGCTGAAGAGGTGAGCAGGACGATGGATCTGGACCTGGCCCGCAAGATCCTCGCCCAGCAGCCTTTCAGCAGGCTGCTGGGCGCCCGGGTGACGGAGTTCGGGGACGGCGAGGCCACCCTCGAACTGGACATCCGCGAGGAGCTGCTCCAGCAGTACGGCTTCGTGCACGGCGGGGTGCTCTCCTACGCGGCCGACAACACGCTGACCCTCGCCGCGGGCACCGTTGCGGGGGCGGGTCTGATCACGTCCGGGTTCACCATCGACTACCTGCGCCCCGCCATCGGCGAGATCCTGCGCGCGCACGGCCACGTGGTGCGGGCCGGCCGCACCCGGATCGTCACCCGCTGCGACCTGATCACGATCGACGCCGCCGGGGCGCAGACCCTGTGCGCCGTGGCGCAGGGGAACATCGCGGTGATCGAGCCGAACGGCGAGCGGCGGTAGGCCGGAAGCCGGAATTGTCCTGACTGCCCAGCGTCGCCGCCCCTAATGCCCTTTGGGGGAAACGGCCCTATCGTGCTTGGTATGGAGCACGACCTGAGTCCCTCAACCCTCTCCGAGCTCCGGCGCCCGCGCGCCTATCCGGCCGTGTCGGTGCTGACGCCCACACACCGCCGGGAGCCCGAAAACGCCCAGGATCCGGTCCGGCTGCGCAATGTGGTGGCCGAGGCCAAGAAGCAGCTGGAGTCCGATCCCGCGGTGACCCGCGAACGGCGCTCCGAGGTGGTCCGTCAGCTCGACCAGGCCCTTCAGGAGGTGGATCTCGCGCATGCCGAGGACGGCCTGGTGATCTTCGCGGCCCCGGGTGAGCACCAGGTGTGGTCGCTCGCCCGCACGGTGCCGGAGCGCGTGGTGCTCGCGGACACCTTCCTGACCCGCAGCCTCGTCTCCGCGCACGCGGCCGAACGGCCGTTCTGGGTCCTGTCGGTCTCCTCCGACCGGGTCACCCTGTGGAGCGGCGGCACCGACCGCGTCACGGAGGACCGGGCCGGCGGGTTCCCCATGACCAGGCGCCCGGTGAACTTCGACGCCGAGCGACAGGAGCGGATCGGCGACATGCCGAGCACCTTCCGCGACGAGGACACCCGCCACTTCCTGCGGGAGGCCGACGCCGCGATGGGCATGGTCCTGCGCGAACGGCCGCGGCCGCTGTACGTCACGGGCGAGCAGGCGGCCCTGTCCGCGATGGACGAGGTCGGCAGCGTCACCAAGGAGGCGGTGCACGTGCCGCACGGTGGTCTCGCGCACGGCACGCCCGACGCCGTATGGCAGGCGGTACGGCCGAAGGTCGCCGCCGAGGCCCGCAGAAGCACCGAGGCCGTGGCCCGGGAGCTCGAATCGGCCCGCGGTCGCAAGGCGTTCGCCGCCGGTGTCGACGAGGTCTGGCAGAGCGCCCGCGAGGGCCGTGTACGGCTGCTCGCGGTCGAGGAGAACTACCGGGTGACGGTGCGCGACGTGCTCGACGGCCATCTGATCCCGGCCGAGAGCGGCGATCTCGACTCCCGCGAGGACATCGTGGACGAGATCGTCGAACAGTGCCTGGAGACAGGCGCGGACGTCCGCTTCGTCCCGGACGGGACGCTGGGCGACGCCCACGGGATCGCGGGAATCCTGCGCTACTGATCTCCGGGTGCCGTGCCCGAGGAGATGTTCGTGCAGGTCGCCGTGGTGAACGGTGTCGAGGTGACCGGGCAGCGCCCCGTGGAGTTCGGGACCGAAGCCGACGTCGTACTGATCGGCAGCGGCGTGACGACGCGGGACGTGGTCGCCGACGACCGGCTGATCTCCCGGCTGCCGCTCGACCCCGGGCGCCAGTTGATCGGTGCGCAGTGTTCGGGCGCGCTGGCGCTCGCCCGGTTCGGGCTGCTGCACTCCGTGCCGCCTGCACGGACTGGAAGAGCCGGTCCTTTGTCGAACACTGCGGTGTCACCGTGCTGGACGCGCCGTTCCATGCCGAGCGGAACATCGCCACGGCGGGCGGCTGTCTGGCCTCGCAGTATCTCGCCACCTGGGTCATCACCCGCACCCTCGGGGAGGACGCCGCACACGACGTCCTCGACTACGTGGCCCCGGTCGGCGAGAGGGAGCAGAGCGTCGAGCGTGCCCTGCATGCCGTCCGCGCGGGCGAGGCCGCACTGCGCTGACGGCCCAGCGAACGGCCCTCAGACGTTGCCGAACAGCGAGTTCAGCCCCTCCTCGACGGCCGCGCCGATGTCCTCCTGCCCGGCCGCCACCACGGCGTACGTGCGCAGCAGGAACCGGCGCAGGGCGGCGGTGTCGAACTGGAGCAGGGCCAGGCCGAACGGAGAGTGCAGCTCCATGACGGTGCGGGCCTGTCCGCACGGCCAGATGTGCACATCGCCATTGCCGGCGGGACGGCGCAGCCCCTCTTCCAACAGGGCCCGGCCGAAGGTCCAGGTGACTCCTGTGCCGTCCAGGGAGACCTCGGGCGGAAATTCGAGGTGCACGGCCAGCGGGTCCGTGGCGGCATAGCGCAGCGTGGCGGGAACCGGGAGCTCCCGCTCGTCGGCGGTGATCAGACGGCCGCGGGCGGGCTGCTCGAGGGTGAGGTCCATGGTCGGTCTCCACTGCGGTCGGAGGTCGGCCGGATTTCCGGTGTGCTTGTACGACCCCGCAGGAGGCATCTGCATTACGTGGAAGCGCTTGCGAATTTCCGTGACCTGCGTCACTAGGCAAGGCTTAGAACAAGTGAGCGTCGAATGCACGGCTGAACGCGCATGCGAAATTCACAACAACCCTTCAAATCACGTACGCTGCCTACGACTTGACCAGCCTGCGACGTACGCCATTCGCACCGCACGACCGCTCCGTGAAGACTGTGGCATATGCCAGAAGCACCACCGTATCGTGTGTTGCCAAATCCCTTACAGGGCGTCGCGGGCTGTGCCAC
Source organism: Streptomyces sp. NPDC002092 (assembly GCF_053593775.1). Lineage (NCBI taxonomy): Bacteria > Bacillati > Actinomycetota > Actinomycetes > Kitasatosporales > Streptomycetaceae > Streptomyces > Streptomyces sp. NPDC002092. The sequence goes on from NZ_JBSFDG010000007.1 coordinate 156,393, forward strand.
AGTCGTAACGGTCCTTCAAGCCGCCTGCCCCGGTCGTCCCGTCCCCGCATCGGAGTGCGTCATGCCGTCCCACCTCTCTGCGGATCACCCAGCCGCCCAGCCGCCAGGACGTGGCTCGGTCGAGGCGCTGATATCGCAGACGCGGCGACTCAAGGGCGATGTGGACGCCGTACGGCAGGACGCCCGCGGCGACGGCTCGGACCCGCAGGAGCGCTGGCAGCGCGCGCTGTGCGACCTGGCACTGCACCAACTCAGCGACCTCGACACCCACTTGGGGCAGCTGCGGGACGGACCGCCGCCCGTGCCCTCCGCGCCCCGGCACGACTCTCTGCTCAGCCGGGTCGGCAGCGCCGAGTGGAACCTGCTGACGGACGAGGCGACCTGGTCCGGCGAGCTCTACCAGATCCTGGGCCGCGACCCCGCCACCCCCGCTCTCACCCTCGACGAACTGCCCTCCCTGGTACTGGACGAGGACCGCGCGAAGCTGACGGCGATGGTCACGGACTGCCTGATCGACGCCAAGCCCATCGACGGCGAGTTCCGTATCGTGCGCCCGGACGACGAGGTGCGCACGGTGCACATGATGGGCGAGCCCGTGCTCGACACTGACGGCAGCACCGCCTCGATGTGGGCCGTACTGCGAGACGTCAGCGAACTGCGCCGCAGCCAGAAGGTGGTGAGCGAGACCCGTGACTCGCTGCAGCGCCAACAGCACCGCGCGCAGACCGAGCACCGGCTCGCGGTCGAGTTGCAGGAGGCCGTGCTGCCGCCATGGCGCGGCTCCCTGCGGCTCCCGCAGCAACGGCCCGAGACCCTGGACCTGGCGGCGCACCATCTGCCGTCCTCGACCACTGCCCTGATCGGCGGCGACTGGTACGACGCGCTCGAACTGCCCGACGGCCAGACCCTGCTCAGCGTGGGCGATCTGACCGGACACGGCGTGGCCGTCGCCTCGGGCATGGCGACGCTGCTGGGCGCCGTGCGCGGCATGGCGATGGCCGGCACCGAGCCCGGGCAACTGATGGCCTGGCTGAACCAGTTACTCGACGCCACCGTGCAACCGGCCCTCGGCACCGCCGTCTGCTGCCGCTACCGCCCCGAGACCCGCACGCTGACCTGGGCACAGGCAGCACACCCCGCCCCGCTGCTGTTCCGCAACGGGACGGGGCGCAGGCTGCATGCACCGAACGGCGTCCTGCTCGGTGCGACCTCGCAGGTCTCCTACCAGCAGGCGGAAGAGACCCTCGAGCCGGGCGATCTGCTCCTGCTGCACACCGACGGGCTGGTGACCGGGCGCAGGAGTACGGAGACCCTGACCGGGGAGCAACTCCTCGATCTGGCCCCCCGCTTCGGCGAGGCAGCGACCGCGCAGGACTGCGTACGGATGGTCGTGGAGGAGTACGGCGAGGCCGACCGCGAGAACGATGCGTGCCTGCTCGTCGCCAAGGTGAGGTGAACCGCCCGGGTGACCCGGTGAGATGAAGCAGCGGCAGCTGCACAGGCCCCCTATGCCCGTGCGCTGTTGCCGCCCTTCGCCGTCCTGGGCAACGCGAGTTTGATCTCCTCCCGCAGCTCGTGGATCTTCGGGTAGCTGGAGTACTCGGCGGTGAGCCGGTACATCTGGCGCAGCCGGTCCCAGGTGCGGTGGGAGGAGTTGGATCCCATCGACATCAGAGCGAGGCGTGCATAACGGTCGGCCTGTTCGGGGTCGTCGGCGATGAAGCAGGCCGACGCCATGGACAGGAAGTCGAAGATCTTCGACCGCTGCCGTCCGTCGACCCTGAGAGCCAGCGCCTTCTCCGCGTAGTGCTGGGCGTGCACGGCCGCTCCCGGCTCGTGCTCGGCCAGGGTGCGGTAGGCCAGGGCCTGCATGCCGTACAGGTCCTCCTCCTTGAACATCTGCATCCAGCTCGGCGGCGGCACATCGCCCCGGTCGGAGACGAAGAGGTCCTCCGCCCGGCCGAGAGTGCGGCGCATCGCCTGGCCCTTGCCCATGGAGGCCTGTGCCCAGGCCTCGATGGTGTAGAGCATCGCCCGGGTGCGCGGCAGCACCTCGTCGCCGGAGCCGGACTGGGCGAGCTTCATCAGGTCCAGTGCGTCGTCGGGCCGGCCCAGGTGCACCATCTGGCGCGCCGCCCGGGAGAGTGCCTCTCCGGCGCGGGGCCGGTCGCCGCCCTCTCTTGCGGCATGGGCGGCGATGACGAAGTACTTCTGAGCCGTGGGCTCCAGGCCGACGTCGTGCGACATCCAGCCCGCGAGGACGGCGAGATTGGCGGCGACGCCCCACAGGCGGCGCTGCAGATGGTCGGGGTGACGGTAGGCGAGCATGCCGCCCACCTCGTTGAGCTGGCCCACGACTGCCTTGCGCTGCAGCCCGCCGCCACGGGCAGCGTCCCAGGCCCGGAACACCTCGACCGAGCGCTCCAGCTCCTCGATCTCCTGCGACCCGATGGGAGCGGCCTCGTAGCGGTCGAACCCGGCGGGGTCGGCATGCAGGGGATTGTCGAAGTCGGGAGCATCGGCGGAGAGGGTCGGATCGGTGTGCAGCCAGTCGTACATGGCGCTGCTGAGTGCGGATCCTGCGGTGAGCGCGACACCCGCGCCCACCAAGCCGCGTCGGTTGAGCATGAGGTCCATTCCCGTGAATTCGGTGAGGACCGCCGCGGTCCGCTCGGGCGCCCACGGCACACCGTCGGGATGTTCCACACTCCCGGCGTCCTGCCGTTTCCCCGCACGCCCGTGCCGGACCAGACCGAGGTCCTCGATGGTCACGACACGGCCGAGACGCTCGGTGAACAGAGCTGCCAGCACCCGCGGCACCGGATCGCGCGGGATCTCTCCCATGTCGATCCAACGCCGCACGCGGGAGGTGTCGGTCGACAGCTGGGGGTGGCCCATGGCCGCCGCCTGCCGGTTGACCAGCCTCGCGAGTTCACCCTTGGACCAGCCGGCCAGGCCGAACAGGTCCGCAAGGCGGGTGTTGGGTTGTCCGCTCACGTCAAGCCCCCAGGTTCTCGGCTGAGTTGACAGTAGCCCGGTGCAAGTTGCCGGGCGACTATTCGCCAGGGTTCGCCAGGGTTCGCCAGATGGTGTGCCACTGGGCATCGGGTGTCAGGTAGGAAAGCGCCACCCCGACCCGGTCGCCTTCTGGAACAAGGGATGCATTCCCCAGGGTGCATCCGGGGCGCCGGGCCGGGCAGCGCATTGTCGTCGCAGGCACACGAAGGGATCTGTTTCGCCCATGTACGCAGCATCGTCCTCCGTGTCCGCCCCGCCCCGGTCGCTGCATTCCCGCCCGGCGGGCAGCGGCCCCTACCTCGATCCCGCCGCGCGTCCGGCGGCCCCCGCGCTCGGCGCGGCCCGGCCGCGGCGCGTGCCGGGTCTCGGCACCCAACCGCTCAGCGGGAGACTCGACTTGTCCGGCCCCCAGGGCGCCCAGCTGCGTACGGCGATCGCGTCGGTGCACCGGATCTGTCCCGAGTTCGCTCCGGTGCAGGTGCTGCGCCGCAGCGGCCGGTCCGTGCTCCTGGTCGGTACGACGGGGCGCAGCACGGCCGTCGCCAAGTGTTTACTGGACCACTCCCCCGCATGGGCCGAGCGGATCCGCCATGAAATAGCGGCATACCGTTCGTTCGTCCGGCACCGCCCTCCGGTGCGGGTGCCGAGGCTGATCGCGGCGGACCCGGACAACTGCACACTGGTCATCGAGCGGATGCCGGGACGGGTCGCGGCCCTGCAGCGGCACCCGGTCGAAGCCCCGCCCCGCGCGGACATCAGGGCGGCCCTCGGCGCCATCTGCCGGCTGAACGCGTGGCGGCCGCCGGCGGGCACCTTCGACGCCCCGCTCGACTACGCGGCCCGTATCTCGCGCTACCACGAACTGGGCCTGCTCACCGACCGCGACATGGGCGACCTGCAGAAGCTGCTGCACGGCATCGCGCACTCGGCGGGCCGACAGGGCATGGGCCAGTTCTGCCACGGCGACGCACTGCTCTCGAACATCCTGCTCTCACCGGCCGGTCCAGTGCTGGTGGACTGGGAGCACGCGGGCTGGTACCTGCCGGGCTACGACCTGGCCACGCTCTGGTCGGTGCTCGGCGACACGCCGGTGGCCCGCCGCCAGATCAGCCAGATCGCGCAGTCGGCGGGTCCGGCCTCACGGGATGCGTTCCTGGTGAACCTGATGCTCGTACTGACCCGTGAGATCCGTACCTACGAAACGGCCGTGCAGCGTTCGATGCACGACACGACCCCGGCGGCACCGGGAGTGGCCCACCCGGGTGCTGCGCCGTCCGGCGAGGAACAGCGGCTGCTGCTCAGGCGGCTGCACGATGACTGCCAGCTGGCCCGTCGGGCCGTACGCGCGGCGGTCGGCACTCGCTGACGGGGACGAAGGTCCGCGGTGCGCCCAGGACACGGCGTACCGCGGACCTTCGTATGTGCGGACCTGCGCGGACAGACTTTCCGAATCGTCTTCGCCAGGGGCCATTGGTGTACGCCACTGACGCCCCGCAGGCCCGCCCGCCGCCGCCGGGAAACTCCTCCACGCTCGTGTTGACATGGGAAATCTCCTGCCTCTGGGCATGATTGACGGATCGTCGGCCAGCGGGTACCACTGACCCACCGCTCGGCCCTGCACGCCCCGCCACGCTCGTTCGTCCCAGGAGGCTGCATTGCGAGGATCTGCCACCGACCCCACGTCCGCACCCGGCCACAGACGCGCCCGCAGAACCGCCGGCGCCCTCGCCGCGGCGGCCCTGCTGCTGCCGCTGCTCGGGGCGGCCCCGTCCGACGCCCGGCCCGCCGCGGACCGGCTGCAACAGGCGTTCGCCTCGGCGTCCGCCGAGTACCACGTGCCGCAGAGCGTGCTGCTGGGCGTGTCGTATCTGCAGTCCCGGTGGGACGCGCACGGGGGCGCGCCGAGCGTGTCGGGCGGTTACGGCCCGATGCACCTCACCGATGCCCATACGGCGATCGCGCGCACGGCGCGCCACAGCGACGGCACGGGGGACGCCCGCGGGGACACGGCCCGCGCCGCCCTGCACCCGGACACCAAGGTGCCGGAGAACTCCGAACTCCCGCCCCGGCTCAAGACGTTGCCGAAGGCGGCCGGCCTGACCGGGCTGAGCGCCGAGCGGCTCCGTACGGACCCGGCCGCCAATGTGGCGGGCGGTGCCGCGCTGCTGGCCGCAGAGCAGAAGGAGCTGGGCGAGCCGCTCAGCGCCGATCCGGCGGAGTGGTACGGAGCGGTGGCCCGTTTCTCGGGCGCGGACGACACCTCGACGGCGGCGGCCTACGCGAACGACGTGTACGAGGTGATGCGCACCGGCGAGCAGCGCACGACGGACGCCGGGGAGCACGTCGTGCTGACCGCCCAGCCGGATCTCGCCCCCGACACCGCGCAGCTGGAGAAGTCCGGCCTGCGCACCGTCTCCGCGGGCGGCACGGAATGCCCGAAGTCGGTGTCCTGCCAGTGGATCCCGGCGCCGTACGAGGAGTTCGGGAACAACGACTACGGCAACCACGACCTGGGCGACCGCCCCGCCTCGCAGAGCATCAGGTACATCGTCATCCACGACACCGAAGGCACCTGGGACGGGGTGCTGAAGCTGGTCCAGGACCCCACCTACGTGTCGTGGAACTACACCCTGCGCTCCACGGACGGCCTCATCGCCCAGCACGTCAAGGCCAAGGACGTGGCCTGGCACGCGGGCAACTGGTACATCAACGCCAAGTCGATCGGCCTGGAGCACGAGGGCTTCCTCGCCGCGCCCGACGCCTGGTACACGGAGGCGATGTACCGCGCCTCGGCGCGCCTGGTGCGGTATCTCGCGGCGAAGTACCGCATCCCGCTGAACCGGCAGCACATCCTCGGCCACGACAATGTGCCCGGCCCGACGACGTCGGCCATCCCGGGCATGCACACCGACCCCGGCCCGTTCTGGGACTGGCGGCACTACTTCGAGCTGCTGGGCCATCCCTTCCGGAAGACCGCGGGCAAGAGCGGCGGGCTGGTGACGATCCGGCCCGACTACGAGGCCAACCAGCCGGAGTACACGGGCTGCGTCACCAAGGACGAGCCCTGCGCGGCGCACGGCTCGAGCGAGGTGCGGCTGTACTCGGCTCACGACGAGCACTCGGCCCTGATCAGGGACGTGGGTCTGCACAAGAACGCCGACTCGACGATCGACGTCAATGACGTGGGGTCCCGGGCCTCCACCGGCCAGCAGTTCGCGGTGGCGGGCCACTACCGCGACTGGACGGCGATCTGGTACCTGGGCCAGAAGGCATGGTTCAAGAACCCCGCGAAGCACCGGACCGCGGTGGACGCGTCGGGTTACGTGGTCACCCCGAAGCCGGGCCTGGAGAGCGTCCCGGTGTACGGGCGGGCCTACCCGGAGGCCTCGGCCTACCCGGCCGAGGTCCCCGCGCAGGCGGTGTCGCCGCTGCCGTACACACTGCCGAAGGGGCAGAAGTACGTGGTCGGCGACACGGTGCCGGGCGAGTACTACTACGCGGTCACCTTCACCACCGACTCGCACCGGGTCGTGGTCGGCACGGACCTGTACTACGAGATCCAGTTCGGACACCGGGTGGCGTTCGTACGGGCCGCGGACGTGCAGGTGGTGCGGTCCCGCCGGTAGCCGGTGTCAGCCCTGCTGGAACAGCTCCGCCGGGAGCGGCTTCAGCAGGGCGTACAGGTCGTCGGTGATGGGGCGGTCCCAGGCGGCGATGGTCACCAGGACGTTGTCACTGCGGTCGAACTGCACGCAGGAGATGCGGGTCTCGGAGAGCTTGAGGCGGCGCACGATCAGAAGGTTGTCGCCCTGCATGACCGGCATGTCCTCGACGCCGACGACGCTCACCTCCTCCTCGTTCTCCAGCGCGAGCAGCAGCTGGGCCACCTCGAAGGGGATCTCGTCCTCGGCGGTCTCGCGGGCCGGGGAGCCCTCGGGCAGATTGCCGATGATCATCGCGGGGCCGCGGCCGCCGAACAGGTCGTAGCGCAGGAAGACGCCCTGACAGGTGCCGTCGGGGGCGGGCAGCAGGCCGGCGCCCAGATTGCCGGGCCAGTCGCCCGGGTCCATGGCCAGGACGTCGAAGTCGGGCCCGGCGGGGGTGGCGCTGCGGCGGCGGAGGAACGACATGCCGCCAATGGTACGTGGACCCTGCCGGTTGGTGGGGCGGGGGCGGTCGTCGTTCGAGTGCGGGTTGTGCGGGTTGATCGCGCCCACGCGGCGGTGCCGGCTATCGATACGGCCCCGCACCCCGGGGCGGTTCCTCCAGATCAAGCCCTCTCGAAGTCCGCGGTCAATAAGATCTCTGTTCTGAGGGGCGGGCGAACAACGCTGAGCCCCCTTCGCGCTGTCTGGGGGAAGCATGACTGGGTGGTCATGGCTGACCCCGAGGGCAATGAGTTCGACGTTCTGCGCACCTTGGCGCCGCAGGACTAGCCCTGAGGCGTTACCCCTGGCAGTGGCCGTCCGGGGCCCAGCGCTGCGCCCAAGCCCGTGATCTCTGTGCCCATCTTGCGGTAGACGGCGGAGAGGAGGCGGACCACCGTTGACATGTCCAGGTGCAGTTGCGCGGCGATCTCCGCCTCGGTGCGGCCCTCGGCGGCCAGGGTCGCAACCGTGCGTTCCCGGGAGGTCAGGGTGTCCTTTTCGGTGCTGTGGAGACGACGGGGGCGGAGGCCTGCTGCGGCCAGTTCGTCCCGGGCTGTTCCGGCGAGGCCGTCGGCGCTGCACTGTACGGCGGCGTCGAGGCCTCGGTAGAGGTGTTCGGCGGCTTCGCGGGGGCGGCCGGTGCGGCGGAGTTCGGTGCCCAGGGCTACGAGTGCGCAGGCGAGTTCGTAGGCGGCCGGGGAGCGCTCCAGGTGGGCGACGGACTCCTCCAGGTATTTGATGCGGGCCGAGCCGGAGGAGACCTCGGCGGCCGTGCGCAGGGCCTGGCCGATGGCGGACGGGGTGCCGAACTGGCGGGCGCGGGCGAGCGCTTCGAGGGCGGTGGCGACGGCACGTTCGGGGGTGTCATGGCTCTCTGCGCGGGCGAGGTGGAGCTGCCAGGGACACCAGGCGGGGTTGCGCATGCCGCGCGGCTCCAGGCGGCGGCCGGCGGCGGCCAGCTCCTCGGCGGCTTCCTTGGTGAGGCCGCGCGCGAGCAGGAGTTCGCCGTGCACGGTCTGGGCGTCGGGAAAGACGACGGCGGCCGGGAAGGGCGCCGCGAAGGAGTAGTCCTCGGCGATCTGCGCGGCCTCGGTGATGCGGCCGCGGGCGAGGAGGACCTCGATGAGGATGCCCACGGCGTACCAGTGGGCGGGGGTGCCGGGGCCGACGCGCTCGGCGAGCCGGAGTCCCGCCATGACGAAGTCCTGGGCCTCGGAGAGCCGGCCGCGGCGGTAGCGGACGTAGGCCAGGAGCGTGTAGGCGAAGGAGAGGTGGGCGCCGCGCCAGCCCTGGCGTTCGAAGTCGGCGATGCCGGCCGCGAACAGCTCTTCCGTCCGCCCGGGCCGGTCGGCGTACATGAAGGCGAGCGCGACCAGGACGGGCACCTCGAAGCCGCGGTCGGGCTCGGCCCAGCCGAGGCCGCCGGCCAGGGCGCGTTCGGCGTGGTGGAGGGCGACACGGGCGGGTTCGCCGCGCAGGACCGCGTCCCAGGTGCGCAGGCCGATGATGTAGCGCTCGGTGAGGTCGCGGCCGCTGAGGCGGTCGGCGAGTCTGGTCAGGCGGCGGGAGCGGGAGGGGTGGTCGGGTTCGTCGGCGCGGAAGGCGTCCCACATGAACTGTTCGGCGGTCATGCGCAGCTTGACGCGGGCGTCGTCGGTGACGCGGATCTCGCGGGCGAGGGTGTCGGAGGCCTCGGCGAGGCGGTCGCTGTGGGCGAGGACCTGGGAGAGCCGGTAGACGATGTGCTGGCGCAGCTGGGCGTCGGCGATGGGTTCTTCCAGGGCGGCGCGCAGATGGTTGACGGTGGTGGCGGGTTCCGTGAGCAGGGAGGCGGAGCCCAGTTCGTACAGGACGGCGGCGCGGTCCTCGTAGGGCGGGGGTTCGCGCAGGGCACGGGCGAGGTAGCTGCGGGCGGCGTCCGGAGCGCCGGCCCGGAGGGTCTCCTCGGCTGCGGCGCGCAGTTGCTGGACGACCCAGTTGTCGCCGTCGGGGTGGGTCTCCAGAAGGTGGCGGGCGGCGGCGGAGGGCCCTTGTCCTTCGTTGATCACGCACCAGGCGGCCTGGCCGTGCAGGGCGACGCGGACGCCGGGCGGGATGGCCCGGTAGACGGCGGTGGCGATCAGGGGGTGGACGAACTCGAGGGTCTCGGCGCCGGTGAGGATGCGGGCGCCGCGCAGGGCGTCGGCGGCGTCGGCGGCCTCCTCGTGGCCGAGTCCCGCGACGGCGGCGGCGAGCAGCGGATGGATCTCGGTGCCGAGGACGGCGCAGGCCCAGGCGAAGCGCACGGTGGAGGTGCCCAGGCGTTCGAGGCGGGCGACGAGGCCGCTGCCCTTGACGGCGGCGGCGAGGTCGCGCAGCAGATGGGCGCCGGTCTCGGTCGGGTTGAGGCCGCGGTCGCGCACCTTGGCGACGAGCTCGACCGTCTCGAACGGGTTGCCGGCGGTGACGGCCCAGCACTCACGGCAGAACGCGTCGTCGGCGTGCGCACCGAGCGTCTCCCGTACGAGGCGCGCGACGGCGGTTGCGCTCAGCGGTTCCAGGTCGAGGGGGCGGCCGCCCGCGCGCCCCGGCAGTCCCTTGAACGACTCGGCGTGGTCGGGGAGTTCGTCGGGCCGGTAGGCGACGACGACCAGCAGCGGGAGCTGTTCGGCGCGGGGCGCGAACGCGGCGAGCCAGCGCAGGGATTCGGAGTCGGCCCAGTGGGCGTCGTCGAGGACCAGGACCATCGGGGCACGCAGCACGGCGAGATGGGTGAGCACCCAGTCGAGGCCGTCGCGCAGGCCCTGCTGGTCGGGTGGGGCGCCGTCGGTCGGGGCGCACAGGCCGAGGGCGGGGCCGACGATGTCGTACCAACCGCCCACCGAGGCCCGCAGTTCGGTCTCGGCGGCCCCGGCCAGTTGGGGCTGCAGCAGCTGGCGGGCGACATGGAAGGCGACGCGCTGTTCCTGGTCGCCGCCGCGGGCAGACAGCACGGTGCAGCCGCGGACGGCGGCGCGCCGGCGGACCTCGGCGAGGAGGGTGGTCTTGCCGATGCCGGCGCGCCCGGCGAAGGCGAGGAGCGCGCCGCGGGGGCGGTCGGACGGTTCGGCGCCGTCCCTGCGCAGCCCGGTGAGTTCTCCCAACGCCTCGTCCACTGCGGCGAGTTCACTCTCGCGTTCGAAAATGGTGCGGCTGCTCCGCACGCTGCGCTGCCCCATGGCGTACCCCCTGCCACGGTGGTGCGCCCGCGCCGGGAGCGGGCGCGCTCCGTGACCTACAGGCACCTCAGCGTACGCCTCGCGGGGGTAGCGCGACCCTGTCTGTGGATTTCTGACCGAACCGCTTCAGGGACTGATTCCCCGCGATGGAGTCTGCCCTGAACACCGGAGCATCTCCGTGCGTATCCCCCATAGAGGGTCTCCCGTGACAGACGCGGACAAGCCCGACGGATGCGGGCAGACCTGGAAGGGGATGAGCCACATGGCACTCACGGCACGCAGGGCCCGTACGACGCGTACGGCACTCGGGGTCACGGCGTCGGCCTTCGCCGCCGCTCTCGTTCTGGCCGCCTGCTCCAGCGGGGGCGGGGGAGGTGGCTCGGCTTCCTCCGGTACCTCCTCCGGCGCCCCCTCCGGCGCGAGCAAGGCCTCGGGGACCCAGGTGACGGTCACCGAGACCGAGTACGGGCTGAAACTGTCCCGGTCCTCGTTCACACCGGGCACCTACACCTTTGTCGCCGACAACAAGGGCAAGATCACGCACGCCCTGTCCATCGACGGCCCGGGCGTGGAGGACGCCAAGACCAAGAACATCCAGAGCGGCCAGGAGGCGAACCTGACGGTGACCTTCAAGAAGGGCAAGTACGACCTGTACTGCCCGATCCCGGGTCACAAGCAGCTCGGGATGAACAAGAACATCCAGGTCGGCTGAGCTCTCACGCCCCCTGATGGGTCTTGTGCCGGTCGTGGTGGCGGGCGACGCGTGCACGGTTTCCCCAGGAGGGCCTGCACCACTCCTGGCGCGGGTGCTCCTTGAGGAAGTAACGCACGCAGCGCGGCGCGTGGCAGGCGCGCAGCCGCTGCCGGTCGGGGCCGGTGAGGAAGGCGATCGCGGCCCGGGCGAGGGTCGCGGTGAGGTCGTGCGCGCCGTCGGCCGCCCTTGTGTGGACGGCGGGTTCGGCGCCCTCGGGCCAGTGCAGCACGGGGACGGTCGGGGTGCGGGCGGCCGCGGCGTTGAGGCGTGCGACGGCTTCGGGGACGGGCAGCAGACGGGCCGCGTCGGCACGGCTGGGTTCCGCGGGGCGTACGGCGTGGGCGAAGAGGGCGCGGACGGCCGCCCGCAGGTCGCGTACGGCGGTGAGGCCGGCTCGGTCGGCGGCATGGGCAGCGGCGTCCGGCAGGATCTCGGGGTGGGCGCGGACCCAGGTGGTGAGCTCCGCGGGGTCCGCCAGGTCGTCGGCGACGCCGCCGTGTCCGTCGGGGAACTGGGCGACAAGCACTCACGTACCTGCACCGCGCCCGCCGCCGGCGGCCGAGTCCCACCGCGGGACCAGCCCGGCGTCAGCCTCACTCCTCCCCCATGACCGGCGGTACCACCGCCACCGGGGCCGCCGCGTGGAGCAGGACCGCCTGGGCGACCGAGCCCATCATGCGGGCGGGGGCCAGCAGACGGCGGCGGTGGCGGCCCACGACGACCAGCCTGGCGTCCTTGGAGGCCGCGACCAGCTGGCCTGCCGCGTCACCCGGCATCGCGTAGGTGTCGACGGGGACGTCGGGGTGTCTTGAGCGGTGCGGGGCGAGGAAGCCCTCGGCGAGGGTCCAGGTCTGGTTCTCGATGGCGTGCTGGTCGACCATCGGCGGGGCGAGTTCGCCGGGGGTGGCCCAGGTCTGCACGGGCCACATATAGGCGGCGACCACATGAAGGCGGGCGCCGCGCAGCCCGGCCTCGGTGAAGGCGAACGCCAGGGTCGCCTCGTCGGGGCTGTCCACCTGCAGGCCGACGACCACGCGCGGGCCGGGCTCGACCGGTACGTCGCCGTGCACCTCACGGCCGGGCCGTGGCACCACCACGACGGGGCACTCGGCGTCGCGGGCGGCGGCCATGCCGTTGGAGCCGAGCAGCAGACTGGCGAAGCCGCCGCGCCCGCGGGAGCCGAGCACCAACAGCTGGGCGCCGGCGCCGAGTTCCGGCAGGAGGGCGCCCGGCACCCCCTCAAGGCCGTGGTACTCCACGGCCGGCAGGTCGGTCCGCCCCTGCAGATACGTGCGGACCTGGCCGAGCACCGGGTCGTCGCCCGGCTCCGGCGGCCCGGCGGCAAGGACGTCGGGCTGCACCCAGGGGGCGTACTGCCGCACATGGACCACCCGCAGCGGCACCGCGCGCCGACGGGCGTCGTCGAGGGCCCAGTCCAGGGCGCGCACGCTGTCGTCCGAACCGTCGACCGCCGCGATGACCGGCAGGGTGCTGCTCATGGGTTCCTCATCTCCGGGAGACGGCCTTCCCTTCCCTGGGCCAGCCTCGCTCAGGCGTCCGCCCGGGAAGGGCGCTCAAGGTCGCGTGTCCGCAAAGACGGGTGGAACACCCCCGGATCGGCCCGTCGGCTCAGCCGTACGGCCGCCGGGTCAGGTCAGGTCGAACTCTCCTTCCCGCGCCCCCGACACAAACGCGCCCCATTCCGCGGGCGTGAAGATCAGGGAAGGGCTTTCCGGGCGGCCGCTGTTGCGCATCGCGATGAATCCCTCGACAAAAGCGATCTGGACATCCCCCCGGCCACGGCTGCTCGAGTGCCAATCGGCGTTGCTCAGGTCCAGCTCAGGTTTGTCCCAGCCCGCAAGCGGGTGCTGCTGGATGGTGCTCTCGGCCACGTCCGTGCTCCTCCCGATTCGTCGTCCGCGGCCAGCCTAGCGATCGGTTTCTGATGCCGACAGGCCACGTGAGGGGGACCTTTCCGGAGTCCTTTTACGACTCCGGCGGTTCGCTCCCCACGAGCCACATCGAGAAGAACTGCGATCCGCCCCCGTAGGCGTGCCCGAGGACCCTCCGGGCCCCTTCCACCTGGTGTTCTCCGGCCTGTCCGCGCACCTGGAGCGCCGCCTCGGCAAAGCGGATCATGCCGGAGGCGCCGATGGGATTGGTCGACAGGACGCCGCCCGACATGTTGACGGGCAGGTCCCCGTCCAGCTCGGTCACCCCGGCTTCGGTGAGTTTCCAGCCCTCGCCCTCGTCGGCGAAGCCGAGGTTCTCCAGCCACATGGGCTCGTACCAGGAGAACGGCACATACATCTCGACGGCGTCGATGTCGCGGCGCGGATCGGCGATCCCGGCCTGCCGGTACACGTCGGCGGCGCAGTCCTTGCCGGCCTGCGGCGACACGGCGTCCTTGCCGGCGAAGAGAGTGGGCTCACTGCGCATGGCGCCGCCCAGCATCCACGCGGCCGGCCGGGGCGCGCGGGCCGCACCGGTCCGGTCCGTCAGCACCATGGCGCACGCGCCGTCGGAGGACGGGCACGTCTCGGAGTAGCGGATCGGGTCCCACAGCATGGGCGAGGCCTGGACCTTCTCCAGGGTGATGTCGTGCTCGTGCAGGTGGGCGTAGGGGTTCTTCAGGGCGTTGCGCCGGTCCTTGTAGGCCACCAGGGAGCCGACCGTGTCGGGCGCGCCGGTGCGTCGCATGTACGCGCGCACATGCGGGGCGAAGAAACCGCCGGCCCCGGCGAGCAGCGGCTGCTGGAAGGGGATCGGCAGGGACAGGCCCCACATGGCGTTGGACTCGGACTGCTTCTCGAAGGCCAGCGTCAGCACGGTGCCGTGGACGCGCGCCGCGACCAGACTGGCGGCGACGAGCGCGGTCGAGCCGCCGACGGATCCGGCGGTGTGCACCCGCAGCATCGGTTTGCCCACCGCGCCGAGCGCGTCGGCGAGGTACAGCTCGGGCATCATCACGCCCTCGAAGAAGTCGGGCGCCTTGCCGATGACCACGGCGTCGATGTCGGCCCAGGTCAACTCGGCGTCTTCGAGGGCACGTTGGGCGGCCTCCCGGACCAGCCCGGCGATCGACACGTCCCGCCTCGCCGCCACATGCTTGGTCTGGCCGACTCCTACGACGGCCACGGGCTCCTTGCTCATCGCGGATCCCCTTCGAGTACGGCGACCAGGTTCTGTTGCAGACAGGGCCCGGAGGTGGCGTGGGCGAGCGCCCGGTCGGACTCGCCCCGGTGGATGCCGGCGGCGGCCTCGCCGATGCGGATCAGCCCGGCGGCCATGATCGGGTTGGCGGCGAGGGCCCCGCCGGACGGGTTGACCCGCACGTCGTCACCCAGCCGCAGTGCCTTGCGCAGCACGACCTCCTGCGAGGTGAAAGGCGCGTGCAACTCGGCGGTGTCGACGGGCCGTTCGAAGGCGCCGGCCTTCTCGGCGGCCAGGCGGGTGGAGGGTGAGTCGGTCAGGTCGCGGACACCGAGGCCGTGCGCCTCGATGCGGTGGTCGATGCCGCGGATCCAGGCGGGCCGTTCGCACAGTTCCCGGGCCCGCTCCCCCGCCGCGAGGATCACGGCGACCGCGCCGTCGCCGATCGGCGGGCAGTCGCCGGTTCGCAGGGGCCGTACGAGGTAGTCCCCTTGCGGCACCGAACCCCGCAGCTGGGCATGGGAGTTGGCGGCGGCGTCCGCACGGCTGCGGGCGGCGACGGCCGCGAGCGCGGGCTCGTCGGTGTCGCCCGCGTCGATGAGGGCCTGCGCCTGAAGAGCTGCCAGAGCGACGGAGTCGGGCCACAGGGGTGCCACGTAGTACGGGTCGAGCTGCCGGGTCAGGACGTCGCGTACGGAGCCGGGCGAGGACTTGCCGTACGAGTACACGAGCGCGGTGTCGGCGTCCCCGGTGAGGAGTTTCGTCCATGCCTCGTACAGGGCCCAGGCGCCGTCCATCTCCACGTGCGACTCGGAGATCGGCGGCCAGGCGCCGACGCCGTCGAGGGCGAGGGTGAAGGAGAACGCGCGCCCGGCCAGGTAGTCGCTGGAGCCGGAGCAGGTGAAGCCGATGTCGGCGGTCTTCAGACCCGTCTGGTCGAGGACCTCGTGCAGCACCGGCATGAGCATCTCCACCTCGGAGAGCTCCTCGCTGGTGCGCCGGTGGTCGGTCTGGGCGAAGGCCACCAGTGCTATGTCACGCATCACAGCAGCTCCTTGTACGTCTCGTACTCCGCGTCGGGTTCGCCGGTGGGCCGGTAGTGGTCGGGGTAGCGGGCCCCTTCGGTCCACACCGGCTCCACGCGCAGCCCCATGCGCACCTGGTCGTAGGGGATGCCGCCGATACGGCCGTGCAGCGCGAGGCCGGCGCCGTCGAGGGCTATGTGGGCGTAGACGTACGGGACTTCGATGTCCAGGTTCTTCGCCTTGATGTTGACGATGCAGAAGGTGGTGACCGTGCCGCGCGGCCCCACCTCGACCTGCTCCGAGGTGGCGACGCCGCAGGTGGGGCAGGCACCCCTGGGCGGCACGTACACCTTGCGGCAGGAGGGGCAGCGTTCGCCCACGGTCCGCCGTTGGGAGAGGGCATTGATGTAGGCGGTCTGGGCGCGGCCCGGCGAGTAGGTGTAGTCGAGGCGGGCGGGGGCGACGATGCCGGTGATCGCGTCCTCGAACTCGCCGGTGTGCCCGGTGGTTCGGGCGGGTCCGCCGTCGTACGGCTCGAAACAGGCGATGTCGGTGATGGCACCTTCGCGTGCTTCGGCCCAGCGGATGCGTACACGCATGCCGGTGCGTACGGCGTCCGCCCCGGGGACGTCGAGGGCGTGCAGCAGGGCGGTGTCGGCTCCGTCGAGGCGGACCAGGACCCAGGCGAAGGGGGTGTCGAGGGGCTGTCCGCGGCGGGGTTCGTGGTTCCAGGCCCAGGTGGTGACCGTGCCGGTGGGGGCGACCTCGACCAGGTCGCGGATCTCCTCGGCGGTGACGGGGTCGTACTCGACGGGCGGGACGAGAGTGCGCCCGTCGACGGTCTTCACCCCGAGGACGACGCGCTCTCGCAGACCGGTCAGAAAGGCACTTTGCACAGGCCCGAGGGAGCGGGTGAAGGGGAATTCGACGGCTAGGGGAGCCTTGAGGACTTCGGGCATCGGGAGCATGCCTCCTTCGGGACCGGCGGGCGTGAGCCGGCCGGGCGGTGGCTGAGCAGGCACGGCGAGTCCAGCTACCCCAGGGGCGCGGGGAACTGCGCGACCAGCCACCGACGGCCCGCAGTTACCGACGCACCTCCAGCGAAATAACTACGCGCGCCTATAAACAGGCGGCCGCTTCTCGGCGAAGGCGCGGGCACCCTCCTTGGCATCGGCCGTGTCGAAGACCGGCCACCCCCGCTTGAGTTCGGAGGCAAGCCCGTCCGTCTCCGTCATCTCGGCGGTCTCGTAGACGGACGCCTTGACCGCCTCCACGGCGAGCGGACCGCAGGCGTTGATCTGTTCGGCGATCTCCAGGGCCTTGGCAACAGCAGTGCCGTCGGGCACGACATGGCCGACCAGGCCGATGTCGGCGGCCTCCCGTGCGGTGTAGGGGCGCCCCGTGAGCAGCATCTCCAGGGCGTGGGTGCGCGGGATCTGCCGCTGCAGGCGCACCGTCGAGCCGCCGATCGGGAACAGCCCCCGTTTGACCTCGAAGAGCCCGAACGTCGCCGACTCCCCCGCGACGCGGATGTCGGTGCCCTGGAGGATCTCGGTGCCGCCCGCGACGCAGTAGCCCTCGACGGCGGCGATCACCGGTTTGCGGGGGCGGTGATGGCGCAGCATCGCCTTCCAGTGCAGGTCCGGATCGGCCTTGAGGCGGTCCCGGTACTGCTCTCCCTCCATGCCCTGGCCGGCCAGGGCCTTGAGGTCCATGCCGGCGCAGAACGCGCCACCCGCGCCGGTCAGCACGACCGAGCGGACGGCGTCGTCCTCGTCGGCCTCGACCCAGCCGTCGTACAGACCGACCAGCATGGACAGCGAGAGCGCGTTCTTGGCGTCCGGCCGGTTGAGCGTGAGCACCAGTGTGGCGCCTTCGCGCTGCACGGTGAGGTGTTCGGTCCCACCCATCACCCATCTCCCCTCTCAAAGAACGAGAACAGGTTGCAGTAGGCGGGGAGCCACTTCAAGAGTTTTCTGACAGACAGTCAGATTTCTTCGCGCGGACCCTTCACAGTTGTCGCCCCCTTTGCTCTGATGACCGGCGAACCGACGGATGCGCCTTTCTTCGTCATGGCTGTTCCGCGTCATGGCTGCCGGGGTCAGGAGGAGCGGTGGAGTACAACCTTGCCGACCTGTTCGAGTCGGTCGTCGACGTGGTGCCGGAGCGCGAGGCCCTGGTCTATGTCGACCACCCGGGCACGGGCGCGGAGCGGCGCCTGACGTACGAGGAGCTGGACGCGGCGGCGAACCGTATCGGCCACCATCTGATCGACGCCGGGATCCGCCCCGGCGAACACCTCGGGCTGCACCTCTACAACGGCATCGAGTATCTGCAGACGGTGTTCGGGTGTCTGAAGGCGCGGATCGTCCCGGTCAACGTCAACTACCGCTACGTAGAAGATGAGTTGGTGTATCTCTACCGGGACGCCGATCTGGTGGCGTTGGTCTTCGACGCGGAGTTCGACGAGCGGGTGGCGGCGGCGCTGCCGCAGTGTCCGAAGCTGCGGCATCTGGTGCGGGTGGGCGGCACGCAGGACGGGATCGCTGCCGTGTCGTTCGCCGAGGCCGAGGCGGGCGGGTCGCCGGAGCGCGGCTTCCCGGCGCGCTCGGGGGACGACCAGTTCATCATCTACACCGGCGGCACCACCGGGATGCCCAAGGGCGTGATGTGGCGTCAGGAGGATCTGTTCTTCTCCGGTCTGGGCGGGGGCGCGCCGACCGGTGAGCCGGTCAGGAAGCCTCAGGAGCTCGCCGAGCGGGTCGCGGCCGGCGGCTCCGGAATCACCTTCTTCCCCACTCCCCCGCTGATGCACGGTACCTCCACCCTCACCTCGTTCATCGGCTTCAACTTCGGGCAACGGGTCGTGATCCACCGCAAGTTCGTGCCCGAGGAGGTGCTGCGGACGATCGAGAAGGAGAAGGTCACCAGCATCTCGCTGGTCGGCGACGCGATGCTGCGGCCGCTGGTCGACGCCCTGGCCGGACCCATGAAGGGCACGGACTGCTCGTCCGTCTTCAGCGTGTCCTCGTCCGGCGCGGTGCTCTCCGAGACGGTACGCCGACAGTTCCAGGAGCTGCTGCCGAACGCGATGCTGCTGAACAACTACGGTTCGTCCGAGTCCGGTTTCAACGGCACGGCGACGGCCGATTCCGGGGCCGGGCAGTCCTTCCGTATCCGCGTCAACTCCCGTACGCAAGTGGTCGATCCGGCCACCCACGAGCCGGTCGCCGCGGGCGAGGTGGGCCGGGTCGCACAATGCGGCCACGTCCCGCTCGGCTACTACAACGACCCGAAGAAAACCGCCGAGACCTTCTTCGAGAAGGACGGCGAGCGGTGGGTGCTGCTCGGCGACATGGGGACGGTGGACGAGCAGGGCGTGGTCACGGTCCTCGGCCGTGGCTCGCAGTGCATCAACACCGGAGGCGAGAAGGTGTACCCGGAGGAGGTCGAGCAGGCCCTGAAGTCCCATCCCGACGTGTACGACGCGCTGGTGGCCGGGGTGCCGGACGCGAAGTGGGGCAGTCACGTGGCGGCGGTGGTGCAACTGCGCGAGGGCGCGCCACGGCCTTCGCTTCAGGACGTACAGTCCTACTGCCGTACCCATCTCGCCGGTTACAAGGTTCCGCGGCAGTTGGTGATCACCGAGGCGATACGGCGGTCGCCCAGCGGCAAGGCCGACTACCGGTGGGCCCGGGAGGTGGCGGTCGCGGCGGACCGCTAGGCGGAAGGCCGGGGCCGGCGGTGGGCCGTCCGGGGCGGCGGGCGTACTCTTTGCGCGCGGTTGACCCGGGTGTTTGAACGGAGGGTGGCGTAGGGCCGTACGCGAGGTTGGCGGCTCGGCCCTGCGGGCCCGGTCCGCCGTGCCAGCAGCGGTTTCGCACGGAAGGACCCACGGGTGTCGCACCTCACGCCCCCTCGTCAACTGCCGGAGACGGACGCGGACGCACCGGACACGACCAGAGCCGAGGAGGCCTCGACCGCTCCCGTGGCGGCGACGAAGGAGGCGGACGAGCCGGCCGGAAACTCTCCGGCGGAGGAGACCGGCGGCGGCGCGAAGGACGAGAAGGAGCCGGCCGAGGCCGTCGTCCCGGACGGGGCTTCGAGCAGCGAAGGTTCCACCGACGAGGAAGCGGACGCCTCCACGTCCACGACCTCCGACGAGCCCGACCCGACGGGCGCCGCCGCCTCCCCCACCCGCCCGGGCTGGTTCGGCTGGCGCCGCCGCTACCCCCGCACGGCGGTTGGCGTACACGTGGGCACGACCGTCCTGGCCGCTGTGCTGGTGTTCGTCGTGCTCCTCGTGCCCAACCGCCTCGACTGGATCACTGTCCAGTCCTTCTTCCGTCTCCCCGTCGAGGCGGTCTTCCTCGCGGCCGTCCTGCTCGTGCTGCCGTCGAAGGGGCGGCGGATCACGGCCGTGCTCCTGGGGGTGTTCGTCGGGCTGTCCGGCGTTCTGAAGTGCCTCGACATGGGGTTCCGTCAGACCCTGGCCCGGCCGTTCGACCTGGTCTTCGACTGGGTGCTGCTGAGTGACGGCGCGGACTGGGTGAAGGACTCGTTCGGGCGCTCGGGTGAGGTGCTCGCGGTGGTCGGGGTGATCGTCCTGGTCATCGCCGTGCTCGCCTTGAGCGCGCTGGCCATGGTGCGGCTGGCCGACGTGCTGGCCCGGCACCGGCCCGTTGCCGTACGCTCCACGCTGGTCCTCGGCGTCGTGTGGATCCTCTGCTTCACCCTGGGCGTGCAGTTCGGTGGTGTCACGCTCGCCACCAATGGCTACGCCCAGTACCTCGCCAACCGTGTGCAGTACGTCCGCGACGGCCTCGGTGACGCCGACGTCTTCAAGAAGCAGATGGCGGTCGACGCCTACGCGAAGACCCCGGCCGGCCAGCTGCTCACCGGGCTGCGCGGCAAGGACGTCATGTTCACCTTCATCGAGAGCTACGGACGGGTGGCGATCGACGACCCGACGATGGGACCGGAGGTCGACGCGACGCTCAAGGCGGGCGACGCCCGGCTCAAGGCAGCCGGTTTCGCGGCACGCAGCGGCTGGCTCAGGTCACCGGTGACGGGCGCCGGCAGCTGGCTCGCCCACTCGACGTTCCTGTCCGGGCTGTGGATCAAGAACCAGCAGCGGTACCGGACCCTGACCACCAGTAACCGCGCCACCCTCACCAGCTACTTCCAGAAGACCGGCGCCTGGCGCACAGTCGGCATCGTGCCGGGCGTCCGCAAGACGTGGCCCGAGGGCAAGTACTTCGGCCTGGACCACATCTACGACTCCACGCACCTCGGCTACCAGGGCCCGTACTTCAGCTGGACGCCGGTGCCGGACCAGTTCAGCCTGGAGGCCTTCCAGAAACTGGAGCACGGCAAGAAGAACCGCGACCCGATCATGGCGGAGATCATCCTGGCCTCCAGTCACAACCCCTGGTCGCCCATCGCCCACATGATCGACTGGAAGGACCTCGGGGACGGGAAGGTCTTCTACAAGATCAAGAAGGAGGGCACGAACCCCACGGAGGTCTGGAAGAGCGCCCAGCGCGTGCGCACCGAGTACCGCAAGGCCATCCAGTACTCCCTGGACAGCCTGACCGAGTGGATGCAGCGCTACGGCGACGACAAGACCGTCCTCGTCTTCCTCGGCGACCATCAGCCCGTCCCGACGGTCACCGGGGGCACCGCCAACCGGGATGTACCGGTCACCATCGTCGCCCGAGACCCGAAGGTCCTGGACCGCGTCTCGAACTGGGGCTGGACCGACGGGATCAAGCCCGCGGACAACGCCCCGGAGTGGACCATGAACAAGTTCCGGGACCGCTTCATGACGGCATACGGGCCGCAGGGCGGGTGAGCCGGCCGACCGACGACGGCTCGGCAGGGGGTCCTTCGGACGGCTCAGCACGACGCGCGGGGGCGGAGTGCCGTCCCTAGGGTCGCAGTGACGGTGAGCGGATCACCGGCCCTGAAGGGGACCCCACATGCACATAGCGACGCGCGTGCTGAGCACAGCAGCACTGGCTCTCCTCGTGACCACCGGTCCGACGGCCGTCGTGGCCCATGCACAGACCGACGTGGACTGCCGCGACTTCGCGTTCCAGGAACAGGCGCAGGCGGTACTCAACGCCAATCCGAGCGATCCGTTCCGCCTGGACGCGGACCACGACGGCATCGCCTGCGAGGACCTGCCGCACAGGCCCTCACCCTCGCCCACGGTCACCTCCACCGCAGTCACCCCCGCCACGCTCACCCCGGCGCCGGCAACCTCCACGCCGGTTCCGCAGCGAGGGGTGAACGCGGGCGTCGGCGGCGGCACGGGGCCGGCCGGCTACGAGGTGGCGGGCGGGGCCGGACTCACCCTCCTCGCGCTGAGTCTGATCGGCGGTCATGTCGTGCTGCGGCAGCGTCGAAGCGCTGCCGCAGCCGGGCCGCGCAAGCCGTGACCCCGGCCGCCACGCTGCTCACCTGCCGGTGAAGCACGGGGGCCGGTCATCGGCCGACACCAGGCACACGCGTGCTCCCGGCCGGTTGCTCCGTCTCCTGGCTCATGTGCGCAGCTTCTTCCAGGTGCCGGGACCGACGATGCCGTCCGGCGCAAGCCCGTACCGTTCCTGCAAGGCACGCGCGGCACGCCCGGTCTTCTCGCCGTACACCCCGTCGAGCCGCCCGCTGTCGAACCACCCGCGCCGTCGCAGCAGGCACTGCGCCTCCACCACGCCCGGCCGACGCCTACGGCTCTTCCGGCAGAAGTCTCACCTGCAGCTCGTACCGCTGAGCGAAGCGGACGTGCGTGGGGCCCTGTCCTCTCGGGGGAGAACAGGGCCCCTCGCACTCTTCACTCCGCCTCAAATGTCACGTCCGCCGGTGCATCCCGCAACTCGAGCGCCGCTCCTGGGGGCCGATCGCCTACTCGGCCGGCGACAACAAGGCCTCGTCCCGGTCCAAGAATGCGGCGACCCGGCGTGCGAACCACTGGGGGTCGTCCACCCACGGATAGTGCCCCGCACCTGGCTGGACGGTGAATTCGGCGTTCGGAAACACGTCGGCCGTCGTGCGCGCCAGCTCGGGGCGGGGGCCGCCGTCGAGCTCGCCGGCGAGGACGAGGACCGGTGCGGCCACTCGGGCGAGTGCGGCGGTGGTCGCCGGCGGGTCGTAGACGCCGTCGGAGCCGTAGACGTCGGCGGCCTCGTCGTTGAACTCGACGCGGGCATCGTGCTCCGCCGCCGCCTCGTCCCAGCGGCCGTAGAAGAAGGGCGCGAACGCCGGGTCGAAGTCGGCCTTGCCCGCCACCCACTCCTCGAATGCCGGGAACACGTCCTCGAACCACGGCTCGCCGCTCCTCAGCCGTGCCGCGGCCAGCCGGTCCTCGGCGCTGGGCTGCTTTCCCAGTGCCCAGGGGGTGCAGGTGACCAGGACCAGCCGCGCCACACGCTCCGGGTGCCGGGCGGCGTACAGCATCGCCAGACTGCCACCGGCCGAATGGGCGAGCAGGTCCATCCGCTCCAGGCCCAGGTGGGCGCGGAGCGCCTCCACGTCGTCCACGAGATGGTCGCACCGGTAGGTGGCCGGATTCTCCGGGACCGCTGAGTCGCCTGTGCCGCGCAGGTCGAGCAGGACCAGCCGGCGTTGGTTCGCGAGCCCGCCCAGGTCTCCGAGGTAGGAGGAGGCCTGCATGGGGCCTCCCGGCAGGACGACGAGCGGCTCGCCCTCGCCCCGGAGGTGGTAGGCGAGCTGGGTCCCGTCGGCTGCGGTGAAGATCGGCATGCGCCGATCTTCCTGTTTCACGGCACGGTGGCGCAACGCAGTTGTGGGGGTGCGGCAGAAAGTGCGGGCCGCCCTCTTGCCTGCCCCGACGTGGCCTGAATTACTGATCCCGAACAGCTCGACCGAATGATCGGTCGCCCGTATTGATGTGGTTGGCGAAGGAGACGTCCCCATGGTGGATGCGACGGAGCTGCTGGATTCGGGGGAACGGCTCGACGCCGGTGCGCTGCGGGCGCTGCAGCTGGAGCGGCTGCGGGCCTCGCTGCGGCACGCGTACGAGCACGTCCCCTTCTACCGGGAGTCCTTCGACAAGGCCGGCGTCCACCCGGACGACTGCCGGTCCCTGGCCGACCTGGCCCGTTTCCCGTTCACCACGAAAGCGGACCTGCGCGAGAACTATCCGTACGGCATGTTCGCCGTGCCACGGGACCGCATCCGCCGGATCCACGCCTCCAGCGGCACCACCGGGCGCCCCACGGTCGTCGGCTACACGGACGGCGACCTCTCCCTGTGGGCCGACATGGTGGCTCGCTCGATCCGGGCGGCGGGTGGCCGGCCCGGCGACAAGGTGCATGTGGCGTACGGCTACGGCCTGTTCACCGGCGGCCTCGGCGCGCACTACGGGGCGGAACGGCTCGGCTGTACGGTCATCCCCGCCTCCGGCGGTATGACGGCCCGCCAGGTCCAGCTGATCCAGGACCTGCAACCGCAGATCATCATGGTGACGCCGTCGTACATGCTCACGCTCCTCGACGAGTTCGAGCGCCAGGGCGTCGATCCGCGCGGCACCTCCCTGCGCGTCGGGATCTTCGGGGCCGAGCCGTGGACCGAGGAGATGCGGCGGGAGATCGAGGAGCGGTTCGCGATCGACGCGGTGGACATATACGGGCTGTCCGAGGTGATCGGCCCGGGGGTGGCTCAGGAGTGCGTGGAGACCAAGGACGGGCTGCACATCTGGGAGGACCACTTCTTCCCCGAGGTCGTCGATCCGGTCACCGGTGAGGTCCTCCCGGACGGCGAGGAGGGCGAGCTCGTCTTCACCTCGCTGACCAAGGAGGCGATGCCGGTCGTGCGGTACCGCACGCGTGACCTGACGCGGCTGCTGCCGGGCACGGCACGGGTGTTCCGGCGGATGGAGAAGGTCACCGGGCGCAGCGACGACATGGTGATCCTGCGGGGCGTGAATCTCTTCCCGACGCAGATCGAGGAGATCGTGCTGCGCACACCCGGTGTCGCGCCGCACTTCCAGCTGCGCCTGACCCGCGAGGGCCGTCTCGACGCCCTCACCGTGCGCGCGGAGGCCCGGCCCGACGCCGGACCCGAGGTGCGGGAGGCTGCCGCGCAGGCGATCGCGACGGCGGTGAAGGACGGTATCGGGGTGTCGGTCGCGGTGGAGATCGTGGAGCCGGAGTCGCTGGAGCGGTCGGTGGGGAAGATCAGGCGGATCGTGGACCTGCGGTAGCGGTCCGCTGGTGGTGCCCGTCATGCGGCTCGCCGTAGGGTCCGCCACGCGTTGCGTCACGGATGGAACCGCCACCGGCCTTCGGAGATGACATCCACCTTGCTGTCCCTGACGCGGACGGCCGTCTCGTCGTCGATGAAGTAGATCGGAAAGTCCGCCCGAGCGGTGATGCGATCAGCCCAGGCGTCGTCCCGCTCGGGGAAATGCGGCGAGTACAGGTGGGGCTTGAGATACCAGTCGAACAGGCCGAACGGCGGCTCCACGGTCGTCGCGCCGAGCAGGTGGAGGTCCTTGGTGTCCCCGATGACGTCGGCGGAGTGCGCGGTGAGATTGCGGGTGAAGATCATTGATCCGGCGCTGACCCCCACATAGACGCGGCTCTCCAGCGCCTCAAGGAAGCCGTCGGCCAGGCCGTTGCCGGTGATGCTGCGCGCGAGGTGGTAGTGGCTGCCGCCCTCGACGTAGATGACGTCGGCGTGGAGCAGCCGGTCGAGCACCAGCCGGCGGGGCAGGCCGTTCAGCTCCAGGACGTCGAACTCCCGCCAGCCGAGGCCGTACAGCCGGTTCATGCCCTCGACGAACCAGCCGTGGTCCCCGGGCTCGGCGACCGATGCCGTGGGCACGTACACGATGTTCGCCGATCCGAACGGCTTTCCCAGCATGTCCCGCAGCGCATCCCGCAGTGTCTCGTTGCGCAGGCCACTCGCCGTCAGCAGAAGGTTCATCGGGCGAGCCAAGCACGGCTGACGGGAGCGCGCAACGAACCCGGAAGGAGCGCTGCCGGACCGCAGCGTAAATCGCTCGCCCGCCATGAGCCGCGTCGTTAGGATCCGGCCGCACGACGAAGGCACGCCATGCGACCACGAGGGGAGCCGGTATGCAGATCCCGGGTGCGCGGACCGACCGTCTGGGCTTGCTCATCGACCAGTTCGACCGCGCCAGGGAGATGGCTCAGGTGCGGCTGACGGGGCTCGGCGACGAGGAGTACCTGTGGGAACCCGCGCCCGGCGGCTGGTCGATCCGGCGACGGGGCGAGGCGAAGACGCCCAGGGCGTTCGGGCCCGGCGAGTGGGTGCTCGACCAGGGCGCCCCCACTATCCCGGCGAACGAGTACGACGAGGTGGCCCGGCAGGCCGCCGCCGGCATGTCCGTCGCCAAGATCGCCGAGGACTGGAGTGTGAGCGTCGAACGGGTCCAGGAGGTCCTCGCCCACACCGGGCCGGCGGAGCCCGACGAGGTGCCGGTCCCCACCATCGCGTGGCGGCTGGGGCACCTGCACTTCTGCTTCGCGGGCCAGTGGGAGTGGACCTTCGGTGAGCGGCGGCAGGAGCCGAAGCTGCTGGTCGACTTCACCCCTTCCGCCGCCCTGGCCCTGGAGCGGTTCTGGGCGCTGATCGACCGCTGGCGGGACAGCGTCGCCGCGACGACCGACGCGCAACTCGACACGGTCGGCTTCTCGCAGTATCCGTACGGCTCCGACCCCGACGACCCGTTCATCAGCGTGCTGTGGGGCGCCAACCTCGAGTTCATCCACCACATGGCCGAGATCGCGCTCCTGCGCGACCTGTGGCGGTCGCGCTAGCCGGAGAAGCGGTCCCGCAGTTCCCTCTTGAGGATCTTTCCGCTGGCGTTGCGCGGCAGTTCCGTGACGAACTCCACCCGCTTCGGGGCCTTGAAGTGGGGGAGCTTCTCGCGGGCGTGGGCGATCAGCTGGTCCTCCGTCACCTCGCCGCGCGGGACGACGACCGCGGTGACCGCCTCGATCCACTGTTCGTCGGGCAGGCCGATCACGGCGACCTCGGCGACGGACTCGTGGGTGTAGAGGGCGTCCTCCACCTGGCGTGAAGCGATCAGTACACCACCGGAGTTGATGACGTCCTTCACGCGGTCGACGATCGTGTAGTAGCCGTGCGCGTCGCGCACCGCGAGGTCGCCGGAGTGGAACCAGCCGTCGCGGAAGGCTTCGGCGGTCTCCTCGGGCTTGTCCCAGTAGCCCTCGCACAACTGCGGGGAGCGGTAGACGATTTCGCCGGGTGTGCCGTCGGGGACGTCCTTGCCGTCCTCGTCGACCACGCGGGCGTCGACGAACAGGACGGGGCGGCCGCAGGAGTCCATGCGGCCCTTGTGCTCGTCGGGTGCCAGGACGGTGGCCAGGGGGCCGATCTCGCTCTGGCCGAAGCAGTTGTAGAAGGCGAGCTTGGGAAGTCGTTCGCGCAACCGTTCCAGGACGGGCACCGGCATGATCGACGCGCCGTAGTAGGCCTTGCGGAGTCCGCCGAGGTCGCGGGTGGTGAAGTCGGGACGGTTGGACAGGCCGATCCACACCGTGGGCGGAGCGAACAGGCTGTCCGCGCGGCCGTTCTCGATGAGGTCGAAGAGCCGGTCGCCGTCGGGCGCGTCGAGGATGATGTTCGTGGCGCCGACCGCGAGGTAGGGCAGCAGGAACACGTGCATCTGCGCGGAGTGGTAGAGCGGGAGCGAGTGCACGGGGCGGTCGCCGGCGCTGAGGTCGAGGGCGGTGATCGCGCTCAGGTACTCGTGCACCAGGGCGCGGTGCGTCATCATCGCGCCCTTGGGCAGGGCCGTCGTACCCGAGGTGTACAGCAGCTGTACCAGGTCCTCGGTGCGCGGCTCGGGCCCGTCGTAGGCGGGGGCCGCCGCCAGGCGGGCCAGTAGTGAATCATTGGCGTCCCGCAGGGGCAACGTCCGTACGTGGTCGGCGAGTCGACCGGCCAGGCCGGGGTCGGTGAGGACCAGCGAACTGCCGGACTGTTCGACGATGTAGGCCAGGTCGTCGCCGGTCAGGTTCTGGTTGACCGGCACATGGACCAGGTCCGCACGGGCGCAGGCGAGGAAGCCGATCAGATAGGCGTCCGAGTTGTGGCCGTAGGCGCCGACCCGGTCGCCCGGGGCGAGTCCCTCATCGAGCAGGACGCTCGCCGCGCGGGAGACGGCCTCGTCCAGTTCCTCGTACGTCCACCTGCGGTCGCCGTACTCCACCGCGATACGCGCGGGGGTGCGTCGGGCGCTGCGCCGCAGCACCCCGTCAACCGTGCTGCCGTGTCCCTGCGTCATGACTGATGATCCTCGGCGCGTGGCCGGGGCAGGTCAAGCACCCGGGAGGCTCACGCGCCCGCCCGTCGCACCCTCAACCGCTCCTTCCCCCCCGTGACCTTGGGAGGCACTCTTGCGTACCCGTTTCAGACGACTGGTTCTCGCGGCCGTCGCGTTACTCACCGCCTCGTCCGCGTTGCAGGCCGCCGCGGCCGAGCGCACGAGCCGCCAGGACCGTCCCGCGCACGGCGATCTGTCCGCCGTCATCCGCTACACCGAGTACGGAATTCCGCACATCGTCGCGAAGGACTACGCGGACCTCGGATTCGGCACCGGCTGGGCGCAGGCCGCCGACCAGGTGTGCCTGCTCGCCGACGGTTTCGTGACCGTGCGCGGCGAACGCTCACGCTACTTCGGACCCGACGCGGCCACCGACCGCTCGCTGTCGTCGGCCTCCGACAATCTCTCCAGCGACCTGTACTTCCGGGGCGTACGACAGTCCCGGACCGTGGAGAAGCTCCTCGCGGAACCGGCGCCCCAGGGCCCGAGCCGCCAGGTGAAGGACATGCTCCGGGGCTTCGCCGCGGGCTACAACGCCTGGCTGGCGCAGAACCGGATCACCGACCCGTCCTGCCAGGGCAAGCCCTGGGTGCGGCCGATCTCCTCGACCGACGTGGCCGCCCGTTTCTACGCCATCGTGATCCTCGGCGGCCAGGGCGGCTCCGTGGACGAGATCACCGGGGCGCAGCCTCCCACCGGCGCCACGGCACCCGGCACGGAGGTCGACGCCAAGGCCCTGATCAGGGCGGTGCGCCAGCGGTCCGCGAGCGCGGACATGGGCTCCAACGCGGTCGCCTTCAGCGGCGCCACCACGGCGAACGGCCGCGGTCTGCTGCTGGGCAACCCGCACTACCCGTGGCAGGGCGGGCGCCGCTTCTGGCAGTCGCAGCAGACCATCCCGGGCGAGCTGGACGTCGCGGGCGGCTCGCTCCTCGGCTCGCCGGTCGTCTCGATCGGCTACAACTCCCGTGTGGCGTGGAGCCACACCGTCGCCACCGGCGTCCCGTTCAGCCTGACCCGGCTGACCCTCGACCCCGCCGACCCCACCGTCTATCTGGTGGACGGCAAGCGGGAACGGATGACGAGGCGGACGGTGACCGTGGCGGTCCAGGACGGCGCCCCGGTGACGCGCACCCAGTGGTGGACGCGTTACGGCCCGGTCGTGGCCGACCCCAAGGGTGATCCGCCGCTGCCGTGGACGGCCACGACGGCGTACGCGCTCAACGACCCGAACGCCGCCAACTTCCGCTTCGCCGACACCTCGCTCGGCTTCGCCGAGGCGCGCTCCACGGCGGACCTGCTGACCTCCCTGGACCGGCATCAGGGCCTGCCGTGGGTGAACACCATCGCCGCGGACTCCGCCGGGCACTCCCTGTACACCCAGTCGCAGGTGCTGCCCCGGATCACCGACGACCTGGCGGCCCGTTGCTCCACCGACCTCGGCAGACTCACCTACCCGCAGGCGGGTCTCGCGGTCCTCGACGGCTCGCGCGGCGACTGCGCGATCGGCAGCGACCCGGACGCCGTGCAACCCGGCGTCTTCGGGCCCGCCCGCATGCCCACGCTCAAGGACGCACCGTACGCCGAGAACTCCAACGACAGCGCCTGGCTGGCCAACACCGACCGGCCGCTCACGGGCTACGAGCGGATCTTCGGCGACGTCGGGACACCGCGCTCGCTGCGGACCAGGGGCGCGATCGAGGATGTGGCGGCGATGGCCGAGCGCGGCGGGCTGACCGTCCGCGACCTGCAGAAGCAGCAGTTCGCGAACCGGGCGCCCGCGGGCGCGCTGGCCGCGGCCGACGTGGCGAAGGCGTGTGCCGCGCTGCCCGGTGGCACGGCGACCGCGGGCGACGGGAAATCCATCGACGTCAGCGGGGCCTGCAAGGTGCTCGCCGCCTGGGACCGGACCATGGACACCGACAGCCGGGGCGCCCTGTTCTTCGACCGCTTCTGGCGAAGGCTGACCGCCGCGGTGCCCGCGGGCCGGCTTTGGAAGGTGCCGTTCTCGGCCGCGGACCCGGTCCACACGCCGAACACGCTCGACACCGCCGTGCCCGGCTTCGCCACGGCCCTCGCCGACACGGTGGCGGAACTGCGCGACTCGGGTACGCCGCTGGACGCCCGGCTCGGTGACCACCAGTACGTCGTACGAGGCGGCGAACGCCTCGCGATACCAGGCGGCTCGAACAGGCTCGGCGTGTGGAACGTGGTCGAGCCGACGTGGGACGCGGCGAGCGGGGCGTACACGCAGGTGCCGTTCGGCTCCAGCCATCTGCAGGCCGTCGGCTGGGACGGCAGCGGCTGCCCGGTGGCGCGCACCCTGCTGACGTACTCCCAGTCGTCGAACCCGAACTCGCCGCACTACAGCGACCAGACCCGGCTGCTGTCCGCTGAGAAGTGGGTGACGGCCCGTTTCTGCGAGAAGGACATCCTGTCCTCGCCCGCACTGCGGGTGCTCCGGGTCAGCGAGCACCGCTGACCCCGCAGCCCTGTCCCGCGCATCCCGCGCGGGACAGGGTCCAGCCCACGCCCCCGGAGGCACCGCCCCACCCGTGAACGCGTCCAGGAGGATCCGCTCGCCCAGCGGCCGGCCCAGTTTCACCGTCTCCTCCTCGCCCAGCAACTGTTCAGTGCAGGGACCGTCCTTGGTCCCGACGATCGACGCGGACAGCACGACGCTGTCGTGTGTCTCCGGTACGTCCACTGCGGGACCGTCGTCGCAGGTGCCGTGCGCGATGCGCACGGTGACGGTCCGGCCGTCATCGCCCACCCCCACCAGCCCCTGGATCGGCCGCAGTTCGTCGCTCGGAGACTGATCGCCCATTACGTGCGTTGGCCCGCCTCGGTGCGGAAGCCGCCGTCGGGCAGCTGGATCACATCGCCCACGGGGCGGTAGCCCTTCGCCCACACCTCCGCGGCCCGGGAACCGTGCCCGGCGTCGGAGACCGCACGAGCCCGGACCCGCGAGCCGGCGTGACCGGCGGCCTGCTCGATGCCGCAACCGACGGCGCGTCCGGTGTGCCTGCGCATGGCCCCCGGGGCTGACGGTGACGAACGCGGTGCCGTTCCTGTGACGCGTCGGCTCCGCGTCGCGTTCGGTGCGTCCGCCACCGGTCGTTCCCCGGGGTCACACGGGACGGGTGCGTCCCTCCCAGTACGGGTCGCGCAGCCGCCGCTTGTACAGCTTCCCGTTGGGGTCGCGGGGCATCTCGGTGATGAAGTCGACGCTCTTGGGTCGCTTGTAACCGGCGAGTTGCTCGGCGCAGTGGTCGAGGACCGAGGCGGCCAGCGCGGGGCCCGGCTCGTGGCCGGGGGCCGGTTCGACGACCGCCTTGACCTCCTCGCCCCAGTCGTCGTGCGGGATGCCGAAGACGGCGGCGTCGGCGACGGCGGGGTGGGCGAGCAGGGCCGACTCGATCTCGGCCGGGTAGATGTTGACCCCGCCCGAGATGATCATGTCGATCTTGCGGTCGCGGAGGAAGAGGTAGCCGTCCTCGTCGAGGTAGCCGAGGTCACCGACGGTGAAGTAGTCGCCGATGCGGTTCTTCTTCGTCTTGGCCTCGTCCTTGTGGTAGGCGAAGCCGCCGGTGTGCATCTTCATGTAGACCGTGCCGAGTTCGCCGGGCGGCAGCCGGTTTCCCTCGTCGTCGAAGACGGCGAGTTCACTGATGGGCCAGGCCTTGCCGACGGTCCCGGGCTTCTTCAGCCAGTCCTCGGCGGTGGCGAAGGCACCACCGCCCTCGCTGGCCGCGTAGTACTCCTCCACGCTGTGGCCCCACCAGTCGATCATCGCCCGCTTCACATGGTCCGGGCAGGGAGCGGCGCCGTGGATGGCGTGCCGCATGGACGAGACGTCGTACGAGCGACGCACGTCCTCCGGCAGCGCGAGCAGGCGGTGGAACTGGGTCGGGACCATGTGGGTGTGCGTGCACTTCTCCCGGTCGATCAGCCGGAGCATCTCCTCGGGCGTCCACTTGTCCATCAGGACGAGACGGTGGCCGATGTGCAGGGACGCGCCCGCGAACTGGAGTACGGCCGTGTGGTAGAGCGGGGAGCAGACGAGGTGGACGTTGTCGTCGTACGGCTTGATGCCGAAGATGCCGAGGAAGCCGCCGAGATAGGCCTCCTCGGGGGCCTTGCCGGGGAGCGGGCGGCGGATGCCACGGGGGCGGCCGGTGGTGCCCGACGTGTAGTTCATGACCCAGCCGAGCTCGCGGTCAAAGGGCGGCGACTCCGGTTGCCCG
The DNA here is from genome assembly GCF_053593775.1 of Streptomyces sp. NPDC002092. Taxonomy (NCBI): domain Bacteria; kingdom Bacillati; phylum Actinomycetota; class Actinomycetes; order Kitasatosporales; family Streptomycetaceae; genus Streptomyces; species Streptomyces sp. NPDC002092. The sequence goes on from NZ_JBSFDG010000007.1 coordinate 188,275, forward strand.
TCGAGGAGTTCGGCGTACGGGCGGAAGCCCTCGACCGTGCCGACGGCGTACCGGTGGGTGGCCGGCAGCCCGGCCTCCTCGGCGGCGTGACGCGCGGGCCCCGCGAACCGTTCGTGGGAGATGAGCACCTTGGCGCCGGAGTCGGCGACGATCCAGCCGATCTCCGGGCCGACGAAGTGGTGGTTGACCGGGACGAGATAGAAACCGGCCTGGCTGGCGGCCAGATACGCGGTGAAGAACTCGATGCCGTTGGGCAGCACGACCGCGAAGGCGTCGCCGCGTTCCAGTCCGGCGGCGCGCAGGCCGTGCACCAGACGGTTGGCGGCGGCGTGCAGACGTCCCGCGGTCCACTGCTCTCCGTCAGGTGCGACGAGGACCGTGCGGTCGGGATCGGCGGCGGCCTGGGCCCAGAATCCGGCGGGGGGCGTACTCGTCACTTGCCGCTCCTTCCGGCGATGCGGTTGATGCGGTCCACGGCCTGCTCGAAGCCACGGGTGAGGTCGTCGAAGACGGCCTGAACGGTGCGTTCGCTCTTCATGCGGCCGACGATCTGGCCGACCGGGGTGCCGAGCAGGGGTTCGACCTCGTACTTCTGGATGCGGGTGAGGGCCTCGGCGACCAACAGGCCCTGCAGGGGCATGGGGAGGGTGCCGGGTCCCGCCGGGTCGTCCCACGCGTCGGTCCATTCGGTACGGAGCTGGCGTGCGGGCTTCCCGGTCAGCGCGCGGGAGCGGACGGTGTCGCCGGAGCCGGCAGCGAGGAGTTTCCGCGTCACCGCGGGCGAGGAGAGGTCGGCCTCGGTGCAGGTCAGCCACAGGGAACCCAGCCACACGCCCTGGGCGCCGAGGGCGAGCGCGGCGGCCACCTGCTGCCCGCTGCCGATGCCGCCGGCCGCGAGGACGGGCAGTGGATCGACGGCGTCGACGACCTCCGGGGTGAGCACCATGGAAGCGATCTCGCCGGTGTGGCCGCCGGCCTCGTAGCCCTGCGCGACGACGATGTCGATGCCGGCTTCCTGGTGCTTGACGGCGTGCCGGGCGCTGCCCGCCAGGGCCGCGACGAGCACGTTCCGCTCGTGGGCACGGGCGACCACGTCGGCGGGTGGGGATCCGAGGGCGTTGGCGAGCAGCCGGATCGGATAGTCGAAGGCGACGTCGAGCTGATTGCGAGCGACCTGCTCCATCCATCCCGTGATGCGCCAGCCGGATGCCTCGCCCTCCGCCAGCTCCGGGACGCCGTACTTGGCGAGGGTGTCCTTCACATACTGCCGGTGCCCCTCGGGGATCATCGCCTCGACGTCCGCCTCGGTCACGCCCTCCACCTTCTTGGCGGGCATGACGACATCGAGGCCGTACGGCCTGCCGTCGACGTGGGCCTCGAGCCAGTCGAGGTCGCGCTTGAGCTCGTCGGGGGCGGTGTAGCGGACCGCGCCGAGCACTCCGAACCCGCCGGCCCGGCTGATGGCCGCGGCGACGGCGGGGAACGGCGTGAAGCCGAAAATGGCGTGCTCGACTCCCAGTTTCTTGCTCAGCTCCGTCTGCATGGGCGCAGAATGCCGCAGTCCTCCGGCCGACGGAAGAGCTTTTCTGATACACCGTCAGATTTATTGCACGGCAGGCCTTGTTGACATGCTCCACAACCGACACGAGTGTTTCCCGGGTGACCGACGACGCAGCGGAAAGAGACGCGAGCGACCGCCGGATGCCCACGCGTCGCCAGATCGGACGAGCAGCCCTGGCCATGGGCGGCGCCCTCGCCATCGCCCCTTTCCCCGCGGGGCCGGCCGCGGCGGCCACGGACTCCAGGCACCACCCCACGCTGCGCCACGGCAGCCCGGAACGTGCCGGGTTGCTCCCCTCCCACCTGCGTCAACTGGTCGTAGACGCGGAGGCGTTCCTCGGCCCCTCCCCCAAGCACCCCTGGTACGCGGGCGCCGTGCTGCTCGCCGGGCGGGGCGGCACCGTGGCACTGCACCGGCCCATCGGGATGGCGGTGCGCTATGCGGCGTACGACGAGAAGACCGACACCGGCATCGAGTTCCCGCCCGACCGGCAGATCCCCATGGCCGAGGACACCGTCTTCGACCTTGCCTCGGTCTCCAAGCTGTTCACCTCGCTGCTGGCGGTGCAGCAGCTGGAAGGGGGCGCTCTGGAGCTGGAGGGGACGGTCGCCTCGTACCTCCCGGAGTTCGGCGCGGCGGGCAAGCAGGACATCACGATCCGGCAGCTCCTCACCCACACCTCGGGGTTCCGTGACTGGATCCCGCTGTACAAGGCGCCGACGCACGAGGCGCGACTTCAGCTCGTCTTCGACGAGGCCCCGATCAATCCGCCCGGCACCAAGTACCTCTACTCCGATCTGAATCTGATCTCGCTCCAGTTGGTCCTGGAGAGGATCACCGGCCGCACGCTCGACACCCTCCTGCGCGACGAGATCACAGGGCCGCTCGGCCTCGACCGCACCCGCTACAACCCGCCCGCCTCCTGGAAGCCGAAGATCGCGGCCACGGAGGACGAGCGCGGACCGTGGTCCGGTCTTGAGCGGGGGCTCGTGTGGGGCGAGGTGCACGACGAGAACGCCTACAGCCTCGGTGGGGTCGCCGGACACGCCGGGGTGTTCTCCTGCGCCTGGGACCTGGCCGTGCTCGGCCGGACGCTGCTCAACGGCGGCTGCTACGGCCGGGCGCGCATCCTGCGGCCGGAGTCCGTGGAGCTGATGTTCACCGACTTCAACACCGCGTTTCCCGGCCACGAGCACGGCCTCGGGTTCGAGCTCTACCAGCACTCGTACATGGGCGCCATGGCCACCCCACGCACCGCCGGGCACACCGGTTTCACCGGCACCTCCCTGGTGCTCGACCCGACCACCGACTCCTTCCTCGTCCTGCTCGGCAACTCGGTTCACCCGGTGCGCACCTGGCGTTCGGGATCCGCTCCCCGGGTCGCCGCAGGCAACAACCTGGCACGCGCCGTACCGGTACGCCTGGCGCACGGACGTACGGCATGGTTCTCGGGCATGGCGAACGCCACGACCGCCACGCTCACCCTGCCCCAGCTCGACGCGACGGACGGCGGGGTACGGCTGACCTCCGCCCTGTGGTGGGACACCGAACCCGCATCGGACGTCCTCGCCCTGGAGGCCACGACGGACGGCGGCACGACCTGGCAGCCGCTCCCCTTCACGACCGGGCGCTCCGGCGAGGAGCCGCAGGAGCACCCGTCGGGCTCGGTCACCGGCTGGTCGGGCCGCGTCTGGCACCGCCTGGCAGCCGATCTCCCGGCGCACACACAGCTGACCCTGCGCTGGCGGTACACGACCGACCAGCTCTATGTCGGCCGCGGTGCATACGTCGACGGAATCCGCGTCGAGACGCCGGACACCGTCCTGTTCGACGGGGCGCGTCCCGCGGACTCGGCACGGATCGTCGCGGCGGGGTGGGTGGAGTCGGCCGACTGACGGCGCCCCTCACGGGGAATCCCACATCACCCCGCTACCGTGAGTGGTGATCAGCGCACGGAACGTGGGAGGCGTCGGATGGTCAGAGGGGTGGCGACCGCCCTCGTGGTGGGCGTGGCGGTGATGTGCGTGTCCGCTCTGGCGACCGCGCCCTCGAACTCCGACCTGGAGGTGGTCCGGCTCGACCCGGCCGCCGCGGCACCCGGCGGCCGTACCGTGGTGCACGCCTTCGTGGCCAACCAGGGGCCGGAGCAGACCGCGTCGCCGTTCACCGTGGTCGTGCGGCTGCCGGCGGGCTTCACCGCTCAGGGGCCCTACTTCCCCGAGGAGTGCCGTGCCGAGGCCCGGGGACGCCTGGTGCGCTGCACCTTCGGGGCGGGTCTGGCGCGGCTGCGGACGGCCACCGCGCTGGTGACGGTCCGGGTGGACGCGGATGTGCCCCCCGGCACCAAGGCCGAGGGGCACGTCCAGGTGGTGAGCGTCGACGACCGCGATCCGCGCAACGACCGTACGCCGTTCACCCTGTCCGTCGACTGCTGATCAGCGGTAGACCTTCACATAGTCCGCCTGCATGGTCAGCGGCGTCGAGCCGGAGGGTGCGGGGTGGTACTCGCCGGCACCGACCGACAGGTTGAGGATCAGATACGCGGTGAAGTTGCTGCCCACGCCGTGGCCGTCGGAGTAGACCTTCTTGCCGTTGACGTACCAGTCCACCGAGTTCGCACCGTAGTGCGTGCCGATGGTGACCCACTGGCCGGGCGCGACCGCGGCGGAGTCGGTGTAGTACTTGGAGCCGGAAGTGACGTGGTTGGTCAGCTCCAGCAGGTTCGGGTTGTCCGGGTGGTACTCGAAGGAGTCGATCTCGCCGTTGCCGTCCTTCCAGGTCCACAGGGCGGGCCAGGCGCCGGAGCCGGAGGGCATCTTGACCCGGGTCTCGGCGTAGTCACCGGTCTTCACCTGGAAGCCGCCGCTGGAGCCCTCGGTGGTGAGCAGGCCCGTGTCCCAGGCCTGCTTGCCGTTCTCCAGCGTGTGCGAGGAGGGCTGGGCGGTGAAGGTCGCGACACCGCCCGAGGTGGTGACCTTGCTCTGGTCCAGCCAGTCGAGCTTGTTGTCGTCCGGGTTGTGGTTGCCGTAGGCGTAGGACGAGCTGCTGTCGCCGACCCACTTCGAACCCCAGGCGATGCTGTCCGAGAAGTCGTCGGACCAGACCAGGGACTGGCCGGAGACCGGTGAGCCACTGCTGCTCGACGTGGCGGTCGAGGCTTTGTTGACAGTCAGCTTGTGCGAGGGCAGGTTGTGCCAGGCTCCGCCGGACTCCTGCCAGAAGCCGAAGATCGTGTACGTGCCTGCCAGCAGGGTGCGCGAGCCGCTGGTGAACTTCGCACCGCTCGGGCATATTCGGACATTCGAGGCGTTACCTGGGAAGTCCAGGTTCTTCCCGGCCGCGTCCCGGACGCCGACACCGAGGGTCTTGGCCGTGAAGCAGCTGGAGGAGTGCACGGTCAGCTTGGCCGACGCGGCGACGCCCGCGGTCATGGTGGACGGCGTCAGGCTGTCCTGGGTGACGGAGGGGGCCGCGAAGGCCTGGGGAGCGAACGGCAGGAGCAACAGCGCGGCTGCTGCTCCGGCTATGCCCAGGCGGGCAGGGGAGAGGGAGTGGCGCATAGTGGGGGCTTTCTCAAAAGCGCCTGCGAGGTGAGCTGTCCTGGGCGGACCGCTGTCGTGTCCCGCAAGCCGCGGCGTTCCGGCGGCGAAGGCCGTCCGGGACGGACCCCCGGAGACTAGGCAGATCCGCTGTCCACGGACAACGAGATCTCACTCACACACTCATGATCAACAGCGCGTCAGGGCCGGCAGTCCCGCCGCCGGTCGGCACTGCCTGACCCGGCGAAGCGCCAAGCCCGCCGCCGCCGTGGTCACCGCGCCGCCGACCGGAGCCGGAACGCCCGGCCTCGGGGGGCGGAGCATTACCTTGTACTGGGGTCGGAAACCATCACCCGGGGTGCTGACCCGTCTCAGCGCCGATGGTGATAGGGGTCACGCCGATGACTTGGTGCCGTCGGTCCAACGTTTCCCGGCCGGCTGGTCGCCGGGGGTCAGCCCCGCACTGCGGCCAGGCACTCGTCGTACAGGTCCATGATGTCGCCCTTGCCCTCGTTCGCGACCCACGTCATCGATGCGGCATCGAGGCACGCGAACGCCGTCGCGATCATCGCGCGGGCCCTCGCATCCGCGCTGCCGCCGGCGGCGTCCATGCGCACCTCGACGAGCGGCACCAGGTCCTCCTGGAACCGCAGCCGCTTTTCGAGCCAACCGGCACGCAGCGAGGCGGTGTTGTGCAGGAGGCGGAACCGCTCCAGGGCCTGCTCGCGACTGTCGTGCAGTGACAGCACAGCCGCGATCCCTGCGCGCAGCGCCTCCCAGACGCCGACTTCGGCGGGCTGTTCGCTGATCGTGTCCGTCAGGACCTGCCCGAACCGGTCCTGGTCGCCGCCGAGAAGGTCTTCCTTGGTGCCGAAGTAGCGAAAGAGGGTTCGCTGGGAGACGCCGGCCTCTCGGGCGATCTGAGCGATGGTCGTCTCGTCGTAGCCCTGCTCGGTGAACAGGCGCAGAGCCGTCTCAAGGATCTCCTGGGAGGCCAGCTGCCGTGTCCGGTCCCACAGCGTGGCCGGTGCGTCCGTCGTTGTCCTGGCTTCCTGCTTCACCACACCAGGCTAGCCCAGCGCTGCCAGGTTGGCGCTCACATGAGGTCTGGCAGTCACTGCCAGATAGGCGTACGCTGCCAAACATGGTCGTCGGAGCACGGGGCCGAGGCTCCACGGGCCGGACCGCTCGGCGACCACCCCTACCTCCCCGGAGCACGCAAAGGAACGCACCATGTCTGCACCTGCAGCCTTGATCACCGGCGGAACCAGCGGTATCGGCAAGGCGACCGCTGAACTGCTCCACTCCCGCGGCTACCGCGTCATGGTCACCGGCGTCGGCAATGTCGCCACCGCCGAACTTCCCGAAGGAGTCCTGGTCGTCCGGGCCGATGCACGGTCCCTGCCTGACATCGACCGTGCAATGGCCCAGGCACGCCGACACTTGGGCTCCCTTGACCTGCTCTTCCTCAACGCGGGCATCTCCCGCCCCGGCCCGATCGAGTCAACTGACGAAGACGCCTTCGACGCCCTCTTCGACATCAACGTCAAGGGCACCTTCTTCACACTGCAAAAGGCACTCCCACTCCTCGGCGAGGGCGCCTCGGTCGTGATCACCGTGGGCGCCGGTGAGGGGGTCGGAGCCGCCATGACAGCCGCCAAGGGAGCACTGTTGCCCCTCATACGGTCCCTCGCGCTCGAACTCGCCCCCCGCCGTATCCGTGTCAACGCCGTCAGCCCAGGACTGATCGACACCCCTGCCTACGGCAAGATGGGTGTCTCCCAGGAAATGATCGGCTCCTGGGCTCGGGACGTCCCGCTCGGCCGCGTCGGTGCTCCCGCCGACATCGCCGAAGCCGTGGCCTTCCTCGCCTCGGACGCCGCCGGCTACATCACCGGCGACAATCTGACCGTCTCCGGCGGCATCGGCGTTCACGCCCGCCCCTGACGAGCAGATCCACGCCCGGGTGGCCGCTCCCGTTGGCCCGACGCCTTGCCCCCGCGCGTACCGGCGGCACAAGCGGGGGCGGAGATCGTCGGGGAGCGCGACCGTGTGGGTGACCGCCGGCCGACCCGGTTGATCAGCGGGGCTTCGGTGCCGACGCCCTTGCAGTCAGCACGGGTTGGTAGAAACCACTGCTGTCCGGCATGTGCCAGGTGACGTCGGTGAACCCGGCCGCGGTCGCGGCTTGGGTCACCTCGCTGCGAGTGAGGGCCCAGGAGGTGATGCGGCGGACCCGCACCTCCCAGCCTCCTCCTTCCGGCACGAGCTGGAAGTACTCCTGGTCGTAACGTTCGCCGTCGTCGTGCCAGTGCCACAGCTGGAAGGTGATCGACCGGCCGTCCGAGCCGTGCGTGACCTGGGGCGGTGTGCAGGCGGGCCGGGTTCGGCGGAGGTCGTCGTAGTCCCGGAGTGTGAGCAGGAGCAGGCCGTCGTGGGTCAGCACCCGCCGCATCTCGCGCAGGGCCGCCGCCACGTCCCGCGCCGACAGCAGGTGGGCGAGCGAGTTGTCGGCGCACACGACCACGTCGAAGGCGCCCGGCGCGAAAGGGAGTTGGCGCATGTCCGCCGCCAGGGCGGGCAGGGCGACGCCGCGGGCCGCGGCCTCGACCGCGGCCCGCGCGGCGGCGACGGGGCTCAGGTCGCTGCCGACGACCTGACGTCCGGCGCGTGCGAGCCCGATCGCCTGGGTGCCGATACCGCAGGCGCAGTCGAGCAACCGGTGCGGTTCGGCGCCGAGTTCCCTGCGCACGAGAGCGCCCAGGACCGCGGCCTGGCGGGTCATGCTCGCATCCCAGTCCGGGAAGATGCGGTGGTAGTCGGCGGCGAGTGAGTCGTAGAAGTCCTGTGCCGAGTCCTTCACTTGCCCGATGCCTCCAGCACTGCCATCGCCGCGTTGTGCCCCGGCACTCCGCTCACTCCCCCGCCCCGCACCGCGCCCGCCCCGCACAGCAGCACGTTCGCGTGCCGGGTCTCCACGCCCCAGCGACCGGTGCCGTCCTGAGCGTAGGGCCAGGCGAGTTCGCGGTGGAAGATGTTGCCGCCGGGCAGGCGCAGGTCGCGCTCCAGGTCGAGCGGGGTCTTCGCCTCGATGCAGGGGCGGCCGTCCGCGTCGGTCGCCAGGCAGTCGGCGAGCGGCTCGGCGAGGTGGGCGTCGAGCTGCGCGAGGGTGGACTTCAGGAGTTCTTCGCGTACGGCGTCGTTGTCGTGTTCGAAGAGCCGGGCGGGTGTGTGCAGGCCGAAGAGGGTGAGGGTCTGGTAGCCCCGCTCGACGAGGGCGGGGCCGAGGATCGTCGGGTCGGTGAGGGAGTGGCAGTAGATCTCGGAGGGCGGCGCGGCGGGGAGCCGGCCGGAGGCGGCCTGGGCGTGGGCGGCGGCGAGTTGCTGGTAGCCCTCGCCGATGTGGAAGGTGCCGGAGAACGCCTCCCGCGGGTCGACGGAGCTGTCGCGCAGCCTCGGCAGCCGCTTGAGGAGCATGTTCACCTTGAGCTGGGCGCCCTCGGCGGGGGCCGGGGGCGTGTCGCCGGTCAGCTCGGCGAGGGCCTGCGGGGAGGCACCCACCAGGACGTGGCGGGCGGCTGCGACGCCTTCCCCGTCCGCCGTGCGGTAGGTGATCTCGGCGGTTCGGCCGTCGGTGTCGATGCGTACGGCCTCGTGGCCGGTGGCGATGACGGCGCCCGCGTCCCGGGCCGCGGTGGCCAGGGCGTCGGTCAGGGCGCCCATGCCGCCGACGGGAACGTCCCAGGCGCCGGTGCCGCCGCCGATCACGTGGTAGAGGAAGCAGCGGTTCTGAGCCAATGAAGAGTCATGGGCGTCGGCGAAGGTGCCGATGAGGGCGTCGGTGAGGACGACGCCCCGCACGAGGTCGTCGGCGAAGCGGTCCTCGACCGCGGTGCCGATGGGCTCCTCGAAGAGCGTGCGCCAGGCCTCCTCGTCGTCGATGCGGCGGCGCAGTTCGTCGCGGGTGGGCAGCGGTTCGGTGAGGGTCGGGAAGACCCGCTCGGCGACGCGGCCGGTCATGCCGTAGAAGCGCTGCCAGGCCTCGTACTCGCGGCCGGAGCCGGTGAGCTTGGCGAAGGCCTCCCGGGTGCGCCTCTCGCCGCCGCCGACCAAAAGTCCGGTGGGGCGGCCGTCCCGTTCCACGGGGGTGTACGAGGAGATGGTCCGGGCGCGGATGCGGAAGTCGAGGTCGAGGTCGCGCACGATCTTCTTCGGCAGCAGGCTGACCAGGTAGGAGTAGCGCGACAGCCGCGCGTCGACGCCGGCGAAGGGGCGGGTGGAGACCGCGGCGCCTCCGGTGTGGTCCAGCCGCTCCAGAACCAGCACGGACCGTCCGGCCCGGGCCAGGTAGGCGGCGGCGACCAGTCCGTTGTGACCCCCGCCGACGATCACGGCGTCGTATGTCCGGTGTCCCTCGTGTGCAGCCATGGTTCTTGGTAACACGCGATGATCGTCAGCGGCCAGAGGTATACGGCGACGGGGTCAGCGCCCGCCGGCGGCGCGCTGCCGACGCGGTACCGCCACCCGGCGGCACAGCTCGACGGGGTCGGCGCCGCGGCCGCGCGGCTCCAGGCAGGGGGGCCACGTCGTTGGGGCGGCGAACGTGCGGGGCGGCCGGGCGCTGGGCATGTTCGCGAGCGGCAGCCACACCACCACGGCCCACCCATCGGCCCGCGACTCCGGCCGACCGAGGCGCCGGTCAACAACCGGCAGCGGAGCTCCCCACGCGCGTCAACGCCCGCCCGACGCCCGCTGCTGGCGCAGTACCACACCCCGACGGACCTGCTCCAGACAGCGGGTCACCTCGTCGCGGCCGACGAGCGTGCGAGGCGGCCGGCCCCCCGGACACGTCCGCGGGCCGCAGCCACACCACGGTTCCCGACCACCCACCGCCCCCGTCAGCGCCCACCGGACGTGCGCTGGCGACGAAGTACCGCCACCCGGCGATACAGGTCGACGGCCTCCGCGCCGCGGCCAAGCTGCTCCAGGTGGCCGGCAACATCGTTGCCGCCGGCTAGGCGGCCGGGCCCCCGGACACCTCCGCGGGCGGCAGCCACACCACGGTGCACGGCCCACCCACCGCGCCCCGACCCGGCCGGCCAAGGCGCACGGCGGCCCCGATACCCATCGACAACCAGCCACGAAGACCCCGCCCCCGTCAGCGCCCGCCCGACGCCCGCTGCTGGCGCAGTGCCGCCACCCGGCGGTACAGGTCGACGGCCTCGGCGCCGCGGCCGAGTTGTTCCAGGCAGTGGGCCTCGTCGTTGCGGCTGGCGAGGGTGTCGGGGTGGTCGGGGCCGAGGACGCGTTCGCGGGCGGCGGCCACGCGGCGGTATTCGGTGAGGGCGTCGGACCAGCGGCCCAGCCAGCCGAGGCCGACGGCGACCTCGCGGCGGCTGACCAGGGTGTCGGGGTGCTCGGGGGCAAGGACGCGTTCGCGGATCGCGCAGACGTCGCGGGACTCGGCGAGGGCCTCCTCCCAGCGGCCGAGGCGACCGAGGTTGACGCCGAGTCCGTGGCGGGCGCGCAGGGTCTCGGGGTGGGTGGGGCCCTGGACGCGGGTGCGGTCGTCGATCAGGTCGCGGTAGAGGGTGAGTGCCTCGGCGCTGCGGCCCAGGCGGCCGAGGCTGATGCCGACCTCGTAGCGGGCGGCGAGGGTGTCGGCGTGGTCGGGTCCGAGGGCCCGGGCGCGGGCCTCGGCGACCTCGCGGTAGGTCTGCAGGGCCTCCGGCCAGCGGCCCAACTGGCCGAGTGCGTAGGCGACTTCGTAGCGGGTGACGAGGGTGTCGGGGTGCTCGGGGCCGAGCACGCGGGCGCGGGCGGCGGCCACCTCGCAGGCCATGCGGTACGAGTCCTCCAGGCGGCCGAGGCGGGAGAGGTTGAAGGCGAGGTTGTGGCGGCAGCGCAGGGTGTCGGGGTGGTCGGGGCCCATGCCGCGCTCCCGTGCGGCGAGCACGGCGGTGTACACCTGATGGGCGTCGAAGTGGCGGCCCAACTGGCCCAGCACGTAGGCCATTTCCTGGCGGGCGGCGAGCGTGTCGGGGTGGTCGGCGCCCAGGGCGCGGGTTCGCGCGGCGGCCACGAACTTGTACTCCTGCAGGGCGTCGGCGGCGCGTCCGGCGCGGCTGAGGGTGAAGGCGACCTCGTAGCGGCTGGCGAGGGTGTCGGGGTGGTCGGGGCCGAGCAGGTGGGCGCGTTCGGCGGCGACCGCGCGGTGCACCTCGCCGGCCTCCGCCCAGCGGCCGAGGCGTCCCAGGCTGAGCCCGGCGTTGTGCCGTCCGGCCAGGGCGGCGAGTGCCTGCGCGGAGGGGGCGGGAGGCCGGCCGGGAGCGGGGTCCTCGCTCCGACCGCCCGCGGGCCGGGGAATCCATTCGCCGGTGAGACCCGCTCCGGCGTCCGGAGGCGCGGTGCCGAGGCCGGTGCCGGTGGCCTTGTGGCCGGTGGTCATGCCGCGCGTCCAGGAGGGCAGGCGGGGCTCGCGGGAAGGGACCTGCTCCGGCGGTCGGAACACCGGCTGAGGGGTCACGACGGTCGGTACGTACGCCGGTGTCGTACGGCCGGCAGTGATACGTCGGCCCAACTCACGGGCGTCGTGCGGGCGTTGCTCGGGGAGTTTGGCCAGCAGGTCCAGGATGATCTTCTCGAGGTATTCGGGGAGCTCGGCCCGCCGGCTGCGCGGCGGCCGCGGCGGGGTGTCGCGGTGGCCGACGAGGATCGCCCAGGCGTCGTCGAGGTCGAACGGCGGGGCCCCGGTGGCGATCTCGTACAGAACGCAGCCCAGCGAGTACAGGTCGCTGCGCTGGTCGACCTCCGAGCCGCCGATCTGCTCGGGCGACATGTAGTGCGGGGTGCCCATGGCGATGCCGGTGCCGGTCAGCCGCGAGGTGAAGCCGATGTCGTGGCCGAGGCGGGCGATGCCGAAGTCGCAGATCTTCACCGTGCCGTCGGCCAGCCGCATGATGTTGGCGGGTTTCAGGTCGCGGTGGACGATGCCCTGCTGGTGGGTGTAGGCGAGGGCGGAGGCGACCTGGTCGGCGATCTCGACGACGTCGCCGACCGGCAGCGGGTGGTGCTTGTTGTCCTCCAGGAGCTGGGAGAGGTTGCGGCCCTCCAGGAGTTCCATCACCAGGTAGAGGATGCCGTCGTACTCCCCGAAGTCGTGCACGACGGTGATCCCGCGGTGCTGGAGGGCTGCGGCGACGCGGGCCTCACGGCGGAAGCGTTCCCTGAGGACCCGGGTGAAGGACTGGTCGTGGTGCGGACCGAGGGGCTTGAGGCACTTCACGGCGACATGCCGGCCCAGCGACTCGTCGCGCGATCGCCACACCTCGCCCATGCCGCCCCGCCCGATCAGGTCGAGCAGCCGGTACCGGCCCTGGATCAGCCTGCTGTCCCCCATCTGCTGCGATCGCCCCCGTAACTTCTCGTCCCGCCCACCCCTGGCTCGTCCAGTATGGCGAGCTATCGTCCGAGTTTGTACGGTGCCGGGCGGGAGCCGGGGCCGAGCCGTGACATGGCGCGCAGGATGTGTTTGGGCGGGAGTTGCCAGCGCAGACGTGCGGGAATGCAGCGAAGCAGGTTGCCTGTGGCACGCAGTTGCAGGGTGACGGTGTCGGGTTTCGGGGCGGGTCTGCCGTACAGCTCGTGGGCGTACGGCGGCAGGGCGGCGTACGCCAGTCGGGCCACGCGCCGCCACAGCGCCTCGCGCGCGGGGACGAGCAGGGGGTGCGTCGGCGGGCGGAGCAGGAAGTCGTCCACTTCGCGTGCCTCCGGTCCGACGGCGAGTTCGGGCCGCACCTTCTCGAAATAGGCGGCCATCTCCTCCTGGTCGGCCGGTACGGCGTCGGGGTCGAGGCCCACCAGGCGGGCGCCGGCGCGCTGTTCATCGATGTAGCGGTCGGCCTGCGCGTCGGTGAGCGGGAAGCCGGAGCGGCGCGCGATCTGAAGATAGGAGTCGATCTCGGCGCAGTGCACCCACAGCAGCAGCTCGGGTTCGTCGACGCCGTACCGCTCCCCCGTGTCCGGGTCGGTCGCCGACAGCATGGTGTGGATCTTCCGGACGCGGGCGCCGGCCCGCTCGGCGGCGTCGGTGGTGCCGTAGGTGATGGTGCCGACGAAATTGGCGGTGCGCATCAGCCGGCCCCACGCGTCGGTGCGGAAGTCGGAGTTCTGCATGACGCCTCGTACGGCGCGCGGGTGCAGTGCTTGGAGGTAGAGCGCACGGACTCCGGCGACCCACATCATCGGGTCGCCGTGCATCTGCCAGGTCACCGAGGACGGCCCGAAGAGCCCGGGATCGCCTGCCTGTATGTCCGTCACCTCTGCAGGTGTGACCACAGACGCTAGGTGTCTCCGGAGCACTACGCTGACCTGCACTTTTGCCAACCACCTTCAGCAGTATGGGGAGCTGTCTGCCGAGGATTCTTGGCACATCGGTACAGATTCGAAGGCCTCCCTGCCTGCACCGACGACGCCCCTTCCTCCTCCGGTTGCCTCCAATGGCCCATCCCCAACCACGACGTCACGTCGGCATCCTTCCCAGAGGGCCGCTGGATCAGTCCCTCGAAAACGGGGCGGCGGTCTTCTATCTGCCGACGACGCTGCTCGGGTGAGCGTGTCGCGGAGGCCTCCGCTCTTCCCCGCTCAGATCACTGCCATATGGCGACTCACCTCCGGCCTACGCGCCCCCTGGTTGGACCGTCAGCCTTTGCTGGACTTGATCAGTGGGGGGGGCTCAGCACCTCGGGACATCTCCCTGAGACCGCCCAGCAAGGGTGCTGCGTGATGACCTGCCAACGTGGAGTCCCCCTTGACCCGGGCTGCGGTACCCTGTCAAGGACCTTGCTGCGCTCACGGAAGGCCTGGTCCGCCTAGAGGGACAACGCGCGTCTTCGACCTCCTGGGCAGGAACGGTTGGCCGAGTAGGTGAGGGACTGGGGTATCAGCACTGCTGAACCTAGTCGCCGGACAAAAGCGTGAGGGCTCCCGACCACAGCACGCCCGGGTTGATGCACTCGGGGTGGAAACCCGTCATCCCCTCAAAGAACTCCATCGTTGTGGTGGAGTTCTTCAGTTGCCGGTCCGCAGCGTCGAGGTAGCGCCTCGTGCGGCCGACGTGGGCCGCGTCGTCCGGGCGGTGATGAGGATTCTTGAAATTCCCCGCCCGTGCTCGGACCGGTCCCCACACCTGCTCTTGTTCTCCACCCCGTGAAGGCCTCTTGGCGGTCACGCTGGACCGGGGTTTCGGGCCAATTCGTAGGCGAAGCTGACCGGGTCGGTGAGCCAGCCGTCGGCCGCGTAGGGGCCGAGCTCGGCGGAGAGCGCGGCATCGAACTCGGCCGCGTGCTCCGCGAGCACTGAGGCCGGCAGGAACGATGTCGACCGGATGTGGCCCGCGAGTTCACGGATCGTCCAGTGGTGCTCGGTGGGGAACTCGTGGCGTCCGGCGGGCTCGAACCCGGCACGGGACAACACCACGTGGTCGGGTTCCTCCTGCCGTGCCTGATCCCAGCCGGGCGGGACGCGGTGCGCCGCGCCGAGGGCGTCTTGCCACCTGCGGAGCAGGCTGTCGAGCGCGTGTTGCCAGTCCTTGGGGCCTGCCCATGGGGACGTTGACCAGCACAGTGCCAGGCAGCCGCCGGGCTTGAGCCAGGCGTGGGCGAACTCGGCGACAACCGTGCGGCGGAGCCGGTGGAAGGCGTTGCCGATGACGATCAGCTCGAAGCTGCCTGGCTCGGCGTGCAGATCCTCTGCACTCGAGGTGATGGTCAGGATGTGGTCTGCGTGGGCGGCGATCGCCTTGGCGCGGACCACCTGGGTCATATCCGGTTCGGCGTCCAACGCCCATACGTCTGCGAAGCAGTCGCGGAGCGGGAAGGCGAGTTGGCCGGTGCCGCACGCGAGGTCGAGCAGGCGTCCGTCCCCGGACAGGGCTGCCTGCCGTACGAGATCGTTGATCATCGCGTCGGGGTAGGGGAGCCGGAACCGGTCGTAGTACCCGGCGGTGCCCCGGTACAGGTTGGACTCGAATCTCACCGCTTCGGTCATACAGGCCACCATCGCACGAACCGAAGGCGGCTCCCGCCAAGCTGGTTGGCCAGCAACTCCCAGTCGCTGCCCACTTACGTCCGGCACCCCACCCGCCACCTGGTTGAGGCCGCAACAAAGTGGCGACGAAGAACGAGGCTGGGGATTTTCAAGGAGCCTCATCAGCCGGGTCTTGGTGGCCGGCCACCACGAACTCCACTCCGAGCGCCTTCACTTGGCGGGGTGCCCTTCGCGCGTCGCGGCCACCACCCTCGGATTCCGCGAGCGAGAGGTGCACGCCGTTGTAGACGACGTCCCCCCTCGACGGGGACGAGCGCGTGCCCCTCCAGACTCAGTCTGCCGACCGGCGCACTTTTCGTGGAGCCCGGTCGCCCAACCCTCCGAGCCCACCACACAAACCGCTCGGCGAACGTGGTGACGCACCTGCCGGGAACGAACACCTCGATCACGGTCAGCGACTCGGGTGTTGCCCCATGCTCGACCCAATTGACGCATGGCCTACGAACAGGGCGCCCCCTGCCCACCACAACGAGTCCGCCGGAGACCGCCAGATGGCATACGGCCCGGCAAGCCGACTTCGCCAGAACCGGGGCATAGCGCTATACCCCGGGGCGATCCCCTAGAGCCGTTAAGCCCGTTTCCCACCGTTCTGCTCCCGGACGGTGTCGAACAGGGAGGTCAGAGCGGGACTTCCGGCGAGACTGTCCAGCAGGACGTGAAGCGACTGTCGGTCCGCGGTGCCCAGGTCTGCGAGGATTTCGGCGTCGAGATCGACAAGCGTGCGGTTGAGGCGGGCCAGGACCTTGCGCCCTTCGGCGGTGATGTCCACGGCGTAGCGGCGACGATCCTGCGGATCTCGTGTCCGCTCCGCGTATCCGGCGCGCTCCAGGTCGTCGAGACTCGTCACCATCGTCGCGGGGTCGATGCGCAGGAACGAGCCAAGTGCCAGTTGCGGCATGGCACCGTTGTCCGCCAAAGCCTGCAGGACGCTGTAATGCCGCACCCGCAAGCCGGTCCCGCCGATGCCGTCCTCGGCGATCCTGAACGCCACCTGCCCGAGTTTGACCAGCAGGCAGATGGTGTGTTCGGCCACTGTCCCCGGAACCAGCGGAGCCTCGGACATTGTTTATCCCGCCCATGGTTAGTCGTACGTATGGTCCTGTCCATCGTACGAGAACGCCCGAGGCACCAGGACCACTGCAGGCCGGCGGGATTCCCCACCTTCCGCCGGCTTACGGCCGGTGCGTCCTGGGTGGTCAGCCGACGATGGCCCGACCGAAGATCTGCCGGGCTATGACCCACTTCTGGATCTCGTTGGTGCCCTCATAGATTTCGCCGATCTTGCTGTCCCGGTAGATCGCCTCGACGGGTCCGGGGCTGCCGTCGGCACCCAGTTCGCGCGCGAAGCCGAGGCCTCCGAAGGCCTGGACGGCGTCGCGCGCCATGTCCACCGACAGCTTGGTGGCATAGTACTTCGCCATCGCGGCCTCGGGCTCCGGGGACGGGTTGCCCGCGTCCAGGCGCAGGGCGGCCTTGGTGTAGAGGGTGCGGGCGTTCTCGATCTCGGTGGCCCGTTCGGCGAGCAGGAACTGCCAGTGCTGGTTGGCGGCCACCGGCTTGCCGAAGGCGTGTCGCGTCGACAGGTGGGCCACGGTGTGGTCGAAGGCGGCCTGCGCCATGCCTACCCCGGCAGCCGCGATACCGATCCGGCCGTAGGTCAGAGTGGACAGCGCATGGCGTAGTCCGTGTCCCTCGGCGCCACCGAGAAGGTCGTCGTCGGTCAGGTGCACATCCGTGAAGCGGATGTCCGCGGTGAGCTGGCCGCGGTTGCCCATCTTGCGGTCTGGAAGGCCGACTTCCACTCCGGGAAGTGCCGTGTCGACGATGAACATGCTCAGCCGGGTGCCGGTGCGGGCGAGAACCACCACGAACCCGGCGACGGGCGAGTTGGAGATCCACCGCTTGTGGCCGTTCAGCACCCAGCCGGCCTCGGTGCGTATCGCCTCGGTCTGAACCGCCTGCGGGGACAGGTCACTTGAGGCGTTCGGCTCGGTGGTGGCGAACGCGCCGACCACTGAGCCCTCCGCGACCTTTCGCAGCCATCGCTGCTGCTGCTCCTCGGTGCCCTGCCGCAGGGCGTTGCCCGCCAGGATGCAGTGCACGTCGAAGACGGCCGCGACGCTGCTGGAGTAGTAGGCCAGTTCCTCGATGGCCGCGGCGGTGGCGCTCGCCGGATGGGTCAGACCGTCGCCGCCGACCTCGCTGGGGAAGGGGATCCGGAAGACGCCCGCCGACGCAAGCGCGTCAAACACATGCCGGGGAAAGCCGTCCGTGCGCTCGTCGCCCCCCGCGATCGCCACGGCGTGGGGAGCCACTTCGTGCTCTGCGATCCGGCGCACGGCAGCGCGAACGGACTGTGTCTCTTCGGGGGCGAGGAGCTCGTGGTAGAGCCGGTCGATCTGGCGTGTGGGAGTGGAAGTCATACGGGGAAGATACCATTAGCACCACGTACCATTAGTCCGACAATCTATTTTGGAGGTTCGACCATGACACAGACGCTGGCCGACAAGACCATCCTGATGTCGGGAGGCAGCCGCGGCATCGGACTCGCCATCGCTCTGCGCGCGGCTCGCGACGGTGCGAACGTGGTGATGCTCGCCAAGACCGCCGTGCCGCATCCGAAGCTCGAAGGCACGGTCCACACCGCCGTTGACGAGATTGAGCGCGCGGGCGGCAAGGGGCTGGCCGTCGTCGGTGACGTCCGCGACGAGGACGATGTGCGCACCGCTGTCAACGCGGCGGTCAGCGCCTTCGGTGGCATCGACATCGTGGTGAACAACGCCAGCGCCATCGACCTGTCGTCGTCGGAGCAGCTGGAGATGAAGCGGTACGACCTGATGCAGGACATCAACACGCGCGGCACGTTCCTACTGAGCAAGGCCGCTGTCCCGCACCTGCGCAAAGCGGGCAACCCGCATATCCTCACGCTCTCCCCGCCGTTGAACCTCGCGCCGCACTGGGTGGGGAAGCACCTCGGTTACACGCTGTCGAAGTACGGCATGAGTCTGTGCACCATCGGGCTCGCCGAGGAGCTCGCCGCCGACGGCATCGCCGCCAACTCGTTGTGGCCGCGGACCCTGATCGACACGGCCGCCGTGCGCAACGTGGTCGGCGGCGCCGGACAAGCCCGTAGTCCGCGGATCATGGCGGACGCCGCGTACGCCATCCTCACGCGTGACGCGCGGAAGTGCACCGCCAACCTGTTCATCGACGACGAGGTCCTGTCGGACGAGGGCGTCACCGACCTGTCCGTCTACAGCCCTGCCGACTTCGAAGGCGATCTCGCGCTCGACATATTCGTCGATCCGGCCTGATCCCACACTGCTCAGTCGATGAACGCGAGGGCGTTCTCGATGCCCTTCTCGAGGACCTCATCGGCGAGCTTCGAGTCGAAGGCGGCGCGGGACAGCTGCAGCGACCCAGGCCTTCGCAGCGGTCGAACTAGTCGATCAGGGCGCGGAGGGACATCCGACGCCGCACTGGTCCCGGTGCTCGGGCGACAGATAGCCGAGAACGAGATCCTCGAAGCTGGGCAGCCGGGCCGCCGGGCCGCCGGGCCGCAGAGTGCCGTGCCGCGCCGCCTGCATGCGTAGCTCCTCTACGACGACGTTGGCGACGAGGTCGGCCCCTTGATGCCACAGGATCCTCTGACGCCACAGGATCCTCTGACGCCACAGGATCCTCCGTTCATTCCGCAGGGCCATTGCCTTGCACGTCATCCCGAGCCTATGGTCTGTCGAATGTAATGCTATGACTCACATTTGATGGCGCCGTCAGAGTCAGAGATGAGGCATGCCGTGAGTGACGTCCCCTTCCAGCCCGCAGTGGAGCAGTCACGCGCGCTGGCCGCGGGTGAGATCTCGAGCCGGGAACTCGTCGAGCTCTATCTTGAGCGGATCGCCACCCATAACACCGCGTTGAACGCGGTGGTGACCCTTGACCCCGAGCGGGCCCGTCGCGAGGCCGCGGAAGCGGACGCCGCGCGGGCGGCCGGGCAAGACCTCGGTCCTCTGCACGGTGTGCCGATCACGGTCAAGGACAGCTTCGAGACAGCCGGGATGCGCACCGTCTGCGGGCGAACAGACCTCAAGGACTACGTGCCCGACCACGACGCCGAGGCGGTCAAACGGCTGCGTTCGGCCGGTGCCGTGATCATGGGGAAGAGCAACATGCCTCCGGGCAACCAGGACGTCCAGGCCGACAACCCGGTGTTCGGTCCTACATCGAACCCGTGGGACACGACCCGTACCTCGGGCGGATCCGCCGGGGGCGGCGCCGTCGCCACCGCCGCGGGCCTCACGGCGTTCGACTTCGGCTCGGAAATCGGCGGATCGACCAGGATCCCGTCCCACTTCAACGGCCTGTACGGGCACAAGTCGACCTGGCGGTCCATACCCCTCATCGGGCATGTGCCCTACGGCCCGGGCCCGGGACGATGGACCGAGGCCGACATGGGCTGCGGCGGCGCGCAGGTCCGCGACGCCCGTGACCTCGTCCCGATCTTGCGGGCAACGGTCGGGCCCGCCGACTACGACGGCGGTTTCAGCTACACACTCGCACCGCCGCGCGCGACCAAGCTCGCCGACTTCCGGGTAGCCGTCTGGAGTGAGGATCCCGCGTGTCCCGTCGACAGCGACGTCGCGGCAGCCGTGGACGATGCAGTCACTGTGCTGCGGGCGGCCGGCGCGAAGATCACGGTCCAGCCCGCCGGCCTCCCTGTCGACATCGCGACGAATCACGGGAAGGCTTTCCAGCCCCTGCTCTTCGGCGCGGGCGACCGCACCGGCCTCGCTCCTGCCTCCAGCGCCGCGGTGCTGGCCCGGTTCGTCCAGCACCCGCGGGGTGACGCCGGTCCCGCCCTGCTCGGAACCTTCCAGTCCCACTATCACTGGCTGCAGGCCCACATGGTGCGCAACGAGATCCGGCAGCGATGGTTCGAGTTCTTCCAGGACTTCGACATCGTGCTCATGCCGGTCACCCCGACGGCCGCCCCCGCCCACCACAACAAGCTGATCGACTGGTTCGGGCGGCCATTCGAAGTCGAAGGTGTGCGACGCCCTTACTGGGACCAGGTCAAGTGGAGCGCCGTCGCCAACGTCTCCGGGGGGCCGGCGACGACCATCCCGGTGCGCCGAGGCAGGAGCGGACTGCCCATCGGTCTGCAGGCCATGGGCCCGAGCGGGGGCGATCTCACCACCATCGAGTTCGCCGCCCTGCTGGGCCGGGAAGTAGACGGCTTCGTGCCGCCTCCGGCCTTCGTCCAGACCCCCACCACTGGACCCTGACCACCCGCCCGAAGACCCCGAAGAACGACGATGCACGGCTTGAGCCGCAACGCGTCACGACTGCTGACGGATTCGCGTCCCGCTACCCGGAACGCACCGCGATCGTCTTCGGCGACGACCGCATCACGTACGAGGCCCTCGACGCCGCGGCCAACCGGGGGGCGAACCTGCTCGTCTCGCGCGGGATCCAGCCCGGGGACAAGGTCGCGCTGTCCTGCCCCGATTCTCCGGCATCTACTTCGGCATCCTCAAGGCCGGCACCGCGGTCGTGCCGCTGAACGCGCTGTTGCAGGGCCGCGAGGTCGCCTACCACCTCACCGACTCCGACGCGAAGGGCGTACTTCGCCTTCGAGGGCCCCCCGGAGCTGCCGATCGGAAAGGCCGCCTGGAAGGGATTCCGCGAGAGGGCGGACTGCACCCAGTTCTTCCTGATCGAGAGCGGCGGCGCGCTGTAGTCCGGGAACGAGACGCCGGAATCCTACACCTCGGTCGTAGCCGAGCAGCCCCTGACGTTCCGGACGGTCGAACGCGACGAAGACGACACAGCGGTGGTCCCCTACACGTCCGGCACCACCGGCCACCCCAAGCGCAGAGCTGCGTCACCGCAACGTGTATGACAACGCGCTCGCCGGCATCTACCTGTTCGTTTCGAGGGGGCAGCGCCCTGTTACATGTTGATCATGTGGCCCGCGAGGCCGTGGACGGCTTCCTTGACCGCCTCGCCCAGGGTGGGGTGGGCGTGGACGTTGCGGGCGACCTCATGGACGGTGAGGTCCCACTGCTGGGCCAGGGTCAGCTCGGGAAGGAGTTCGGTGACGTCGGGGCCGATGAGGTGGCCGCCGAGGAGTTCGCCGTACTTGCCGTCGCTGATCAGCTTCACGAAGCCGCCCGCGTCGCCCAGGCCGTGGGCCTTGGCGTTCGCGGTGAACGGGAACTTGGCGACCTGGACGTCGTACCCCTTCTCCCTCGCCTGCGCCTCGGTGTAGCCGAAGCTGGCGATCTGCGGCTGGCAGAAGGTGGATCGCGGGATCATCACGTAGTCCAGCTCCATGGTCTCCGCGTCCGCGATCGTCTCGGCGGCGACCACGCCCATCGCCTCGGCGGCGTGCGCGAGCATCAGCTTCGCGGTGACGTCGCCGATGGCGTAGATGTGCGGTACGGAGGTGCGGCAGCGGCCGTCCACGTCGATCGCGCCGCGCTCGGTGACGCGGACGCCGGTGTTCTCCAGGCCGTATCCGGTGACGTTCGGGGCGAAGCCGATGGCCTGCAGAACCTTGTCGGCCGCCAGCACCTGCTGGGTGCCGTCCTTGCCGGTGACGGTGACCCGGACCTGCGGGCCGGACTCGTCAATGGACTCGACGCGGGTCGAGGTGAGCACGTCGATGCCCAACTTCCGGTACTGCTTGGCCAGTTCGGCGGAGACCTCGGCGTCCTCCAGCGGGGCGATACGGTCCAGGAACTCGACGACGGTGACCTTGACGCCGTAGTTGTGCAGCACATAGGCGAACTCGACGCCGATGGCCCCGGCGCCGGCGATCACGATCGACTGCGGCAGGTCCTCGGCGAGGATCTGCTCCTCGTACGTCACCACGCGCGCGCTGCGCTTGGTGCCGGGCAGCAGCTTGGGTGTCGCCCCGGCGGCGATGATGCAGTTCTCGAAGCCGATGGTGCGGGTGTTGCCGTCGTAGTCGGCCACCTGGAGTGTGTGCGGGTCGAGGAACGAGCCGCGTCCGCTGATTTCGGTGATCTTGTTCTTCTTCATCAGGTAGTGGACGCCCTTGACCCGGCCGTCCGCGACCTTACGGCTACGGCGGAACGCCTCCCCGTAGTCGAAGGAGACCTCACCGTCGACCTTGATGCCGAAGGTCTTCGCCTCGCGCGTGAAGACGTGCGCCAGTTCGGCGTTGCGCAGCAGGGCCTTGGTGGGGATGCAGCCCACGTTCAGGCAGACGCCGCCCCAGTACTTCTCCTCGACGACTGCTACGCGCTTGCCCAGTTGGGCGGCCCTGATGGCGGCTACGTACCCGCCCGGGCCCGCGCCGAGTACGACGACGTCGAAGTGCTCACCCTGCTCGTCCATGGACCATTCCTTTCCACTGGGACGGTCGACTCCACGTCGGTGGCCGACTCGCTCCCGATCGCACAACTTGTTCGTCAACTCAGTCGCTGTGGTTCAACGCCCCGATGCCGTGATCCATGCCCGCGCAGCGATCACCGACGTGCCGAGGCCCCGTCGACTTCGTGTACTCCCGCCTCGGCGGCGCCGAGCCTGAGGGTGTCGAGCCCGAAGGCCGCGACCGGACCGTGCACACCGGGCTTCAGGACGGCATCCGGCGCCGCCGCATGGACTGCACCCCACGCCAGGAGGGAGCCCGTCATCTCGTAGGGATCGGGTCCGGTGAGGGCCGTCGTGGCCAGGGGACGACCGTGGCCGTCGCGGGCGACCGCGATCACCAGGGAACGGCCGTCGGTGTCCGGCTCACGATGTGCTCCCGGGAGCCGCCCGGACCACCGCGTCAGAGCAGCCCGCACCTTCGCCGACCTCAGCAAGGGCGCCTGGAGCATGGCGGCGATCTGTACCGGACGCGTCCACCGCCCGAGCCAGCCCATCCCCACCTCGACGCTCTCCAGCCGAGGGAAGACCTCGGGCAGGCCGAGATGCTCCGTGCCCGGGACGGTCATGGCCGGGCGTCGCACACCGGCGTAGCGGAAGGTGAGGACACGCTTGGCGGCCCGCTCGTCGACCAGTCGGGAAGAGGCTCCAGGACGTGGGGAGCGGTAGGCGAACCCGTCCTCGGCCGCCGCGGCGACCAGCGTCTGGCGCGTGCCACCCGTGGTCAGGTCCCAGGAGTCGCGCAGGGTGCTCCGGTAATGCAGCTCACTCCCGCGCCCCGAACGGGTGATGAAGTAGCCGATCTCGACATGGCATGCGCGCTCGCCCGCCTGTTCCAGGGCCAGGGCGCCGGCGAGGTTGCCGGGCACGTAGTCGTAGCCGAACGCGGGCACGAGAGTCGCTCCCCGGGCGGCCGCGACGGAGTCCAGTTCAAGGAGGACCCGGCGGGCGAAGGGGCCCTCCCCCGTGGAGTCGCAGTAGCGCGCTCCCGCCCGCGCGGCGGCCGTGACCGTGGCCATGCCCAGTTGCATGAACGGCCCGACCGTGGAGACGACCACATCGCTGGGGCCCAGAAGGCGCGTGAGGCGGGCGGAAGAGGTGACGTCCACTTCCGCCACCGGCAGTTCCGCCTCGAAGCGGTCGGCCAGGGTCAGCATCTTCGTTCGGCTTCGCCCGACCAAGGTCGGCTTCTCACCTCGTGCGAGCAGTTCCCTGAGAACCCGCCGCCCCGTGTAGCCCGTCGCACCCAGCAACAGGATTCTGCGCTTTTCCACGGCTACGTCTGCCTTCCGGAGGGCACTGTCACGACGACCACTGACCGACCACGAGTCATTCACTGACTTCAGGTCATTGAATATACGATGGTCAACATGAGAGGGCCAAACCGACGACAGCTGTATGCGGAGCAGACCCGGGCGGACCTGGTGGCGGCCGCGCGCAAACTCTTCGTCGACAACGGGTTCGCGGACACGTCGGTGGAGGCCATCACCGCGGCGGCGCAAGTGAGCAAGGGCACCTTCTACCACCACTTCCCGGACAAGAAGGCGATGTTCGCCGAGCTCTACACGGAGTTGCTCCAGCCGGTCGGAGCGCTCGCCGACGCGGCGTCCGAGGCGATCCGTGCGACACCGGGCAAGCCTGCGTTGACCGCCGTGTCGAACCTCACGCACGCCTTCTTGCGGCGGACCATCGACGATCCCCTGCATCGAGAGCTCATGGCACAGGCGCCCTCGGTGCTGGTGGAGCAGTACCGGCACATCAACGACACGGTGGCCCAGCCGCCGATCGAACGGCTCTTGACTGTCCTGGCCGAACGCGGTGACGTGGAATCGGATGTTCCGGTCGCCACCGTCGCCCGCCTGCTGTTGGCCGTCCTGTGCGAGGGCAACCAGATCATCGCCGCCGCGGCGGACCGGGAGGACGCCCTGGCCAGGACGTTCCACACGATCACCCTGCTGATGTCGGGCCTGGCGGCGGACGGCGTCAGCGCGCACGGTTGACGTCGACCAACGCCTGCAACAGCACTCCTCGACCGCACCCGGCCGTGCCGCTACCGTGCCGCCTCGTCCTCGATGTCACGGACCAGGTCGATGGCCCGGCCGATAGTGGTGAGCCGAGCGTCGAGGGTCTCTCCGGCCGGATAGAAACGTACGGTGTCCACACCGGCGTCGCGCCACACACGCAGCCGTTGGCGCACCATGCCCTCGGTTCCGATCAGAGTGGTCGCCAGCACCATTTCGTCGGTGACCAGGCCGGCCGCGCCGTCCCGGTCCCCGGCCTGCCAACGTGTGCGGACTTCGGCCGCCACTTCGGCCCAACCCTGGCGGCTGTAGGCGTTGTTGTAGAAGTTCGTGGTCGCGGAGCCCATGCCGCCGAGGCTGAAGGCAAGTTCCTTCTTGCGTCCGGCCACCATCGCGCTCAGCGCGTCCTCGTCGTCCGCGAAGGCGACCTCGGCGCCTTGGCAGATGTCGAGGTCGGCACGGGCGCGACCGGCGGCGGCAAGGCCCTGGTCCAGGTGGTCGAAGTACGCCTCCTTGGCGCCCTCGGGCACGAAACTGGTGCCCAGCCACCCATCGGCGATCTCACCGGTCAGGTGCAGCATCTTCGGCGAGAGAGTGGCGAGGTAGACCGGAATGTCATGCTCGGCACGCATCGACAGACGCATGGGCTTCGCCTGCCCGCCCGGCAGCGGAATCCGGAACTCCTTTCCTGAGTAGGAGACTTTGCCGCCCGCGGCGGCCTCCCGCACGATCTCGACGGTCTCCCGCATCCGCACCAGCGGCCGGGCGAAGGGCACGCCGTGCAGGCCCTCGATCACCTGCGGCCCGGAGGGGCCCAGGCCGAGAAGGAAGCGCCCCTCGGAGATCTGCGACAGTGTGATCGCGGCGCGGGCGATGGCCATCGGCGTGCGGGTGCCGAGTTGGATGATTCCGGATCCGAGGAGCATGCGCTCGGTCTTCGCCGCGAGGTAGCCCAACGGCGAGGGGGCCTCGGAGCCCCACGCCTCCGCCACCCAGCAGATGTCAAGACCGAGCTTCTCCGCCTCGGTGACATAGGCGACGTTCTCCCGCCAGTCGCCCCCGGAAGCCTCGATCGTGGTGGAGGTACGCATCAGAGCCTCGCCTCGCCCGCGGGCCGGGCCCTCTCGGCCAGCTTCTTGATGTCTTCGAGGGTGATGGTCATGTTGGCCTCGAACTCCCGCATGCGCACGAAGACGATCTTCTGCTCCTTCTCCGGCATGCGATCGATGGCGAAGGAGAGGCCCGAACGGGCCGGCCCCATCTGCATCCATTCGCTCAGCAGAGTGCCACCGCCCTGCGGCTCCAACGTGAACCGCCAGATCGCCGTCGGGTTCTGCGGGTTCTCGACGGCCCAGGCAAGCAGCCTCGGCGGCTCGCACTCGACGATGTGGGAGGTGGTGGCCCACTCCCCGAGTGCCTCGTGCTTGCTCCGGCCGATGAACCGGGCTCCCAGGGCAGGGGCGGTCCTGCCGTCCAGCCATTCGACGGACTGCAGTTCGGAGCTCATCCGCGGCATCAACTCGATGTCGGACACGAGCGTCCACACCTGTTCGGGCGGAGCAGCGATCCAGGTGCGGACCTCCACCGTCGGCTTGTCCGCATAGCGCGCGCCTGTCCACTCCATGTTTCCTGCAGCCTCCATGCCGATCCGAGAACTCCCATGACCTGACGTGACCAGTAAAGTTGCGTAGATGGACTCACCTGTCAAGGGAAAGCGCAGCCCCGGCAGAGCCGCTGAGTCAGCCGGCGAAACGCTCCCGCACATCCGGCCGTTCGGCCAGGTGTGGCGGATAGCCGGGGCCCATCCGAGGACTGGTGTTCTCCGCGGTCATCTGCTCACCGCAGGAAGAACACACCACCTCGGCGTGGGCTTCCTGTCCGCAGATCTCGTGACGCATGGCCACCGGCGGGCCCTGTTCACCGGACAGCCAGCGGTCCCCCCACCGGTTCATCACCAGCAGCGCACCGTAGAAGTCGCGCCCCTTCTCCGTGAGCACGTAGTCGTACCGAACCGGCTCCGTCTGGTACGGCCGTTTCTCCAGCAGCCCCTCGTCCACCAGCCGACGCAACCGGTCCGTCAATGTGTTGCGCGCGACCCCCAGTGACACCTGGAACGCGTCGAACCGCCGGATCCCGTAGAACGCCTCACGCAGCACCAACGGCGTCCACCAGTCCCCGAGCAGGTCCATGGTGCGCGCGATCGAACAGGGCCAGTGCGCAAAGGATGTCCGCCTCATGACCGTCAGCATAGGTTCGTCCAGTCGTAAGACCCAGCAGGTGGAGCGGTGACAATTCATCCGCGCGAC
Organism: Streptomyces sp. NPDC002092; assembly: GCF_053593775.1. Taxonomy (NCBI): domain Bacteria; kingdom Bacillati; phylum Actinomycetota; class Actinomycetes; order Kitasatosporales; family Streptomycetaceae; genus Streptomyces; species Streptomyces sp. NPDC002092. The sequence goes on from NZ_JBSFDG010000007.1 coordinate 215,207, forward strand.
ATCTTGCGCTCAATAAATAACGAAGTTATGTTGCGGCCATGAAACGTGACTTGCTGGGCAGAAAACTGGTTGTCACCGGAGCGGCGCGCGGCATCGGCGAGAAGGTGGCCCGCCTGGCCATCGCCCGAGGCGCTCAGGTGGCCTTGATCGGACTGGAACCCGATCGGCTCCGTGACCTCGCCCGCGAGCTGGGCCCCGCCGCTTCCTGGCGTGAGGCCGATGTGCGCGACGGCACCGTCCTGCGGTCAGCGATCGACGAGGCCGCGGGGGTCATGGGCGGCATCGATCTGGTCGTCGCCAATGCCGGCGTCGTGGCGTACGGGACCGTGCGACAGACGGACGAGGCGTCGTTCGAGCGGGTCCTGGACATCAATCTGAACGGTGTCTTCCGGACCCTCAAGTACGTGACGCCCCATCTGGAGCGCAGCCGGGGACACGTACTGGTCGTGGCGTCCGCGCTGTCCTTCATGCCGCTGGCGGCGATGGCCTCCTACGGCGCCAGCAAGGCCGCGGCCGAGCTGCTCGCCCTGACCTACCGCCAGGAGGTGGCGCACCTCGGCGTCACGGTCGGCCTGGTGCACCCCTCCTGGATCGACACGGATCTCGTCCGGGGCGCCGAGGCGGACCTCCCCTCGTTCCAGGGCCTGCGCAACCGGCTTCCCTACCCGGGCAATGTCACCACGAGTGCCGACCGGGCGGCTGCCGCGATCGTCGACGGGCTCGTGCGCCGCCGCAGCCGTGTGTACGTCCCGCGCGCGGTCGTCGTGGCCAACTGGGCCAAGGCAGCGCTGAATTCGCCACTGGCCTGGCCATGGGCGAGGCGCTTCGCGGCCCGTGCCGTTCCGTCCCTCGAACGGGAGGTCGCGGCGCTGGGGAGGCATGACCAGCTCACGCCGGGCACCGGTACCTCTGCCGCCGAGACCAAGTCGCGCTAGCCGCAGATGAGGTGTCCCGCGCGAGACAGCGACCTGCCGTACCGAATCTCATCGACCTTGAACGATCGAGTCGTAAAGGCGCGCGCCCGCCTCGTGCGAGGCTTCGGCCCGTTCCCGCTCGTCGCCCAGACCGACAGAGAAGTTCACGCCCATCGGCCGCATCACCTGCGTCACGGGGTCCTCGAACTCTCCGAAGTGCTCTGCCAGTTCAAGGGTGATGTACCCGTGGACCAGGCTCCACAACTGGGCGGCTATGACTTCAGGTTCCTGCCGCTCGGCCCTGCCCGAGTCCACGAGCCGTCGACATGCCGCGGTGATATGGACGTGGGCATCCCGGAAGGCCGGCGAATGTCCGCTCAAGCGAAGGTCCGCTTCCGACAGCGGCCGGTACGTCGCACGAGTGGACAGGCCGAACATCAGGTCGTACAGGTGAGGGTTCTCGTGGGCCACTCGGCGGCAGGTCAAAGCCATGGCGAAGAGATCCGCGATCGGATCATCCGTCACCGGCACCTCGGCGAACGCCCCGGCGAGCTCCCTGAAGCCGTGGTCGGCGACGGCGCGCATCAGCTCGGGGATCCCACCGAAGTGGCCGTAGACGACCATCGTCGACAGCCCGCTCGCGGACGCCACCGTACGCGCCTTGATGGCCGACGGCCCCTGTTCGGCCAGCAGACCGACAGCGGCTCGCACCAGCCGCTCCGGTGCGTCATCGAGCTTCGGCCGCCCTGCCATGCCTCTCGCGCCTCCACCATTGACACTCTTGAAATAACTTGGTTATGTAACTCGTCACGGCAATAGTACACATCTCGAGCGACGTGCCGTTTCGGACACGGGGCGCGCCTCCCCGGACGGGCTTTCACGCACTGTCCCAGATTCCTGGCGCCGGCAGCCCCTCCCTCACTCGCTTTGCACTCCCCCATGAACCCAGCACGGGAGCAGAATCCATGCCATACAAAGACAAGGGTCATCTGGAGATCGAGGACCGCGGAGCCGTCCTCGTCGTCCGGGTCGACGGCGGCCCGCACCAGTTGTTCGGCCTCGACATCGCCCGGCAGCTGGACAAGCTGGTGACCCGGGTCGACCGCGATCCGAGCGTCCGTGCCGTCGTCTTCACCGGGGCACATCCCGAGCGGTTCGTCAGCCATGCCGCGGTCCAGTGGCTGCAGGAAGAGGGCGCCGCGAGCCCTACGGTCGGCCGGCGCGGTGCCGCCGCCGTCGTACGCATGGCCAAGCACGTGGACCGGTCCCGTCTCCTCGGGCCCGTGATGCGCAGGACTCCGATGCGCGGAGCCCTCCAGCTGGAGCGCCTGCACACGACCTTCCTGCGGATGAACGCCAGCGGTGTCCTCTTCGTCGCCGCCCTCAACGGTTCGGCTCTCGGCCTCGGCGCCGAGTTCGCCTGGGCCTGCGATTTGCGGGTCATGGCCGACGGGGACTTCTTCATCGGCCAGCCCGAAATCCTCCTCGGCATCATCCCGGGCGGAGGCGGCACCCAGCGGCTGACCCGCCTGATCGGCACCCACCGGTCCCTGGCCGCGATCCTCGAAGGCAAGCCGTTCACGCCCGCGGAGGCGCTCGCCAACGGGGCGGTCGACAAGGTCGTACCCCAGGACAAGGTCGTCGCGCAGGCGGTCGAACTCGCGGAGCACTTCGGCCGGCGGTCGAAGGGGTCGGTCGCGGCCGCCAAGAGGTCGGTGTACTTCGGCGGCTCGATGTCCCTGGAGGACGGACTCCACGTCGAACGCGCCGAGTTCTTCACCAGAGTCATGTCGAAGGACGGTCAGGAACTGATGCTCGACTACATGAAGACGACGGACGCCACCGGCGAGCTCCCGCTCTACGCCCCGGACACCTACGCCCAGGCGCTCGCCTCGGGCAGCGTGCCCGGGCACCGCTCGACGAAGACGACGCGGCGGTGAGCCGACGATGACCACTGCGCACCCCGTCACCCGCCACGACATCACCTTCCCCTCCGGCGACAGCACCTGTGCCGGATGGCTCTACCTCCCGACCGGCGTCACCTCCCCTCCCGTCGTCATCCTCGGGCACGGCCTCGGCGCCACCCGCGAGATGCGCCTGGACGCCTTCGCCGAGCGTTTCGCCCAGGCCGGCATCGCCGCCGTGGCCTTCACCTACCGGCACTTCGGCGACAGCGGCGGCCACCCGCGCCAGCTCCTGTCGATCAAGCGTCAGCTCGCCGACTGGGACTCCGCCATCGCCTACGTCAAGGCCCGCCCTGACATCGACCGCTCCCGCATCGCGGTGTGGGGCAGCTCCTTCGGCGGAGGCCACGCCATCACCGTCGCCTCTCGGCATCCCGAACTGCGCGCGGCCGTGTCCCAGTGCCCGTTCACCGATGGCCTCGCCTCCGCGCTCGCACTCGGCCCGGTCGCCTCGCTCAGGATGACCCCCGTGCTCGCCCGGGACACGGCGGCCAGACTGCGCGGCAAGGCACCCGCGATGGTTCCCATCGCCTCCGCCCCCGGTTCGCCGGCCCTCATGAACGCTCCGGACGCCCTGCCCGGATATCAGGCGCTGCAACCGCCGGGGAGGACGTTCCGCAACGAGGTGGCGGCACGGGTCATTCCGACCATCGCCACCTACCGGCCCGGGCGTGCGGCGAAGAAGGTCGCCATGCCGATCCTCTTCTGCGTCAGCAACACCGACTCCGTCACGCCTCCCGCCCAGACCCTCAGGTACGCGCGCACCGCACCCCGGGGAGAGATCAAGAGGTACGACGCCGGCCACTTCGACTTCTACACCGGCGAGACCTTCGAGGCCCTGGTCCGCGACCAGATCGAGTTCCTCACCCGGCAGCTGCGCCCCGCGTCGGCATCGACTCCTTGACCGGACCGCACAACACCGAGACAGGTACGCCCGCCATGAACTTCGCTTCACTGCCCGACCGCCGCGCCGCTCACGACCCCGATGGGGCAGCGGTCTCGGACGGGCGCCAGTCACTCACCAACGCCCAGTTGCTGGACCGCGTCCGTGCCGCAGCGCTTCAGCTCCAGGACCTCGGCATCGGTCCCGGCGATGTCGTGGCCCTCAAGCTGACGAACCGCATCGAGTTCGTGCTGCTGTTGTTCGCCGCCTGGCGGATCGGCGCCACCATCACGCCGGTCAACCCGAGCATGACCGACGTCGAGGTGGACCGGCAGGTCAAGGACTCCGGTGCGCGTCTGCTGGTGGTCGAAGACCGCGAGGCGCCCGTCACGGACGGTACTGCCGTACTCGCCGTCGGCGCACTGCACAAGGAAGGGGCGAGTTCGGATCACGCACCGCATGTGGACCCGTCCGCGCTGGCTCTCCTCATATACACCAGCGGCACCACCGGGACGCCCAAGGGCGTGATGCTGGACCACGCCAACATCGACGCCATGACGGAGATGGGCCGCCTGTCCCTGGACATCGGGCCCGCCGACCGGTGCCTGCTGATCCTGCCGCTCTTCCACGTCAACGGCATCGTGGTCAGCATTCTCACGCCTCTTCTCGCGGGGGCGAGCGTCGTCATCGCGGGCGGCCGGTTCGACCCACACAGCTTCTTCGACCTCGTCGAGCAGGAGCGCCCCACCTTCTTCAGCGCCGTGCCGACGATCTACGGCATGCTCGCTGCACTCCCGGACGACGTGCGGCCCGACACATCGTCGCTGAGGTTCGGAGTCTGTGGCGCCGCACCTGCCTCCGCCGAGCTGCTGAACCGGTTCGAAGCCCGCTACGGGTTCCCTCTTGTCGAGGGGTACGGCCTGTCCGAAGGAACCTGCGGGTCCACCGTCAACCCCGTCGCGGGCCCGCGACGTGCCGGCACCGTGGGACTTCCCTTCCCCGGCCAGCAGATTCGGATCGTCGACGCCGAAGGTACCGAGGTGGGGCCGGGCACGGACGGTGAGGTTCTCGTGAAGGGCCCCAACGTCATGCGTGGCTACCTCGGCCGCCCCGAGGAAACGGCCAGAGTCATCGTCGACGGCTGGTTGCACACGGGCGATGTGGGTCACCTCGACGCCGAGGGCTATCTGACCCTGGTCGGGCGCTCGAAAGACATGATCATCCGCGGCGGGGAGAACATCTACCCCAAGGAAATCGAGGACGTCCTCACAGGCGACCCATCGGTGCTCGAAGCTGCCGTGATCGGCGTACCCGACGAGAAGTGGGGAGAGGTGGTCGTGGCCTACATACAGCCGCGACCAGGCATGACCGTGGATCCGACGGCCCTGCGGGAGCTCTGTGCGCGCAACCTCACCGGCTTCAAGCGTCCGACCGAGTTCTTCGTGGTGGAGGCCATAGCGAAGAACGCGGTCGGGAAGATCGACAAGGCCTCCTTGCGCGCTGCCCACGTCGCGGCTTCCTGAGATTCACCGCGGGCCCAACCTGGATGCCCAGGCACCGGGTCACCCGCCGATGCGTCCCCCGCGGCCGTGGCAACGGACGACACGTGGATCTGGGACGGCGGGCGGGTCTGTCTGGACTTCACCAACACCCTCCGCCACCGGTGGCGGCCCACGCCGGGGGAGACGCTCCGGAACCCGGGTGATCTCACCCTCTGGCTTCAGCGGGCCGGACTGCTCACACCGGGCATCCCGGATCCCGTGGATGCCGCCGTCCTGGCATCGGGCCGACGGCTGCGCGAGGCGGTCGACCGGGCCGTACTCGCGGTCTCCGACGGCCGACTGCCCTCCTCCAGCGACGTCGTGCTGCTCAACGAATCGGCAGCACAGGCGCCCCGGCCGGCGCCGCAAATCACCATCAAAGGCGGTCACTTGGAGCCCGCCGGCACCATGACCATGGCACCTGATTCCGCGACCGCGCTGGCACTGATCGCGCAGGACGCCGTAGAGCTGCTCCTGTCGACCGAGATCCGGCGCGTACGCGTGTGCAGCGCGGACATGTGCGCCCTGCGCTTCCTGGACCCGCTCGCCCGCCCACAACCGCCGCTGGTGCTCGATGTCCCGCTGCGGCAACCGCACCAAAGTCCGCCTCCACCAGGCCCGAGCCAGACGGAGTGAGCGCACCCCGGCGGACTGAGCCCACCTGGACTCCTGCCGCCACCGCGCTCAGCTCACTCCGCGGGCCTCAGACGAAATGCGGGGCCGGGGACACTCTCGATGTCCTCCGCCTGCACGGCGTGGCCGCGTTCGCAGCGGATCTGGGCATCGACGTGCGCACCGCATCCGCGGTGTCGCGTCAGCACGGCCGGGCCCTCCGGGTCGGCGCGGTAGCGGTCACCCCACTGCAGGAGCCCCATCACGGCCGGGACAAGGTCCACGCCCTTGGGTGTGATCACGTACTTCGGCCGACTGCGCGAACCCGGCTCCTTGTAGGTCTCGGTGGCAAGGATCCCTTCCTCGACAAGCATCCGGAGCCGGGCAGCGAGAAGGTTGCGGGGACAGCCGAGGACCCGTTCGAAGTCACTGAAGCGGGACGAGCCGTACCAGACCTCGCGCAGGATCAGGATCGTCCACTTCTCCCCCACGACCTCAAGGGTCCGGGCGATCGAGCAGTTCGACATGTCCCGGTCGAGTCGGGTGTCCATGCCGGCGTCCTGAAGAGCTTCCGTCCTCGCATCCATGGGGGTGATTCTAACCCGACCTGAGTTTACTTTTCCATACTCAACAAGTAGCGTCATGACCGCACGCAGGCGACCGAGAAGATCACAGGGAAAGGCGGCCGGCATGAAGGCATTCGTCGTCCAGAAGTACGGCAAGGACGGCGTACGCGCCGCCGAGGTACCCGAGCCCAGCGTCGGTGACCGCGATGTTCTGGTCAGGGTGAGCGCCGCGAGCATCAACCCGCTGGACAAGATGGTCCGCAACGGGGAGTTCAAACAGCTGCTGAAGTACAAGCCTCCGTTCGTGCTCGGTCATGACGTGGCCGGCGTCGTGACGCGGGTCGGTTCCGCCGTACGCGGCCTCGAAGTCGGCGACGAGGTCTACGCCCGTCCGCGCGACCTGCGGATCGGAGGCTTCGCGGAGTACATCGCGATCGACATGGACGACGCCGCGCCCAAGCCGGTCTCGCTCACCCCGCAGGAGGCGGCCGCGGTCCCACTGGTGGCCCTGGCCGCCTGGCAGGTCCTCGTGGACCAGGCCCATGTGAAGCCGGGTCAGAAAGTGCTCGTCCACGCCGGTGCCGGCGGTCTCGGATCGACGGTCATCCAGCTCGCCAAACACCTCGGTGCCACCGTGGCGACGACCGCGAGCGCTCATTCCGAGAAGCTGGTCAGAAGCCTCGGTGCCGACATCGTCGTCGACTACAAGACGGAGGACTTCTCCAAGGTGCTGTCCGGCTACGACCTGGTGCTGGACGCCGTGGGCGGGGCGAACCTGGAGAAGTCGCTGACCGTGCTGAAGCCCGGCGGCCTGGCTGTCAGCGTCGTGGGCCCGCCGGACGCCGGGTTCGCCGGGCAGCTCGGCGCTCCCTCCTTCCTGGGGCTGGTCATGAACGTGCTCAGTCGCAAGATCCGCAAGCAGGCGAAGGCCCTGGGCGTTCGCTACCAGTTCTTCTTCATGCAGGCCAATGGCTCCCAGTTGCGCGAGCTCGGCGCCCTCTACGACAGCGGGAAGCTCCGCCCGGTCATCGACAGCACCTTCCCGTTCGATCAGACGCTCGAGGCGATGGCTTACGTCGAGCAGGGTCGCACCACGGCCGGCAAGGTCGTGGTCTCGATGACGCCCGACAGCAACTGAGATCAGGCCGGTCACACGGCATCCTCCTGGCATGATCACGCGGGGCCGACGACGGCAGGGGCGAGAGGCGCTCGCCGCGTCGGGCGGAACACCATCGACGGCTCGCGTGTCCCGACGCTCATGACGGACACGGGAGTTGTCCAACGGCGTCCTCTGCTCCGGCCCCGAATCCGAGGGCTGCCGGCGGCCGCAACAGTCTGCGGAGCCCCGTGCCCCGAGTGCCTTGGATTGCATCCAGGGAAGTGGTGTACGGGTTCGATCTGATCCGGGGTTTGCTCCGGCATCGGGTCGGTGCCCGCACAGATGAACGGCCATCGGCTGATCTTCGAGGTGTCGAAGCCCGAAGGACGTCAGCGCGATGACCGCACCTGCCAGTGCGCCCGCACGCCCTCGCCGAGGACAACCTCGCCGCGCCGAGTCCCGATCTGCTGCGCGCGACGAGCTGAACGTTCGCCGACACGCTCATGCCCGGGACCTGCGCACATACGTGGCCTTCCTGTGGTTCACGCGACGCAGGCGGGACCGGCGTGACGCGTCCATGGACCACCGAGCGGCGTTCGAGTGACGGCGGCGTCGTGATGAGCGTGGCCCTCGTTCGGAAAGGCGAGTTGGGACCGGGAGGTGTCCACGGTCAACGACTTCTACCTGTGGGCAGGACGTCGTCAGGGCCGATCCCATCCGTCAGCGCGCGGGCTTCGGTGTGGTCGCCGTGGCGGGACAGGGCTGGCGGCACGACGGTGCGGCAAGTGCCGGCCGCGGCACTACGCGGCCCTGGTCGACGTGCGCTTCCGGCTCCGCATCCCGGCGCCGGGCCGGCCTGCGACGCCGACGCAACCCTCCGGACCCGACGTACGTACGGAAGCCAACCTGAGCCGACCACGGAAGGAGAACCCCGACCTGCGCGCACTCTGGCTCTGTATGAGGAGGCCATCCGCCGGCCGGCTCTCGAAATCGGCGCACTGCACAGCGGCGGCACCGTTCTTCCACTGCCAACCGCAGCAGGACCGCGCCGCCCGGGCCCTCCTGAATCCGACACTCCCAGGCGCCTGGCGTGCGAAAGGACGTCGGGCGTAGCGCGCAGCCGACTACCGATGATCAAGGAATCACCTGCTGGACAGCGGACGAGATCCAGACCGGCGTTGCGCTGATGACCGAGCTCGGGCAGTTCGGCGGCGGCGGTCGGGCCCTGTACGGCCCTCGTCTCGGCGAGCGGAGCCTCAGGGACTGGTCCGGCGGCTCTCCCTGCCGCCCCCGGGGCCGACTCGCTCAGCGGACCGGCCCGGGGCACGCTGGAAGGAGCGGCGGCGCCCACGTCGTCAAGGCCAGCAGCGAGGGCGTCGAGTGGCTCTGCCCGAATACCACGATCGAGCGGATCGCCGCCCAGTGGCCGGACCTCAGGCGCTCCTCGTCGCGGTCACCGACGGCGCGGCCGGCGCCCACGTCTTCGACGCCCGTGCGGCACGTATCAGCCGTCCCGGCCGGAGGGTCGCGGCGGTGGACACCGTGGGAGCGGGCAGGGCAGCCGGGCGACGGCGCACCCCGCCTCGCTCACGAAGGATGCGCCTACCTCAGCCAGCCGCTCCCGCGGCCGGGGTCCGGCCTGCCGGATTCTCGCGCACGGACCAGGCGTCAGCGACTGCACCGAAGCCCTGCAGGCGTTACTCGTCGAGGAACTGAATGGCGTGCTTCAGAAACCGCTCGGGATACTGGAACTGCGCTCCATGCCCGGCATCGGGGTAGATCAGCAGCTGAGCGTTGGGGATGTTCTGGGCGAGGTGCCAGGAGTTGATCGAGGCGATCATCACGTCGTTCTCGCCGTTGAGGACCAGCGTCGGCTGGGTGATCGCGTTCAGGTGGGCGTAGGGGTTCTCGCCCGGCAGCGGTTCCGCGTAGGCCATAGTCGCTTCGAACTGCGCCTGTGCGACCGCGGGCGAGCTCGGCGGGTCCTGGTCGACCCGCTGGTGACGGCGCTCCCAGAAGGCCTTGCCCGCTTGCTTCGCGGCTTCCGAGCGGCCGAAGAACAGGAAGAGGAAGTCCTCCAGGGTGGGGACCGGGTTCAGGGCGTACTGAGGCACCTGGGGGTCACTTGTCGGGTCCCCGCCTCGGAGGCCGGTGCCGAGCAGGAGGAGCTTGCGCACCAGCTGGGGGTGGCGCAGCGTGACTTCCTGCGCCTGGAAACCGCCGAGCGAGAAGCCGAGCAGGTCGACCTGCTCCAGCCCCAGTGCCCGGATGACCGCGGCGATGTCGTCGGCCATGTCCTCGATCCGATTACGGGGCGTGCCCGATGACGAGGCGACGCCGCGGCCGTTGAACAGGATGACCTCACGGCCTTCCGCCAAGCCGTCGGTGAGCAGCGGGTCCCAGTTGTCCATCCCTCCACGGAAGTGCTGGACCAGGAAGATCGGGACGCCCGAGGGCTTGCCCCAGCGCCGGTAGGCGAACCGGTCGCCGTCAACCTCGATGTACTGAGTCGGTGCGGTCACATGCGTGTCACTCATGGCCTGAGCCTTTCTGGAGGGGGTGAGCAATACGATGACGATCGTAATCTAAAAAGTCAACCTCTTCGATGTCGATCGACATCTATGTATGCTGGACCGTCGAGCGCCGATCGACGAAGGGACGGCTGGACATGCGGGTCACCAAGGCACAGGCAGAGCAGAACCGTGCCCACATCGTCGCGACAGCCTCCAGGCTGTTCCGTGAGCGCGGCTACGACGGTGTCGGTGTGGCAGAGCTGATGGCGGCCGCCGGGTTCACCCACGGCGGGTTCTACAAGCACTTCCGCTCCAAGGCCGACCTGATGGCCGAAGCGTCCGCGAGCGGGCTCTCGCAGACCGTGGCACGGGCACAAGGTCTGGACCCCGCCGAGTTCGTCGAGCGCTACGTCTCGCGGGAGCATCGCGACGGGCGCAGCGACGGCTGCACCATCGCGGCCCTCGGCGGCGACGCCGCACGTCAGCCGGCGGACATCAGAACAGAGTTCGCAGCCGGGATCGAGAACCTGCTGACGGCCCTTCAGCCCCAAGGCGATACACCGGGAGATGCGGACCAGCGCGCGGCCCGCATGATGGTGATCGACATGCTCGCCCATTCGGTCGGCGCGATCATGTTGTCGCGGGCATGCCCGGACGGCTCTCCGCTGGCGGACGAGATCCTCGATGTCTGCCGCAAGGAGATTCTCGCGTCACTGGCACAGATCAACAGAGACCAGCTGGCGGCAAGCAGTCCGGAGACCTGACCGCAGCCGACCGACGCAAGCCCAGCCCAATACCTTGAACATCACGAGGCCAGCTCCCAATTACCTCAGCACTAACACCGGCAGCACCACCCCGCCGCCCTTTCGGGCGACCATTTTCAACGCGGTCCAGGCGCAGGGTGGGAGTGGGACCCGACGCCGTACAGGTGGGCAATCTCGGGAAGCCCAGCAGCACGCGGTGGCGGTAGCCCTCCGGCCGACCCGCCCCAGCCGTCCAGTCGTGCCGGTATGGGCGGCAACGGCCGGATGACCCTGCCATGCGGGGATGCGGGCCATGCCGCAGCCGAGGACTGCCCGGATGGTCACCTGGACCGAGTCCGGGCCGCACTTCAGCGAGGCAGCAGGACCTCGACCTGCCCCCGGATGTCCTGCACGATCTCCTCCACGCTCAAGGCGATGTTCACGCTCACCGCCATGCTGAGGAACATCACGGCGGACACGATGTGTGCCAGCGTCGCGGCGTCGCCCTCGGTGACCCGCTCGTCTCTGCGCAGCACGGCGGCGACGGCCTCCTCGGTTTGCGCGACGATGGCGAGTGCCGCGCCGTGCCGGGGCTCCTCGGGGTCACCGAAGACCATCTCTCGCAGGTAGGTGCGTCCGTTGTCGATCTGGACGCGGTTGCACTCGACGATCGGCCGGACGATCGCCAGCACCGCGTCCAGCACGCCTGGGACGGTCTCGGCGGCCGCCCGGCCCCGCTCAAGCGCTTCGACGTACTTGGCGTTCTGGACAAGGAGGAGGAGTTCGCCCTTGGTCTTGGCATAAAGGAACAGGGTCCCGGTGCCGATGTCGGCCTTGTCCGCGATCTGCTGGGTCGTGACCTCATCGACGCCGTGCTCGGCGAACAGATCACTGGCGGCAGCGACAATGCGGTCGAGTTTCTCCTGCTTGTTCCGCTCGCGCCGTCCGAGAGGCATGGCGGTGTCCTCCAGGAATAGATTCTGACTGTAATCAGTTATGATTGTACTCAATGTCATGTGGGCTCGAATGTGGCTCCGCTCATTCTCCCATCGCGGGGCGATGTGTCCTTGCCCCATCCGTGCGCAGCCACGTACTTCACATCCCCCTCGGAAAGAAGGAACCCATGCCCTCCCTCGATGGAGCAGTCGTCCTCGTCACCGGCGCCAATGGCGGTATCGGCACCCACTTCGTCCACGACGCCCTGGCGCGCGGCGCCGTCAAGGTCTACGCCACCGCCCGCTCCCCCCGCGCCTGGGACGACGACCGCATCGTCCCCCTGACCCTTGACGTGACCGACCGCACGTCGATCGACGCGGCCGTGGCCGCCGCGGCGGATGTCACCGTGCTCGTCAACAACGCGGGCGCCACCCCGCCGAGCGCGAGCCTGCTGGACGTCACCGAGGCAGACATCCGGGCGAACATGGAGACGAACTTCTTCGGACCGGTCTTCCTCGCCCGCGCCTTCGCACCGATCCTCGCCGCCAACAAGGGGTCAGTCCTCATCGACGTGCACTCCGTTGCCAGCTGGTATGCCTTCGGCGGCGCCTACAGCGCCTCCAAGGCCGCACTGTGGTCGGCCACCAACTCGTTGCGCATCGAGTTCGCACCCATGGGCATCCACGTGACGGGGGTGCACATGGGCTACGTCGACACCGATATGGCCGCGCACGCCGACGGCCCCAAGATGCTGCCGACACAGCTGGTGACGATGGTCTACGACGCCGTCGAGGCCGGAGAATACGAGGTCCTGGCCGACGACTTGACCAAGGGGGTCAAGGCGGCTCTGAGCGGCCCGGTCGAGGCGCTTTACCCGGACCTGCACAGCACGGAAGCCTGAGCTTGTTGTTCGTTCCCGACGCGATCTCTTCACGTCGGGGACCCAGTGATCCATGGCGTGCGAACGGTCGGCCGACCGGTGTCCAGAAGCGGTGCACCGTCGCGGCCGTCGAGCGGTGGAGGACATCGGCGGTCGATCCGGCAGCAGCCCGATCCGACCATCGTGCCGAAGACGTCGGAAATCAGGTGGGCCCCGCGGCAAATGAGGACGGACGCAGCATCCGCTGCGTCCGTGCTCATTTTCTGATGGGTGTCAGCTTGGCTGGTTGGCGATGCCGATGTAGTGCCCGAGACGGTACTCGAAGTCGATGCCGGCCTGTTCGACGACGGCCTGCGTGCCTGCGGCCCGGGTGAGGAAACCGGGAAGGGTGAGGGAGTGGGCGAACTCGCCGTACGCGGCGACCAGGTCCCCGTCCGGGGGCAGGGTTGCCCGGTTGATCTGGGCTTTGGCCGAGGCGAGTGAGGCGCGGTCGAAGGAGGCGAGTCGGGCGGCGACGGTGCCGACGAAGGCGTCGACTTCGCTGTCGGGGAGGGCGCGGGTGATCCAGCCCCAGCGTTCGGCGGTGTCGGCGTCGTAGTCGTCGCTGGTGAGGATGGCTTCCAGGGCGCGGTCGCGTCCGATGGCCCGGGGCAGGCGTTCGCTGCCACCACCGCCGGGCAGCAGTCCGCTGCCGACCTCGGGCTGTCCGAAGATCGCCTTCTCACGACTGGCGTAGCGCAGATCGAGGGCGAGGGCGAGCTCGTTCCCGCCGCCGCGGGTGCGTCCACGGATGACCGCGATCGTGATGTACGGCGCTTTGGAGAGTTCCAGGACCAGATTCGTCCATGCCGGCACCGCGTCCGGGTCCTCGGGGGCGGGGAAGTCGGCGGCGGCGGCCAGGTCGAAGTGGTTGTAGAAGAAGTCGGGGGTGGCGCTGTCGAACAGCACGACCTGGATGTCCGGGTCGGTGGCCAGTTCGGTGACGATCTCGATGAGGCGCAGGACCGTCTCGCCGACGATGAGGTTGACGGGCGGATTGGCGAAGGTGATCTTCGCGATCTGCGGTGAGGTGCGCTCGTAGTGGATGGTGCTCTGCTGCTCGCTCATGGCTGGCTCCGGATGCGTGGTGGGTATCAGACGGCGATTGGGGTGCGAGGAGGGCAAGGAAGCCGGGGCGGATGGATGTACCGAGCAGATCCGGCGGTCCCGTTTCCCGTCTGCGCTGCTCACTCCTGGTAGTGCGGGAGGATCTCGCCGTTCTTGACGTAGGTGAGGGCGGCGGCGACGTCGTAGGCGTGGATCGCGGAGACCTGCGGTGCCAGCCGGTCGGACAGGTCCTCGATCGCGTTGCCGCTGAAGAAGGCGTCCCGTGCCGCGGTGTCGGTGAACCCGAGGCTGACCGAGGCGTGGAAGCGCTGGTCGTGGGGGTTGTCGTGGGCGACGTCCGGGGTGTCCCAGAGCTTTTTCGTCCAGGGCAGGAACGTCTGCGTGCGCAGTTCCTTCAGCACTCCGGTGCCGGCGAGCGCGGGGGCGAGCTCCTCGTTGACGAACTTCCGCAAGGCGCCGGCGCCGACCCCGTCCCTGCGGCGAAGGTAGATCAGCGCGCGGGCACCGACCGTCTCTCCGGGGCCCGCGACGTCGTACCACCGGGAGGAGTTCGGCGGGCCGGCGTAGAGCAGGGTGCGGCGGAACACGTTGATCTCGTCGGCGTGGGCCAGCTTCGTCTGCTCGCGCCCTTTCAGGGGGGCGAGCACCGATTGGAAGGTGACTTCCGCGACGCCGTCGATCTTCCGGTCTGCTGGGATCGCGGTCTGGACCCCGTCGATGGCCGGCCACAGGCCCGTGTTCTGCTCGGCGAGGTGGATCTGCCGGTACTCCTCCAGCCCCGGGGTGGCGGAGATGATCCCTGAGTGCGGGCCCTTCCAGTGGTCCATGCCGGTCTGGCGGGGCTGGTCGGTGCGCACCCACAGCAGGATCGAGGAGGTGAGAGGCTTCTTCACTTCCGGGGGCGCGGCGACCGGTGACGTGCTCATGATGTTGCCCTTTTTCCTGGTCAGGTGGTGGTCATCGAGCCAGGAACTCGACCGCGACGGGGGCGAACTCCTGGTGGTACTGGAAGATGCCGCCGTGCCCGGAGTCGGGGTAGATGATCAGCTCGCTGCCCTTGATGCGCCGGTGCAGGTCCTCCGACAGGACCGACGGCACCATGCGGTCGTTGTCGCCGTTGGCGATCAGGGTGGGCTGCGTGATCGACGACAGGTCGTCAGGGGCGGAGCGCCCCCACTTCTTGATGGCCTTCAGCTGCGTCTGGAACGCCTTGGTCTTGATGTCCGCGTCGCGGTCGACGGTGCGCTCCTTGAGCCGGTTGACGAACGCGCGTGCGGCGGGCTTGCCGGTGGCATTGCGGTTGAAGAACAGGAACTCCTTGGGGTCCGAACGGGTCAACGTGGCACGCAGGATGTCCCAGTAGGTGACTCTGGCGACCTTGTCCATGTCCTTGCCGCCCTTGGGCCCGGTGCCGGTGAGGACCAGCTTGCGGACGAGCTCGGGGTGCTTCACCACCAGGGCCTGGGCGACCATGCCGCCGAGGGAGAACGAGAAGACGTCGATCTTGTCGAACCCGAGGGCCCTGATGAAGGTGTAGGCGTCGTCGGCCATCGCCTCGACACTGTCCGGCACCTGGCCGGTGGACGCCCCGACACCGCGGTTGTCGAAGGCGATGACGTGACGTCCCTTCGCGATGGGGTCGATGATGCGGGGGTCCCAGTTGTCCAGGGTCGCGGCGAGGTGGACGAAGAAGACGACGGGGATGCCGCCCTTCGGTCCCAGCTCGCGGTAGGCGTAGGTGACGCCGCCTGCGCGGACGGTGCGGGCCGGGGCCTTCGCGTAGGAGGTGATGACGGGTTCGTTCGGGGCGTCTGTGCTGCTCATGACCGATTCTCCTTGCGTGTTCTGTGTCGCTGTGTGTTTCGTGTCGCCCGTCGCGGTTGCGGCGGGTCAGCTGTTGCCGATGACGGCCTTGCCGCGGATGCCGCCCTGGGACAGGGACTGCAGCGCGTGCGGGGTCTGGTCGAAGGGGAACACCTTTCCCACGACCGGGCGCACCGCGCCCTGGTCGATGAGGGTGGTGATCCGGCGGAGCTGGTCGCCGCTGGCGTGCATGAACAGGAACTCGTACGTCACGCCGAGCTTCTTCGCCTGCTTGCGGATCTTGCGGCTCAGGGCTGTGACCGCCAGGCGCAGCAGCGGATTCAGGCCGGCCTGGCGGGCGAACGCGGGGTCCGGGGGACCGGCGATCCCGATGGCCTTGCCGCCGGGCCTGAGCACCCGCAGGGACTTCTCGAGGGTCTCTCCACCGAGGCTGTCCAGCACCAGGTCGTAGCCGGTCAGGAGCTGCTCGAAGTCCTGGGTGCGGTAATCAATCACCGTGTCCGCGCCGAGCGCGCGCACGTAGGCCGCGTTGGAACCGCTGGCAGTGGTGGCGACACTCGCGCCGAGGTGCGCGGCGAGCTGGATCGCGATCGAACCGACCCCGCCGGCGCCGGCGTGGATGAGCACCTTCTGCCCGGGCCTCAGCTTCCCGCGCTCCACCAGCGCCTGCCATGCCGTGAGCGCCGCCAGCGGCAGCGAGCCGGCCTCTTCCATGCTGATCGAAGCGGGCTTGAGCGCCAGGTCGCCCTCCGCTACGGCGATGCGCTCGGCGAACGTGCCGATGCGGTCCTGGTGGGGCCGGGCGTAGACCTCGTCTCCGGGCTTGAAGCCGCGAACCGCCGTCCCGACGCGGACGACGGTGCCCGCGACGTCGTTGCCCAGGATCAGCGGCAGCTTGTAGGGCAGGATCTGCTTGAACTCACCGGCGCGGATCTTCTCATCCAGCGGGTTCAGCCCGGCGGCCTCCACTCGCACAAGCACGTCGTGCTCCCCCACGGTGGGCTCGGGGACCTCCGCCTCCTGCAGCGACTCCTTGTACTTGGTGACGACGAACGCTCGCATGGGGCGCCACTCCTGATACTTGTCCTATTTATCCAGGTCTGAGACTGGATCGGCAAACCCGGCGCGACATCCGGGGGCCTCACGACCTCGCACCATCCGGTCGATCCGAGTACACTCAACTATGAGTCCACTCATAATTATTGTCAAGGGGGTCCCCATGGGAAGCGATCACATGCCGACCGGGCGCCGCGAGAGGGCCAAACAGGACAAGCGCGAGCGCATCATGACCGCCGCCCGCGAGCTGTTCGCCGAACACGGCGTGGACAGGGTCACGACGCAGCAGGTCGCCCGCCGGGCCGATGTCGCCATCGGGACGCTCTACCTGTACGCGTCCACGAAGGCCGAGCTGCTGATCATGGTGCAGAACGAGAAGTTCGCCGCCGCCGTCGATTCCGGCCTCGCCGCCGCCGACGCCGCCGTAGGACAGGGCGCGCTGGAGCGGGTCATCGCTCTCATCCGCCCCCTGGTGGAGTGCGTGCGGGAGCACATCGAGAACGGCCGCACCTATCTGCGCGAACTTGTCTTCGGCGACCCGGCCGAGCCATACCGGCAAGTGGGTCTGACCCTTGCCGGCCGCGTCGAGGACGGCATCACCGGCCTGCTCACGCGCAACGAGGACATCGGCGCCGCCGACGCGGCAACGCTGGCGCGGGTGATCACCGCGATCATCCACATCAGCACCACCGCCACCGTGTGCCCGCACCGCAGCGACGAGGCCGTGCTCGCCGACATCCGCGACCAGGTCCACGCCACCCTTGCGCAGCACATCCGCGCCGCATGACCGCTCGCTCCACGAGCCGACCATGTCCCCGGAACGGGGACACTTCGTGAGCACGCGCTACGGCGTGATCACCATCGGCGGCGGAAGCGCGGGCACGTCACCGCGATCCGCGCCGCGCAACTCGGCAAGAACAACCTGTCCGGCAGTGCGGCAGTGCGGCAGTGCGGCAGTGCGGCAGTGCGGCAGTGCGGCAGTGCGGACAACGAGCAGCCGCTAACCCTGCACTCCCGGTCAGGCCGGCGGCGTCTGTCCGCCCTGCGCCTCACGTTCCCAGATGGGACTGCGGTCCTTGTCGACCAAGGCCGCTCGGACGCCCTCCAGGAAGTCCGGCGTGCGAATGGTCGTGCGCGTGAGAGTGAGCTCAGCGTCAAGGCACTCGCGCAACGTCTGCTGTCTGCCCCGGGCCAGCAGGTTGTGAGTGATCTCCAAGCTCTGCGGCGAGGCGGACTCCAGGGCGATCAACGCGTCTGACGCCCAGGCGGTGTCGAGGTGACGCAGGCGTTTCTCGATCTCACCGAGGGTCGGCGCGCCGAACGCCCAGTCCATCTCCCCGCGTACCTCCGCCAGCCTGCTCGCCCCCACCGGCGAACGGTCGGCAAGGCGGTTCAGGACGACGTCCACCGGGGCGCCTGGGCTGTCCGCCAGGGCGTCTGCGACCGCACCGAGCCCGTCCGTGGGGACGAAGTGCGTGGCCAGCCCCGCGTACAGGGCGTCGGCAGCGTCGAGACGGTGCCCGGTCAGTCCCAGGTACATGCCTATCGCGCCGGGCAGCCGCGGCAGAAAGTAGCTGGCCCCGATGTCGGGGAAGAAACCGATCCCGGTCTCGGGCATCGCCAGCACCGCACGCTCGGTGACGACGCGGAAGGTGCCGTGGACCGACAGACCGAGACCACCGCCCATGCACATGCCGTCGATGAGCGACACGACCGGCACGGGATACTCAGCGATCCGGGCGTTGAGCCGGTACTCGGAGGCGAAGAACCGCTCACTGGCCTCGGCATCCCCAGCGAGGCTGTGCTCGCGGATCGTGCGGATGTCGCCGCCGGCGCAGAAGGCCTTCACACTGGTGCTGGCGATCACCACAGTGGACAGCGGTGTGTGCTCCCATACGGCGAGCGCACCGTCAATGGCCGCGACCATGCCTGTCGTCAGGGCGTTGAGCGCCTTGGGTCGGTTCAGAAGGATCCGGCCGACGCCCCGGTGCACATCGGTGAGAACCTCGCCCTCAGCAATGTCAGTCATGCGTCTCATCTCGTACTCCGCGCGGACCTGGCTGTTGTGCCATCACCGTTCCTCCGTCGCCGAATGTCGCCCCTCATGGCTGAGCAGGCGCTCGTGTCCGGATCCCCCGCCAACAACCCCGTTGTGCCCACCGTGGACGAGATCCAGGACCTCTACCCGCAGATCTACGGCTGAAGGTCAAGATCCTCGCACAGGTCGCGGAGCGCCTCCAAGAACCTCCCGGCCGCCAGGGCATCGCCAGTCGGACCTCAGACCGCTGATCCGCAACGGCAGAGATTCTGGAGCGTTGACCACCCTCGGCCGCCCGCACCGCGCCGCCGCGCCCGCAGCCAGAGGTGCCCCTTACTCTTCTGGGTTTACTTTCTTATACTCAGCCAGTAGCGTCTGGACCATCACATCAACCTGGCTGCACGCGGGACGTGGGCGTGGCAGCAACCTGCGAAGGAGCACCACCATGGGCGTAAGCCGAGAGGCACAGGAGTTCGCGGAGTTCCTCGCGAGCGTGAGCGCGAAGTCGTCGACACCCGGTCTCGACCTGGCCGTCATCCGCGACATCGTGGACTCGAACCACAAGGCGTCGACCGAGCCGGAGGGCGTCACGTACGCCGAGGTGGACGCGGGCGGCGTCCCCGCCCTCTGGGCCATCCCCGAGGGCGCCGACCCCGACAAGGCACTGCTCCACTTCCACTTCGGCGGATCCGTCACCGCCTCCATGCACTCGGACCGCAAGGCCGCAGGCCACATCGCCAAGGCAGCCGGAGCCCGCTCCCTCGTCGTGGACTTCCGCCTGGCGCCCGAACACCCCTACCCGGCGCAGCTCGACGACGCCGAGACGGCGTACCGGTGGCTGCTCTCGCAGGGCTACGAGCCGCGGAACATCGGCAGCACGGGCCACTCGATCGGAGGCACCCTCGCGGTGATGCTCCCGCTGCGCCTGCTCGCGAAGGGCGAGGCGACGCCGGGCGCGATCGTCAGCGTCTCGCCGTGGACCGACCTCACCATCCAGAACGCGTCGGTGGACGAGAACGAGGACAACGACAAGATGCTCAGCAGGAGCACCCTCGAACTCTTCCGGGGAGCCTGGCTGCAGGATCCCGCCGTGGACTTCACCGACCCCGCGATCAGCATCGCAAACGCCGATCTGACCGGCCTGCCGCCCACCACCGTCCACTACGGCGAGTACGAGACCCTCGCCGACGACGGCGCCGAACTCGGCCGACGCCTCGCGGACTTCAAGGTCACCTCAGAGGTCCACCCGATGCCCGAAGGGCAGCACTCGTTCGTCCTGGGCGCCGGGCGCGTACCCGAGGTGGACCAGGCGATCCAGCAGATGGGCCAATGGCTGCGCAAGCACCTCGGCGCGTGAGCTGAAGGCACACTGGGCGGAGCGGCCCTTCGGCCGGACCGCCGCACCACCGCGATGCCGGTGACCGGTTCCCGCCGGTCGCCGGCATCCTGCCAGACCATGTCGGCCGGCATGCGGTGCCTGTGTCCGACACAGTTCCCCACCCAGCCACATCACCGTCCCTTGATGCCACAAAGGAGTGCGCGATGGGAACATACGAAGATGTCTTCCGCGCCAGTACCGAGGACCCGGAGAGCTTCTGGCTGAAGGCGGCGGAGGGCATCGACTGGGATGTCGCTCCGCGACGCGCTCTGGACTCCTCGGGCGCACCCTTCTACCGCTGGTTTCCCGACGGACGGCTCAACGTCTGCTTCAACGCGCTCGACCGGCACATCGAAGCCGGCCGGGGCGAGCAACCCGCGCTCGTCCACGACTCCCCCGTGACGGGCACCCGGCGCACCTACACCTACGAACAGCTGAGGGACGAGGTGGCGGCCTTCGCCGGAGCACTCGCACAGCTCGGCGTGGGACATGGCGACCGCGTGGTCATCTACATGCCGATGGTCCCCGAGGCCGTTGTCGCGATGCTGGCCTGCGCACGCATCGGCGCGGTCCACTCGGTCGTCTTCGGCGGGTTCGCCCCTCGTGAACTCGCCCTCCGCATCGACGACGCCGCCCCCAAGGTGGTCGTCTCCGCCTCCTGCGGCATCGAGGGCAAGCGGGTCATCGCGTACAAGCCCCTGCTCGACGAGGCGATCGAGCTCGCGGGCCACAAGCCGGAGAAGAGCGTGATCCTGCAACGCCCACAGGAGACGGCCGAGTTGGGGCCTCACGATCTCGACTGGGCCGACCTGGTGACTACCGCGCCACCGGCCGACTGTGTTCCCGTCCCCGCAACCGACCCCCTCTACATCCTCTACACCTCCGGAACCACCGGAAAGCCCAAGGGAGTCGTGCGTGACTGCGGCGGCTACGCGGTCGCCCTCCACTGGTCGATGGGGGCCGTGTACGACGTGGGCCCGGGCGAGACCATGTTCACCGGCTCCGATGTCGGCTGGGTCGTCGGGCACTCGTACATCGTCTACGCGCCCTTGCTGGTCGGCGCGACCACGGTGCTGTACGAGGGCAAGCCGGTCGGCACCCCGGACGCGGGCCAGTTCTGGCGGGTGGCCGCCGAGTACGGCGTCAAGACCATGTTCACGGCGCCTACCGCCTTCCGGGCGATCAGGAAGGAGGACCCGAAGGGGGCGCTCACCGCCGGCTACGACCTCTCCCACCTGCGCTATCTCTTCCTGGCCGGTGAACGCCTCGACCCCGAGACCTATCACTGGGCGAGCGACCTGCTGGGCGTCCCGGTGATCGACCACTGGTGGCAGACCGAGACCGGCTGGCCCATCGTCGCCAACCCTGTGGGCATCGAAGCCGCTCCCCTCAAGCCCGGCTCCCCGACCCGCCCGCTGCCGGGCTGGGACGTCCGCGTCCTCGACGCTTCGGGCAAGCCGGTGCCCGCGGGCGTCGACGGCGCGATCGTCGTGAGGCTTCCCCTGCCGCCCGGCGCGCTCCCCACGCTCTGGAAAGATGACGACCGCTACGTCGCCTCCTACCTCTCCGCCTACGACGGCTACTACCTCACCGGCGACAGCGGCCACCTCGACGACGACGGCTACGTCTTCGTCATGGGCCGCACCGACGACGTCATCAACGTCGCCGGACACCGGCTGTCCACCGGCAGCATGGAAGAGGCCCTGGCCGCCCACCCCGACGTCGCCGAATGCGCCGTCATAGGCGTCGCCGACGAACTCAAGGGACAGATCCCGCGCGGCTTCGTCGTCCTGAAAGCCGGCAGCGACCGCGAACCGGGCGAGGTCGAGGCCGAACTCGTCCAGCTCGTACGCGAGCGCATCGGCGCCGTCGCCTCCCTCAAGGACGTCACGGTCGTGGCCGCCCTGCCCAAGACCCGCTCGGGAAAGATCCTCCGCAAGACGATGCGCGGCATCGCCGACGGCCACGACGAACCCATCCCCTCCACCGTGGACGACCCCGGTGTCATCGAGACCCTGCGCCCTGTTCTCCGCCGCGCCGGTCACACCCCGTGATCGGTCGCGTGGAAGGCCGCACACCGTTCGGTCAGCGGCCACCAGGGACGGTACGAGATGCGGGAGATCGTCAACTCACTCCTCTACCAGAGCCGCACCGGCCGCCAGTGGGATCTGCTTCCGCACGGCCTGCCGCCGGGCGGCGCGGTGATGTACCGACTTCGCCAAGTGGCGCGACGACGGCACCGACCGGACCATCCACGACCTGCTGCGCCGGCAGGTGCGGGAGAAGGCACGACGGAAAGCGGACCCGAGCCTGGTGGTGCTCGACACCCAGAGCATGCATGCGGCGGCCGGGTGCCCGCGGAGTCGACGGGGTGTGATGCGGCAAAAAAAGTACCGGGCCGCAAGCGCGGCCTGGCGCAGCACATGACCGGCGGGGAGCTGACCCTCGGGGCGGTGCTGGCCCGGCTGGAGGAGCGGGAACGGGAGATCGCCGCGCAGGCCGAGACGACGGGAGAGCAGATCGAGCAGCTGACCGCACGGCTGGACGAGCTCGGCAGGGCCGCTGAGGAGATCCGGATCACCCGCAAGACACTGCTGGAGCTGCCCGATCCGCAGCCACCCGCGCCGCCGGCGCCGAAGCTGCCCGACCATCCGGCCTACCGGCAGATCCTGGCAGTATTCACCGCGGCCGACGCTCCGCTGCGGGCGCGGCAGGTGTGCGAGGCGATGGACATGGAGATCGCGTCCAACACCATCAACAACACCCGCCTGAAGCTCAAGCGGCTGACCGAGCGCGGAATCCTGGTCGAGACCGGGCAGGGTTTGTTCACCCAGCCGCGGCCGTAGCCGCCCGGCGGCTGCGGCCGGCCCGCCTGCCCCTCCCGAAAGGGGGAAGCAGGCATCAACTCACGTACCCCTCTCAGGACTGCAACTGGGCGAAGAGCGTCGCCAGGTCGATGAGGCCCCAGTGGTCGGTGAGCTTTCCGTCGGCCACCTTGAACATGCGGACCTCCAGCACCTTGATCGATCGGCCGGTGGCGGGAGTGCCGTTGAAGGACCCGGTGTTCGTGCCGGTGAGGATGAAGCTGATCGCGAACCAGTCGTCCTCGGCGATGACACGGACCGGTGTGGCGGCGAAGTCGGGGACCGCGTCGAGGAACGACGCAAGCACCGCGCGGGCCTCCTCGAGGCCGGTGGTGGTGCCATCGGCGGCGTGGTTGCGGAAGTCCGGCGCGTACAGGGCGAACAGGGCGTCGAGGTCGCGCAGGTTGACGCGCCTGACGTACTCATCGGCAAGCCGGTGCAAGTCGGCGGCGGACGTTCGGGGCTCGGCGTTCGAGGAAGACATGTGCTTCTCCAATGTGGATGGACGGAGCGGCTCCGCCCCGGTGACGGACAGGGGAATCGGATCGAACAGGCGGGTTGGACGAGCAGGGTCTGGCACGTTTCCGACGTGCGCGAGTGCGACCGCCCCTTCCGAGCCCGGGACCCGCCGGTCACGAGCGTCATCACGGGGAGGGCGAGGGCGACCACTCATTACCTTACGATCGTAATACTATCGGAGCGACCGAGAGGTCGCAAGCAAGTTCCGAGGTGAGTGGGATCGTGTGGCGGCCTACCGGTCGAGCACGGGGGCACGCCGTCAGCCGTGAACGTCACGGCGGAGAACGGGGCGCAGCGTGTGCGGCAGAAAGCGCCCCGTCGGTAATGACGAACACTTGACGATCAACCGGAAGACCAGCACTGCTCTCGCTGACCGTCTCCCGGCCCAGACCGCCGCGCCCGACCTGCCCGAGCACCCGAACTACCCCCGCATCCTCGCCGTCTTCAACGAGGTCACCGGCCCCCTCCGGGCCCGTGATGCATGCGAAGCCCTCGACCACGAACCGCTGCCGAAGAACATCGATGGCACCCGCGCCAAGCTGAAACGCCTCGTCAGGCTCGACGTCCTCACCGAGGCCGACGCCGGCAGCTTCACCAGAAAGCAGTAGCCGACCGAGCCCCCGCGACCAGCAGCCCTGCCCCAACCTCACCTGCAAACGGACAACACCTCACGAACCGCCCTCTGCGAGCTGGAGGAACTGGTCTTCACCCCCCGAACTCGCGGTCAGTGAACTCGTGGTCAGCGAACTGGTGACGACCGCCATCCGCTACGGCAAGAGCCCTGTCAAACTGCGGATGATCCTTCAGTCCGCCCTGACGAGCGAATCTCCGACGCCAGCAGCACCGCCCCGCACCTGCGCCGCGCCCAGGTCTCGACGACGGCGGCCGCGGCCTGCTCCTCGTCGCCCACCCCACCGAATACTGGAGCACACGGCACACCCGCAAGGACAAGGTCATCCAGGCGGAGCAGGCGGTTCCAGCTTCCGTTGCGGAACTCCCACCGCTCTGGCGTGAGGTCCTTGCGCGAGCTGCGCCGCGCGGCTTCGCACCCCCTGCCGGGACCCACTTGCCACAGCCCACCCGGACCGCTTAGTATTACGTTCGTAATTTGATAGGCCACTGCCGACTGCGACTCGACCGGCGGGCGCAGGGCGGGTGCGTCTTCGGACCCGGAGGCAGAAGAGCCAGGTGTCCACGTCCACGCGGTGTCCGCCCCCGCCCTTTTCGGCACCACCACACACCACCTGAGGAATGACCCATGCTCAACGCCCTGTGGAACCCGACCGTCGTCGGAGAGATCGCCCTGCCGCACCGGCTGGCCATGGCCCCCCTGACCCGCAGCAGGGCCACCCCGGACGGCGTGCCGACCGAGCTGAACGCCGAGTACTACGCCCAGCGCGCCTCGCACGCGCTCATCATCACCGAGGGCACCCAGCCCTCCGCCGACGGCCAGGGCTACCCGGTGACCCCGGGCATCTACACCGAGGATCACATCGCCGGCTGGCGCAAGGTCACCGACGCCGTACACAAGGCCGGCGGACGCATCGTCATCCAGCTGATGCACACCGGGCGCATCTCCCACCCGGACAACACCCCCCACGGCCGCCTGCCGGTGGCACCCTCCGCGATCAAGCCGGGCGGCCAGACGTTCACCCCGTCCGGGCTCCAGGAGATGCCGGAGCCGCGCGAACTGTCCACCGAGGAGGTCGCCGCGACGGTCGACGACTTCCGGCGCGCCGCCGCGGCCGCCATCGCGGCCGGCGCCGACGGCGTCGAGATCCACGGGGCCAACGGCTACCTGGTCAACCAGTTCCTCTTCCCCAGCACCAACCAGCGCACCGACCAGTACGGAGGCTCCCTCGACAACCGCATCCGTTTCGCGGTGGAGGTCGCCACGACCGTTGCCGACGAGATCGGCGCCGGCCGCACCGGCATCCGGATCTCTCCCGGCAACCCCTTCAAGCTCAACGACCTCGCGGAGAGCGACCCGCACGAGCTCTACCCGCACCTCCTGCGCGGCCTCGCCCCCCTCAACCTCGCCTACCTGCACATCGGCCACGGCGGCGACGAGGAACTCCTCGCCACCCTCCGCAAGTTGTGGCCGACCACGCTGATCCTCAACCGGGCCGGTGCCGACATCGCCACCCGCGCCAAGGACATCGAAGACGGTCTGGCCGACGTCGTCACCGTCGGCACCATGGCCCTCGCCAATCCCGACCTCGTCGAGCGCGTACGCTCCGGCGCGCCCCTGAACACCCCCGACCCCGCCACCTTCTACGGCGGCGGCGCGGCCGGCTACACCGACTACCCCACCCACGCCGCCTGACGAAGAGCAGCCCGGCGCCCGAGGGAACCACCACCTTCGGGCGCCTCGACACAGCTGCGGCGCACGGAGGCCGGCGGCCCGAGGAGTTACGGGCCGCGACCGACGTGCGCCGCAGCGGTTTCACCTCACACCCCGGCGCTCTGCGCCGCGATCGAGGGAGTGCGACGTCACGGCCCGGACCGATACCGGTCGCCGCCGAGGCTCACCCCTGCGAGGGTGGTGGCACCGGGAAGAGCATGCAGCTGCTGGTGGCATGGGCGAGCAGACGGTCCGTGCCGTCGACCAACTGCGCCTGGGCCAGGGCGGTTTGACGGCCCTTGCTGACCACCGTGCCGATGGCGCGTACCGTGCCCGTGTCCACGGTGATCCGTCGCAGGAACTTCACCGTGAGGTCGAGCGAGGTGTACGCAACGCCCTGCGGAAGGGTCTACTGGACTGCGCAACCAGCCGCCGAGTCGAGCAGGGTGGCGTGGATGCCGCCGTGCACGCCGGCGATCGGGTTGTAGTGCTCCTCACCCGGCGTCAGGGAGAAGACCGCCCTGCCGGGCTCCACCTCGCTCAGAGTGAAGTCGATGGAGTAATTGATGGGCGGCGCCGGCAGTCGCCCCGCCTGCAACTCACGCAGGAAGTCGATGCCGGCCATGCGTCCGGCTGCTTCCGCCAGGATCGCGGGATCTTCCCATTGATACGTACGCGTTCGTCCCACGACCGGGCACTTTCCATCTGACTTTTGAAAACGAAGCTAGTTTCCCGCTCGCCTGACAGTCGATGCCGAAGCCAGACCCTTACGCTGGCGGGATGGAGTGGCTTGAGGCGAGCACGGAGAACTGCCCCGTCCAGCGCACGCTCGACGTGGTCGGAGAGAAATGGACGTTGCTGATCCTGCGTGGCGCCGTCAACGGAGGCCGCCGCTTCGACGACTTCCACCGCCACATCGGCCTGTCTGAAGCCGTCCTCGGCGACTGCCTCCGGAAGCTGATCGCGGCCGGCATCCTGAAGACCGTCCCCTACCAGGAGCGGGGCAGCCGCTCCCGCAACGAGTACCGCCTGACCCGCAAGGGCTGGGATCTGTGGCCTGTCCTGATGGCGCTGAGCCAGTGGGGCGAGGCGTACGCCCTCGGCCCCGAGGGGCCCGTACTGGACATCCGTCACACCGACTGCGACGCCCCGGTCCGCGTCGTCGTCGAGTGTTCCGCGGAGCACTCCACCCTCAGCCCCGCGGAAGTCACCGCCCGACTCGGACCCGGTGCCCGCATCCGGTCGTGAGCACGCCGGTCATGGGGTCGCCGGTCATGATATTACGTGCGTCAGGCCATGGATTACCCTTGAGTGCGAAGCATGGCCTTACGGAGCGAACGGAGAAAGCTCGTGGTGCGCTACGCCAAGGAGCACAAGCAGGTGACGCGGCGACGCATCATCGAAAAGGCCGGCCACCGGTTCAAGCAGGACGGCATCGACGGCTCGGGTATCTCCACGCTGATGGCGGACGCGGGGCTCACCAACGGAGCCTTCTACGCCCACTTCGCGTCCAAGGACGACCTCGTCGCCCATGTCGTGGCCGAAGAACTGCACACGCAGGTCGCGAGTTACAGCACCCTGCGGCCCGGCCGCCCGGGACTCGAGGACCTCATCCGCGAGTACCTGTCTCCCGAGCACCGGGACCACCCCGGCCTCGGATGCCCCTCCGCCGCCCTTCTCGACGAGATCGGCCGCTGCGAGGACGGGACCAGGCAGGCCTACAGCGATGGCGCGCGGGCCATCCTGGAGGAGATCTCCGCCCGCCTGACACCCGAGGACCCGCGGTCCGCTCAGGCCAAGGCCATCGGGCTGTTCACCATGCTGGTGGGGACGATGCAGCTGTCCCGCGCCCTGTCCGACCAGAAGCGCGCCGATGAGGTCCTTGAGCTGGGGATCGAGAACGCTCTCGCGTTCATGGGGTGAGGCGGAAGGCGAGGTCGCGTCAGTGAACGGGCGCCTCGAGCCGCTCGCCCAAAGGGCGCCACGCCCCTGAGGCACCACCCTCGGCCCAGACTACGACCGCACCGCACGCCTTTTGCCGCTCGAGGAACTCGAGAACGGTCTCCACGAACTGCCCGTGGAACTGGAAGATGCCGCCATGGCCGGCGTCGGGGTAGAGGACCAACTCGCCGTTCGGCACTCGCGCGCCAGGTCGACCGAGTTCCGGGTCGGAACCATCCAAGGGGTGCGGGTGTGTCACATCGCGGGGCTGGAGTGCCCGTGCTCCACGCCCAGCAGGGCGAGGGCGTTGTGGATGCCCTGTTCGAGCAGTTCGTCGGCAAGCTGCCGGTCGGTGAGGGCTCGGGAGAGCTGGAGCGTCCCGGCCATCATGGCGTAGGCGCCGAGCGCCTTGGTGCGGACCGAGAGGGGATCGTCGGGTGCCAGGCGGGCGGCGATGCCGTCGATGACCATCAGTACGCCGTCGGTGTAAGCCTGCTTGGTCGGGTCTGTGCAGCGCCGGATTTCGTCGAGCAGGGCGGCGGAGGGGCAGCCGTCGTCGGAGCTGTCGCGATGCTGGGCGGACAGGTACCGGCGCACGATCTGCTCAAGTCCTGCGCGCCCGGGTGCCGCCTGCGCGACGATCCTCGCGTTCTGCGCCTGCAATTGGTCGGAGACCGCGGTGGCCACGAGGTCGTCTTTCGACGTGAAATGGGTGTAGAAGGCGCCGTTGGTCAGCCCCGCGTCCGTCATGAGGGTTGAGATGCCCGAGCCGTCGATGCCGTCCCGTTTGAACCGGCGA
Organism: Streptomyces sp. NPDC002092; assembly: GCF_053593775.1. Classification (NCBI taxonomy): domain Bacteria; kingdom Bacillati; phylum Actinomycetota; class Actinomycetes; order Kitasatosporales; family Streptomycetaceae; genus Streptomyces; species Streptomyces sp. NPDC002092. The sequence continues at coordinate 243,728 of NZ_JBSFDG010000007.1, forward strand.
CCGGCCGCCTCGATGATCCGCTGCCGGGTCGCCTGCTTGTGCTCTTTCCCGTAGCGCACCGCGCGCTCCTTTGCTCGTCGGAGAGGCTGCTTGCTCTTGGCGGGCACTCCTTTCATTTTACATTTCGATCGTACTTCAATGGATTCGAGGCTCCGACGGCCGCCCGTTCGGCGGCGAGGTGCCGTACCAGGTGGAGCAGCACCCCCTCACTCGGGGGCGTTCATTTGCGCACCATGGAGTGCGGTCGACTGCGGGGGCCCGCTTGCCATCCATCGTCTTCATGCACAGTATTATGAGTGTAATCCAATGTCCCTCGGTTGGCGCCGCCTCAGCGCTCGGCGAGGCGGATGCCGGGTGTGATCAGAACGAGCCGGATGACATGGGTCGGTACCCACCACTGTGTGACCTGGTCGACAGTGTCGGTGCAGTGCATCGGGCGCCGCCGAAGAGAACTCCGTCCTTGAAACTCGCTACAGAAGGACCTGGACATGAACACACCGCGGAATTCACCGTCCTCCTCGCCCTCGTCGTCGTACCAGAACGCGCCGACCCGCTCCGTGTCCGTCCGCGGCGAGGACTTCGCCTACCGGGAACTCGGCCCTGAGGACGGCGTACCGCTGATCCTCCTGATTCACCTGGCCGGGGTCCTGGACAACTGGGACCCGCGCGTCGTCGACGGAGTCGCCGCACGACGCCGGGTCATCGCCTTCGACAACCGCGGGGTGGGCGGATCGAGCGGCTCCACGCCGGACACGATCGAGGCGATGGCCCGCGACGCGGTGCTGTTCATCCGAGCCCTCGGGTTCGACCAGGTCGATCTGCTCGGCCTGTCGATGGGCGGCTTCATCGCACAGGTCATCGCGGAACAAGAACCTCACCTCATCCGCAAGGTCATCCTGGCGGGCACAGGCCCCGCCGGTGGCCCCGGCATCGACAAGGTCCCGGCGCTCACCCTCCAGGCCACGCTCAAGGGCGCCCTGACCCGCCAGGATCCCAAGCTCTCCCTCTTCTTCACCGAAACCGAGGGCGGTCGGCGGGCGGGACGGGCCTTGCTGGAACGGCTGAAGGAGCGCACGCACCACCGCGACAAGGACATCTCATTGCCGGCGTTCCGAGCCCAGCTGAAGGCCATCAGACAATGGGGCCGTCAGGCGCCGTCGGACCTGTCGGAGATTCGCCAACCGGTGCTCGTGGCAAACGGCGAGAACGACCGCATGGTGCCCAGCCACAACACACTCGACCTGGCCGCCCGCCTGCCCAGGAGTGAACTCGTGCCCCTCTACCCGGATGCCGGACACGGGGGGATCTTCCAGTACCACGATGAATTCGTGGCAAGGGCACTCGAGTTCCTTGGGTCCTGAGCCCGAGCCAAGCCGCGCCGCCCGCACCTTCACGCTCGCACAACGCCCTCGGAAACGTCAGCTCGGCCGTCACCGTTCGCCGGCCCTGGCCGTGGAAGGCGGCCCCCCTGCTCGGCCGTGCCTGAGTGCGGCCCTGTACGTCATCGGTCGGCCCGCGCGACGAAAGGGCGTCCAAGCAAACAGTCGCGCACGCGGAGCTGGCCTCCGGGCTTCTTCCTCTCACCCACAAAGAGGAACACCTGTGCCCTACGACGCGTCGCTGTCCCCCACGTACGGCTTGTCGGAGCCGGAGCCATGGGCGTCATAACCGGATACCACCTGCATTAGCCTCGCCGACGTGACGTTCCTGGTACGGCCGGCACGCATGGAGAAGCTGTCGCTGCCCCAGACGCTCTACTCCTAGGACGGCGCGACCGTGAATCACTCCGCTGGCTACCGGGTGATTTCGGATGTCTCAGAAGTCGCCGACCAGACCTGTGAGTACGGCATCGTCACCCTCGACGGCGCCTCCTCGTACTCCGTTGAGGGCACCACACTGCTGAACCACTTTGGCGACGCCGTCCGTGGAAGCTCCGCCACCGTTGTCATCGGAGGCATCGTGGTGCCGAGAGATCGGCCGGCAGGTCGACCCCGTTGGGCATCGGTACCCGTAGCTCTCGCTGGACCACGACATCCCGAGATCACGTCGGCGGCCAGGCAGTCCATGTTGTCGATACGTCCTGACAAACCTCTTGACACCGCCGACAGGGCATTCGATAGTACGGGCATCTAGAACGTACTAGTAGCACGTTCTAGAGGCTGCCGAGCCGCACACACCCGATGGCTGCCGCAGACGACACGTTCCGCCGCACACGGCGTTCTCATCAACCGCTCGCCCGCGTCACTCGGCCGGGCGCGGCCCTCCCGAGACCGGAACCCCATTCCCACCCTGATCAGCACAGCGAGGTGCAAGGGACATGCACAGACACCACAGAGCCGCCGCACTGGCCGCCACCGTTCTCACCGGCGCTCTTCTCGCCACCGGCTGCTCCAGCAGCTCAGGCGGCAAGAAGTCCGAGGAGACCGCGAACGGCGCGTCGGCGGGCAAGGCCACCACGCCCCGCATGACCGTCGCGCTGGTCACCCACCAGGCCCCCGGCGACACCTTCTGGGACACCGTCCGCAAGGGCGCCGAGGCCGCCGCGGCCAAGGACAACATCAAGCTCATCTACTCCGCCGACCCCAACGCGGGCAACCAGGCCAACCTGGTGCAGAACGCGATCGACCAGAAGGTCGACGGCATTGCCGTCACGCTGGCCAAGCCGGACGCCATGAAGTCCGTCCTGGCCAAGGCGGAGCAGGCCGGCATACCCGTGACCGGCCTCAACGCCGGCCTGAGCCAGTGGAAGAGTCTGGGCCTCCTGGAGTACTTCGGCCAGGACGAGACCGTGGCGGGCGAGGCGTTCGGCAAGAAGCTCAGTGACATCGGCGCCAAGCACGCCGTCTGCGTCGTCCAGGAACAGGGCAACATCGCCCTGACCCAGCGCTGCGACGGCGTGAAGAAGACCTTCTCCGGCAAGACCGACGTCCTCTACGTCAACGGAACCGACATGCCGTCGGTGAAGTCGACGATCACCGCCAAGCTCTCGGCAGACAAGTCCATCGACGAGGTGGTCACGCTTGCCGCGCCGATCGCGCTGACCGCCACGCAGTCGGTCTCGGACGCCGGCAGCAAGGCGAAGGTCGCCACCTTCGACCTCAACAAGGACCTCATCAAGGCCATCCAGAACAACTCCATCCAGTTCGCCGTCGACCAGCAGCCCTACCTCCAGGGCTACCTGGCCGTCGACGCGCTGTGGCTCTACAAGAACAACGGCAACTACAGCGGCGGCGGTGAACAGCCCGTGCTGACCGGCCCTGCCTTCGTCGACAAGTCCAACGTCGACAAGGTCGCCGCCTTCGCCGCAAAGGGAACCCGGTGACGAGCATGACCCAGCATGCCGAGCCGGCGGTGACCTCACCGCCGGCCCCCGGCCCCAAGGACACCGACGGGCGCAGCGCCGAACGGTCCATGATCGTAAGGCTGTTGGCCCGCCCCGACGTGGGCGTCTTCCTCGGTGCCGTGGCCGTCTACGTGTTCTTCCTGATCGCGGCGCCGCCGGTGCGCGACGCCAGCTCGATGGCGAACATCCTCTACCAGTCCTCCACCCTGGGCATCGTGACCGTCCCGGTGGCACTGCTGATGATCGGCGGCGAGTTCGACCTGTCGGCCGGCGTCGGGGTGATCACCTCGGCGCTGACCGCGAGCATGACCGCCTACCAGCTGAGCATGAACGTCTGGGTCGGCGTCATCGCCGCCCTGATCGTGTCGCTGGCGATCGGCTTCTTCAACGGCTGGATGGTCGTCAAGACCGGACTGCCGAGCTTCCTGGTCACCCTGGGCAGCTTTCTGATCCTGCAAGGGGTCAACCTCGCGGTGACCAAGCTGGTCACCGGCAACGTCGCCACCGACGACATCAGCACCATGGACGGCTTCGACCAGGCCAAGAAGGTCTTCGCCTCCAGCTTCGACATCGGCGGCGTCCAGGTGAAGATCACCGTCTTCTGGTGGCTGCTGTTCGCGGCGATCGCCACCTGGGTGCTGCTGCGCACCAAGTACGGCAACTGGATCTTCGCGGTCGGCGGCAACAAGGAGTCGGCCCGCGCGGTCGGCGTTCCGGTCGCCTTCACGAAGATCTCGCTGTTCATGCTGGTCGGCGTCGGCGCCTGGTTCGTCGGCATGCACCAACTGTTCTCGTTCAACACCGTGCAGTCCGGCGAGGGCGTCGGCATCGAGCTGATCTACATCTCCGGCGCGGTGATCGGCGGCTGCCTGCTGACCGGCGGCTCCGGCTCGGCGATCGGCCCGGTCTTCGGCGCGTTCATGTTCGGCATGGTGCAGCAGGGCATCGTCTACGCCGGCTGGAATCCCGACTGGTTCAAGGCCTTCCTCGGCGTCATGCTCCTTGGCGCCGTCCTGATCAATCTGTGGGTCCAGCGCACAGCGACCCGGAGGTGACCCGAATGACAACCAACGAAACCGGCACCCACGGCGCTGTCCTCGCGGACAGGGCCCCCGAGAAGGACTCCCCGGTCGTCGAACTGCGCAACGCGGGCAAGGCGTACGGCAACATCCGTGCCCTGCACGGGGTGAGCCTGACGGTGCATCCCGGCCAGGTGACCTGTGTGCTCGGCGACAACGGCGCCGGCAAGTCCACTCTCATCAAGATCATCTCCGGACTGCACCAGCACACCGAGGGCGAGTTCCTCGTCGACGGCGAACCGGTGCGCTTCTCCACCCCGCGCGAGGCGTTGGACAAGGGCATCGCGACCGTCTACCAGGACCTCGCCGTGGTCCCGCTGATGCCGGTGTGGCGCAACTTCTTCCTGGGCTCCGAGATGACCAAGGGCCCCTGGCCGATCCGCCGCCTGGACATCGAGGCGATGAAGAAGACCGCCGACGAGGAACTGCGCAACATGGGCATCATCCTCGACGACCTTGAGCAGCCCATCGGCACCCTGTCCGGCGGCCAGCGCCAGTGTGTCGCGATCGCCCGTGCCGTCTACTTCGGCGCCCGCGTCCTCATCCTGGACGAGCCCACCGCCGCGCTCGGCGTCAAGCAGTCCGGTGTCGTCCTCAAGTACGTGGCCGCCGCCCGCGACCGCGGACTCGGGGTCATCTTCATCACCCACAACCCGCACCACGCCTACATGGTCGGCGACCACTTCAGCGTGCTGCGCCTGGGCACGATGGAACTCTCCGCCGAGCGCAGCCACATCACGCTCGAGGAGCTGACCAACCACATGGCGGGCGGAGCCGAACTCGCCGCGCTCAAGCACGAGTTGTCCCAGGTCCGCGGCGTCGACGTCGAGGAACTCCCCGAAGAGGCCGACCTCACCGCACCCGTGGCAGTCACCAAGGAAGCCGCCTCCTGACAACCGTGGCGGCCGGCCCCGCCCACACGTCTCCGCCACCGACGGGCGCAACCGGCTGAGACGCCAAGTCCACCTCTCCACCCCCGGAGTCTCCGGAGCGAAGGGAAATCAGTGTCATGCCGTTCGAAGTGCTGACCATTGGCCGCGTGGGAGTGGATGCCTATCCACTTCAGACCGGCGTGGGGCTGGCGGAGGTCACCTCGTTCGGCAAGTATCTCGGGGGTAGCCCGACCAATGTGGCGGTGGCCGCGTCCCGGTACGGGCACTCCTCGGCTGTGATCACAAAGACGGGCAGGGACCCGTTCGGGGACTTCGTCCGGCAGGCACTGGAGAGCTACGGCGTCGACAGCCGGTTCGTCGGTACGTCGGACATCGCACCGACGCCGGTGACCTTCTGCGAGATCTTCCCACCGGATGACTTCCCGCTGTACTTCTACCGGCTCCCGAAGGCCCCCGACCTGGACATCACCGCTGGTGAGCTGGACCTGGGGGCAGTACGGGACGCGGCGGTCCTCTGGGTGACAGGTACCGGGCTCAGCGAGGAACCGAGCCGCTCGGCCACGTTGGCCGCCCTCGCTCACCGGGCCAAGGCGGGGACGACGGTCTTCGACCTGGACTGGCGGCCGATGTTCTGGGCCGACCCGAACCAGGCGCGCGGGTTCTACGCGCAGGCCCTGCGGCACACGACGGTTGCTGTGGGCAACCTTGACGAGTGCGAGGTGGCCACCGGTGAGCGTGAGCCGTATGCGGCGGCGAAGGCGCTACTGGCCGCCGGAGTGGAGCTGGCCATAGTCAAGCAGGGCCCCAAGGGGGTCCTGGCCATGGACCGGGACGGTGCTACCGCCGAGATCCCGCCGGTTCCGGTGGAGGTCGTCAACGGGCTCGGCGCCGGAGACGCCTTCGGCGGCGCGCTGTGCCACGGCCTGCTGTCGGGCTGGGACACCCGCCGCACCGTGATCTTCGCCAACGCCGCCGGCGCCATTGTCGCGAGCCGACTTTCCTGCTCCGACGCGATGCCGACCGAGGCCGAGGTCGACGCCAAGCTCGGCGAGGCGGCCGGAACATCCACCAACGACTCCCAGCAAGAGGTGTGACGACGTGCTGTCCGAGAATGTGAGCCGGATCGTGAACGCCCGGGTGGGCGACCCCGGCGCCGTCGCGGCCGCCGCTGCGCGCCGGGTGAAGGCTCCCTCCCTGCTCGGCGAGCACGGCAAGGCGATGATCATCGCCGCCGACCACCCTGCCCGCGGCGCCAACGGCGTCGGCGGGGACCCGAATGCGATGGCGGACCGGCTCGAACTGCTGGAGCGCCTGTGCATCGCGCTGGAACGGCCCGGCGTGACCGGTGTCCTGGGAACCGCGGACATCCTCGAGGACCTGCTGCTGCTCGGCGTGCTGGACGGTAAGAGCGTCTTCGGCTCCATGAACCGGGCGGGCCTGGCCGGGTCGGTGTTCGAGATCGATGACCGGTTCACCGGCTACGACGCCGCCACGATCGCCGCGATGGGCTTCGACGGCGGCAAGATGCTCACCCGCATCGCGCTGGGCGACCCCGCCACACCGGCCGCCCTGGAGAACAGTGCCCGAGCGATCGACGAGCTCAATGACCGTCAGCTCATCGCGATGGTCGAGCCGTTCCTGTCCGCCTGGCAGGACGGGAAGATCCGCAACGATCTGTCCACCGATGCCGTCGTCAAGTCCGTCACCATCGCCTCAGGGCTCGGCCGGCGTACCGCCTACACCTGGCTCAAGCTTCCGGTGGTGGAGGACATGGGACGGGTGCTGGCCTCTTCCACCCTCCCGGCGCTGCTGCTGGGCGGCGAGGTCAAGGACGCGGACGCGGCCTTCGCCTCATGGGGCAAGGCGCTCAAGCAGCCGACCGCGCAGGGGCTCGTCGTGGGCCGGTCTCTGCTCTACCCCTCGAACGGTGACGTCGCCGGTGCGGTGGACAAGGCGGTGAGCCTGCTGTGAGCAAGTACCACCTGCCGTCGGGGACTTCTTCCGATGGCCCCTATGACCTCCTGGTCACGCCGGAGTCGGCGGGCTGGGGATACTCCGGCCTGAGGATCCTGACCCTCAAGCCGGGCGAGGCACACGCCGTGTCCACCGGCGACTCCGAGTTCCTGGTCCTGCCGCTGACGGGCTCCTGCACCGTCACCACGGACGGCAGCGTCTTCGAACTCACCGGTCGGACAGGCGTGTTCGCCTCGGTCACCGACTTCGCCTACCTCCCCCGCGAGTCGGAGGCCCTGATCAGCAGTGCGGCCGGCGGCCGGTTCGCACTGCCCAGCGCCCGTACCGGGCGGAGCTCACTCTCCGCCCGGTACGGGTCCAAGGAGAACGTGCCCGTGGAGCTGCGCGGTGCCGGGGCCTGCTCAAGGCAGGTGAACGACTACTGCCTGCCGGGTACCTTCGAGGCCGAGCAGCTGCTGGTCTGCGAGGTCCTCACACCCGGCGGCAACTGGTCGTCGTATCCGCCGCACAAGCACGACCAGGCCCGGCCCAGCCAGGAGTCGGAGCTGGAGGAGATCTATTACTTCGAGGTCTCCGGCGGCGAGAGCGGCTTCGGCTATCAGCGGGTGTACGGGACCAACGAGCGGCCGATCGACGTGCTGGCCGAGGTGCGTTCCGGGGACGCGGTGCTGATCCCGCACGGCTGGCACGGTCCGTCCGTCGCCGCGCCCGGCTACGACCTCTACTACCTCAACGTCATGGCCGGTCCCGGCCCAGACCGTGCCTGGCTGATCTGCGACGACCCCGCCCATGGCTGGGTGCGTTCGACCTGGGACGCCCAGGACATCGATGACCGGCTGCCGTTCGCGGCCGAGGAGAACCACTGATGAACACGATCAGACTGACCACGGCTCAGGCCCTGGTGCGTTTCCTGGCGAACCAGTACAGCGAGCGCGACGGCCAGGAGCAGCGCCTCATCCCCGGGGTGTGGGGCATCTTCGGGCACGGCAACGTGGCCGGCATCGGCCAGGCGCTGCTGCAGGCGGCCACGACCGGCGAGGCCGACCTGCCCTACTACCTCGCCCGCAACGAGCAGGGCATGGTCCACGCCTCGGTGGCCTACGCCAAGATGCGCGACCGACTGGCCACCTTCGCCTGCACCGCCTCCACCGGGCCGGGTTCGACGAACATGATCACCGGCGCGGCGCTGGCCACCACGAACCGGCTGCCGGTCCTGCTGCTGCCCTCTGACATGTTCGCCACCCGCGCCGCCGACCCGGTGCTGCAGCAGCTGGAGGACACCCGCGGCGGGGACGTCACCGTCAACGACGCCTTCCGCGCCGTATCGAAGTACTTCGACCGCATCTCGCGGCCCGAGCAGCTCATCCCGGCCGCCCTTGCGGCCATGCGGGTGCTGACCGACCCGGTCGAGACAGGTGCCGTCACCCTCGCGTTGCCGCAGGACGTGCAGGCCGAGGCGTACGACTGGCCGGTGTCGTTCTTCCGGCGGCGGGTGTGGCACGTGGGCCGCCCGGTGCCGGAGGCGGCCGCCGTCGAGCGGGCCGCCCGTCTGCTGCGCAATGCCCGAAAGCCGCTGATCGTGGCGGGCGGCGGTGCCGTGTACTCCGGTGCGGAGACCGTGCTGCGCGCGTTCGCCGAAGCCACCGGGATCCCGGTCGCCGACACCCACGCCGGCAAGGGCGCCGTCCCCTGGGACCACCCGTACGCGGTCGGCGGCATCGGCTCCACCGGCTCGTATGCCGCCAACGAACTCGCCCGCGAGGCGGACGTGGTGCTCGGCATCGGCACCCGCTACTCCGACTTCACCACCGCCAGCCACACCGTCTTCGGCAATCCGGACGTCACCTTCGTCAACCTCAACGTGGCCCGCCTGGACGCCGTCAAGCACTCGGCGGAGCCGTTGGTCGCCGACGCCCGGCTCGGCATCCAGGCCCTCGCCGGAGCGCTGGACGGCTGGGAGGTCGAGGAGACCTACCGCCGTCACATCCGCCGGCTGATCGCCCGGACGCGGCAGATCGAGGACGAGTGCTTTGCTCCCGAGCGGAACACCGGTGATCTGCCCGCCCAGACGCAGATCCTCGGCGCCCTGAACGAGGTCCTCGGCGACCGTGACGTGGTCATCAACGCTGCCGGCTCCATGCCCGGCGACCTGCAGCAGCTGTGGCGCGCCAGAGACCCGAAGGCTTACCACGTCGAATACGCCTATTCCTGCATGGGATATGAGGTCGCCGCCGGTGCCGGTGCCAAGATGGCCGACCCGACCCGCGAGGTCGTCGTGCTGGTCGGCGACGGCTCGTACCTGATGATGGCCCAGGAGATCGTCACCATGGTCTCCGAGGGACTGAAGGTCATCATCGTGCTTGTCCAGAACCACGGCTTCGCGTCGATCGGTTCGCTGTCGGAGTCACTCGGCAGCCAGCGCTTCGGCACCAAGTACCGCTTCCGCGACGGTGATTCGGGCCTACTGGATGGCGACGTCCTCCCGGTCGACCTCGCCGCCAACGCCTCCTCCCTCGGCGCGGACGTCCTGCACGCCACGTCGGTGGAGGAGTTCCGGGCGGCGATGGAGAAGGCCAAGGCCGCCACCCGCACGACCGTCGTCCACGTCGAGACCGACCTCTACGGCCCCAACCCGCCTGGCCACGGCTGGTGGGACGTCCCCGTCAGCCAGACCTCCGCCCTCGACACCACGCGCTCCGCTTACGAGACGTACGCCGCTCAGAAGCAGAACCAGCGCCACTACCTGTAAGTCCCGTCCCCGCAAAGGAAACCCGCACCGTGACCACCATCCAGCACTGGATCAACGGCGCTCCCGTCCAGGGCACCGCCACAGCCACCCAGCCGGTCTTCAATCCGGCCACCGGCGCCGAGCAGGCCCAGGTCGTCCTCGGCGGCGCGGCCGACGTGGACGCGGCCGTCCAGGCTGCCTCTGCCGCCTTCGAGACCTGGTCGGAATCGTCGCTCACCCAGCGCACGCAGGTGATGTTCGCCTTCCGCCAGCTGCTCCTCGAGCACGAGGAGGAGCTGGGCAGGATCATCTCCGCCGAGCACGGCAAGACCGTCGACGACGCCCGCGGCGAGATCACCCGGGGCCGCGAGGTCGTCGAGTTCGCCTGCGGCCTCGGCGACATCCTCAAGGGCTCCTTCTCCGACCAGGTCTCGCGTGGCGTGGATGTGCACAACTTCCGCCAGCCCCTCGGCGTCGTCGCCGGCATCACCCCGTTCAACTTCCCCGCGATGGTGCCGCTGTGGATGCACCCCATGGCCATCGCCACCGGCAACACCTTCATCCTGAAGCCGAGTGAGCGCGACCCGTCGGCCGCGAACTTCGTCGCCGAGCTGTACAAGAAGGCCGGACTGCCCGACGGTGTCTTCAACGTGGTGCACGGTGGCAAGGACGCGGTCGACGCGATCCTCACCCACCCCGGCATCGAGGCCGTCTCCTTCGTCGGGTCGACTCCGATCGCCAAGTACGTGCACGAACAGGCCACCGCGCACGGCAAGCGCGTCCAGGCCCTCGGCGGCGCCAAGAACCACGCCGTCGTCCTGCCTGACGCCGACCTCGAATTCGCCGCCAACCACATCACCGCCGGCGCCTACGGCTCCGCCGGCGAGCGCTGCATGGCCGTCTCCGTCGCCGTCGCCGTCGGCGACGCCGCCGACGGACTCGTGCAGGTGCTGGAGCGCAAGGCCCGTGAGGTGAAGGTCGGCCCCGGTGACCAGCCCGGCACCGAGATGGGGCCGCTGGTCACCAAGGCCGCCCAGGAGCGCGTCGAGAGCGCGGTCGGCGTCGCCGCCACCCAGGGCGCCACCGTCGTCGTCGACGGCCGCGGTCTCAAGCTCGACGACCCCGCCTACGCCGAGGGCTTCTTCACCGGCCCCTCCCTCCTGGACCACGTCACCACCGAGATGGCAGCGTACAAGGAGGAACTCTTCGGCCCGGTGCTGGCGATCCTCCGAGTCGAGACCCTGGACGAGGCCATCGACCTCATCAACGCCAACCCCTACGGCAACGGCACCGCCCTGTTCACCGCCTCCGGCGAAGCAGCCCGCCGCTTCCAGCGCCACATCAAGGTCGGCATGATCGGCATCAACGTACCGGTGCCCGTCCCGATGTCCTACTACTCCTTCGGCGGCTGGAAGGACTCCCTCATCGGCGACTCCCCCATCCACGGCCCCGAAGGCATCCGCTTCTACACCCGCCCCAAGGTCGTCACCACTCGCTGGCCCCAGCCCGAGCAGCAGGTCAGCGCGGGCTTCAACTTCCCCACCTCCAACTGAGTTTCCGTGCCGCACTCCGAAGGACACACCATGGCAACGGCGCCACCTCCCTTCCGCACCACTGCGGGCAACCTCTGCCTGGGCTCGGCCCCCGACTCGTGGGGCGTCTGGTTCCCCGAGGACGAGCACCAGGTGCCGTACACCCGCTTCCTCGACGAACTTGCCCAGGCCGGCTACGAGTGGCTGGAGCTCGGCCCCTACGGCTACCTCCCCACCGACCCCCAGCGCCTCAAGGACGAACTCGACGCCCGCGGCCTGCAGGTCTCCGGCGGCACCGTCTTCGGTGCGCTGCACCGCCCCGAGGCCTGGGACGACATGCTCGCCCACCTCCGGCAGATCGCCGGCCTGACCGCCGCCGCCGGCGCCCACCACCTCGTCTTCATCCCGCCCATGTACCGGGACGAGAAGACGGGCGCGTTCACCGAGTCGCCCGAGCTGACCGCCGAACAGTGGGCGGGCTTCGGCAGGGCCGCCGACCGGCTCGGCAAGCTGCTGCTCGACGAGTACGACGTACGCCTCGTCATCCATCCGCACGCCGACAGCCACATCCAGACCCAGCCCGAGATCGAACGGCTGCTGAACGAGTCCGACCCCCGCTACACCAACCTCTGCCTGGACACCGGCCACGTCGCCTACGGCGGCGGCGACAACCTCGACCTCATCCGCCGCTTCGGCGAACGCGTCGGCTACGTCCACATCAAGCAGATGGACCCCGCCGTCCTGGCCCAGGTCGCCGCCGAAAACCTCTCCTTCGGCGAGGCCGTCAAGCGCGGGGTGTGCGTCTCCCCGCCCGCCGGCGTGCCCAACCCCGCCGACATCGTCACCGCACTCGCCACCCTCGACGCCGAGCTGTTCGTCATCGTCGAGCAGGACCTCTACCCCTGCGCACCCGAGGTGCCGCTGCCCATCGCCGTCAGCACGCGCGAGCACCTGGCCGGCTGCGGCCTGACCGGCACCCGACGCCCGAGGCTGACGCTCCCTGCCGACGAGCGGCCGAGCAGAGCCCCCGAGTAACCAAGCCACCAGCTCGCGCGGTGGCCGGCCCATGGGGACCCCCGGCGCAGTTGACGCGCCGTGGCGGGCTTCTACGCGGTGCTGACGGCTTCCGCGCGAGATTGCTGGAACGTTACAGGCTTCATGGCCACCGGACACTTGACAGCGGCTCATGGTGGCTGGCGTACTGGTCAGAGTATATAGAACGTTCTAGTTCCCGGTCATCCGGAGATGAGGAGAACCACGATGTACGCACTGGCGGTCTGTGCGGAGATGGTCTTCCGCGACCTTCCGATCGAGGAGCGGGCACGGCGTATCCACGAGGCCGGTTTCCAGGTCGAGATCTGGGACTGGACGAACCACGATCTCGATGCCCTCGCCCGCTCGTCCGCCGAGATCGTCTCGATGACGGGGTACGTGAGCGGCAGCCTCACCGAGGACGACGGCGCCGCCGAACTGCTGCGCACGGCCGAGGAGTCACTCAAGGCGGCCGAGCACCTGGGCTGCACTCGCCTGAACCTCCACGGAACCGGTCTGGACAGCCAGGGGCTGCCCGTGGTGCCGGTACCCGGGGAGCCCACCGGCGCGATGTGGATGGCGGCGCACCGCACACTCACCCGGATCGCCGAGCTCGGCGAGAACGCCGGGGTCATTTTCACCCTGGAGAATCTCAACACCGCCGTCGATCACCCCGGGGTGCCCTTCGCGAAGGCTGCCGACACCCTGGCGCTGGTTGCCGCCGTGAACCGGCCCGGTCTGCGCATGAACCTGGACCTGTACCACGCCCAGATCGGCGAGGGAAATCTGATCGAGCTGGTGCGCCGCGCCCACGGCGCGGGACTCATCGGTGAGATCCAGGTGGCGGACGTGCCGGGCCGCTGCGAACCCGGCACGGGAGAGATCAACTACCCGGCCGTCGCCCGCACCCTCGCAGACATCGGCTACGACGGCACCGTCGCCATGGAGGCATGGGCATCCAGCGACAGCGAGGCCGCTCTGGAACGCTTCCGGGCCGCCTTCACCGTCTGACAGGAGCGACCGCGGGACATCTGCCCCGCCCTCGCGTCCGCGCACCACGGCAGCCGCCACCACCGAAGCCACGACGTAGATCACGGAGTATGTGCCATGACCTCCCCCCAGTCTTTCGCGGTCGGCCTCATCGGCGCCGGACGCATGGGCTCCTTCCACGCCGAGACCCTGGCCCGCCGCCTCCCCGGTGTACGGCTGGCCGCCATTGCCGATCCCGCACCCGGGGCCGCGAAGGCTCTGGCCGATCGTCTCGGCTGCCCCAAGACGTACACGGAGATCGGTGACCTGCTCGACGACCCCGAGATCGAGGCGGTCGTGATCGTCACGCCCGCCCGCACCCACGCCGGACTCATCGAGGCCGCAGCACGCGCCGGCAAGTCGGTCTTCTGCGAGAAGCCGATGGCCGTCACCCTCGACGAAGCCGACCGCGCCATCACCGCCGCACATGAGGCGGGCGTGGTGCTCCAGGTGGGCTTCAACCGCCGCTTCGACGTCGGCTTCCGCGCCGCCCACGAGAAGATCACCGCCGGTGACATCGGTACCCCGCAGCTGCTGCGTTCCCTCACCCGGGACCCCAACCTGCACGACCCGTCGCGCATCCCGCCGTGGACGATCTTCCTGGAGACGCTCATCCACGACTTCGACGTCCTGCGCTACCTCAACCCCGGCTCAGAGCCCGTCGAGGTCTTCGCCATGGCCGACGCCCTGGTCCGGCCCGACTTCAAGGACCACGGACTGCTCGACACGGCCGTGGTGACGATCCGCTTCGACAACGGCGCCATCGCCACGGCGGAGGCCAACTTCCAGGCGGTGTACGGCTATGACGTCCGCGGTGAGGTCAAGGGCTCGACCGGCATGCTCACCCTGGGTGACGTGCGCAGCAGCCACCTCACGTCCTACGGTGCGGCCGGCGCTGCCGCCGAGTGCGTCAGCTACGACCAGGATCTCTTCCACGCGGCCTACGTTGCCGAACTGGCCGAGTTCACCGACAGCGTCCGGGACAAGCGTGCTCCGTCGGTCACCGGCGAGGACGCTCGGGCCGCGCTGGGCATCGCCCTCGCCTCGATCGGTTCGATCACCACGGGCGGTGCGGTCAGCGTGGGTGACGTCAGGGAGAGCCCGGTGACAGTGCGGCCGTAGCACCGAGCACACGACGCCGACTCGGCGGCGCCTTCTCCAGCCCGAGCGGCCGCCGCCAGGGTCGTACCTCTCACGTCACCGTGCCGTTGCCGAGCCCTCTCCTGAAGCAACGCCCACATGGAACGTTCTACAATCGGTCCCCAGCAGACGAGACCGACCAGGAGAGGACAGGATGCCTGCGACCCCGGCGGTCCCGGACGGGAAGCGGCCGACGCTCGCCGACCTGGCGACGCGGGCAGGCGTGTCCACCGCGCTGGCCTCCATCGTGATGCGCGGGGCGAAGGGGGCCAGCGCCGCCACCCGCGAGCGTGTCCTGGAGGCCGCGCGGGAGATCGGCTACCGCCCGGACGCCCGGGCGAGACTGCTGCGCAGCCACCGCTCCCACCTGCTCGGCGTGCAGTTCGGCCTCCAGCATCCCTTCCACGCCGACCTGGTCGAGGGCATCTACGCCACCGCCGAACCAGCCGGATACCAGATCGCGCTTAGCGCCGTGAGCGCCGGACGGGGTGAGCAGCGTGCCGTCGAAACCCTGCTCGACGACCGCTGCGAGGCGCTGATCCTGCTGGGCCCACAGGCCCCCGCCTCACGGCTGACGGAGCTCGCCGGGCAATTGCCGGTCGTCTCTGTGGCCCGCCACCTGCGGCCACCCGTCCCCGGCCTGGAGGTCGTACGGACCGCCGACGACAAGGGCGCCCGCCAAGCGGTCGACCACCTCGTGGCGCTGGGCCACCGCGCCATCGCCCACATCGACGGCGGCAAGGCACCCGGCGCAGCCGACCGGCGACGCGGCTACCGCACCGCCATGAGCCGCCACGGTCTCACCGAGCACATCCGCGTCGTGCCCGGGGGCCTCACCGAGGCAGAGGGCGCCGAGGCCGCCCAGGTTCTCGCCGCCTCCCACCCGCGCCCCACCGCGGTCCTCGCCTTCAACGACCGCTGCGCGACCGGTGTCCTCGATGTCTTCCTCCGCAGCGGCATTCCCGTCCCCGGCGCCATCTCCGTCGTCGGCTTCGACGACAGCCATCTGGCCCGCCTGGCCCATATCGACCTCACCACCGTCGGGCAGGACATCCCCCGCCTCGCCCACCTCGCCGTGGACCGGGCCATCGCACGCCTGGACGGTCGCGACACCGGTACCGGGGAACAGGTGGTGGCTCCACACCTCGTGGTCCGGGGGACGACGGCCCCGCCCTCTACCGCACCGGCCACCTGAGCGTCGTCTGGGTCATCCTCGCACCGCACACAGTCCCACGCGCCTCCAATACCTGAGGAATGGGGTACAACGGCGAACTCGGCGACTTTCTCCGCTCCCGTCGCCCCCTCCTCACCCCGAACACCGCCGGACTGCCACCGGGCGCGGGGCGCGCCGGGTGCCCAAGCCGTGAGGAGGTCGCGCCCCTGGCGTGTGTCACCACCCGCTACACCCGCCTGGAGCAGGGCCGCCACCCGCACCTCTCCGAAGCCGTCCCTCCGTCCCCCACGCCCTGCGTCTCGACGACGAACGCGGCTACCTCTTCGCCCTCACCCGCCCCGCGTCCCACCGCCCCGTAGCGCCGACGCACGCCCCGAGCGGAGCGGACCCGGTCCGCGGCCCACGGCCCGCCAGAGGCTGGAGTTCACCGCGCTTCGAGGCATTCCCGGTGACCAGGTGCGTGCTCGGCGGACGCGGCACGGAGCAAGAAGTGCCCGACACAGTCATCACTTCCTTTTGCCAGGTTTGCCGAGGCGTGACAAAACGGCCTGCCGGACATGTCCACTGTCACCTCGCAGGCACTCCACACGTCGCCTTCCGGCTGGCCCAGTCGCACCTAGGGACTTTCGTTTGGATCACCGTGCGGACCAAAGGAAGATGCCTGCGATGTAGAGCGATTGCTATCTGCGGGGGCTGATGCTGGACGGCCGGCGCAAGTCGATCCAGCCGATGGCGCAGCGGCTGCCGGACGGGAACATGCAGGCCCTGGAGCAGTTCGTCAACCAGTCGCCGTGGCAGCGGACGCCGGTGCGGCGGCGGATCGACGAGCGGCTGGTCCAGGTCGTCAAGCCCGAGGTGTGGGTCATCGACGACGTCGCGTTTCCCAAGTGCGGGCGGGCGTCGGTGGGGGTGGCCCGGCAGTACTGCGGGGCACTGGGGAATCGGGCCACCTGCCAGGTCGCCGTCAGTGTGCATGCGGCCACGGATACCGCCTCCTGCCCACTGGAATGGGAATTGTTCCTACCCGAGGAACGGGCGCACGACACGCGGCGTCGCACGGCTGCGGGCGTGCCCGATGAGGTGGGGCATGTGCCCAAGCCCCGCCTGCCCCTGGGGCTGCTGGAGAGGCTGGCGGGTTGGCTTCCGTCGGTGCCGGTGATTGTGGCCGACTGCGGATACGGCCGCAGTGTCTGCTTCCGCCTGGCCCTGGAGGAACGCGGCTGGTCCTACATCGTCGCTGTCGAGCCCAAGGAGATCGCCCGCCCGGCCGGTGCCAAGCCGGAGCTGCCGCCCTACCAGGGATGGGGCCCGCCCACGTTGCCGCGCTATCGCGAGCCGGCCCGCCCCCTGCACCAACTGATCGATGCGCACACCCGCTTCGAGGACGTCACCTGACGAGAGGGCAGCAGGGCTCAGTCATCCACCGCCCTCGAGTCCGCGAACGGCATCTCCAAGATCCCCGCCAGAACGGCCGCTGCCGATGGTGTACGCCCACGGGCAACCTCGGACGCGGCGCCAGCGGAGAACTTCAGCCCTGCAGGCGGTAAGTTCTCGATCTTGAGTTGGAGCCGCCATCACCGCGAAGTCGCAGTCGACGGCGTTCCCAGTGTGCTCGCGTCGAAGTGCCAACTGCCGCATCACGGCTCGGCCGTCATCCTGATCCCACAGAATCACGGTGCCAACTATCCTCGGTATGTGACAACTAAGGTCTGTGGTCACAGCAGGCTAACGCCGGACCCTCGGCATCCCCAGACCGATCCACGAGATGATCTCCCGCTGGATCTCGTTGTTGCCGCCGCCGAAGGTGAAGATCACGGCGGAGCGGTAGCCGCGCTCCAGTTCGCCGTGGAGGACCGCACCGGCGGAGCCCTCCTTCAGTGCGCCCGCCGCGCCGACGATCTCCATCAGCCAGGCATAGGCGTCCCGGCGCGCCTCGGAGCCGTAGACCTTGACCGCGGAGGCGTCCTGCGGGGTGAGCGTGCCGTTCTGGACGGCGTGCACCATCCGCCAGTTGAGCAGTTTCATCGCGTCGAGCCTGGTGTGGGTCTGGGCGAGGCGGCGGCGCACCCAGGGCAGGTCGATCACGCGGCGGCCGTCGGCGAGTTTGGTCTCCGTGGCCCAGCGCTGCACGTCCTGCAGCGCCCGGATGGCCATGGTGCCGTGGGCGGCGAGGGTGACGCGCTCGTGGTTGAGCTGGTTGGTGATCAGCCGCCAGCCCTGGTTCTCGGCGCCGACACGGCGGGAGACGGGGACGCGGATGTTCTCGTAGTAGCTGGCCGTGGTGTCGTGCGAGGCGAGGGTGTTGATGAGGGTGCAGGAGTAGCCGGGGTCGGTGGTGGGGACGAGGAGCATGGTGATGCCCTTGTGGGGCGGGGCGTCGGGGTCGGTGCGGGTCGCCAGCCACACCCAGTCCGCGGTGTCGCCGTTGGTGGTCCAGATCTTCTGCCCGTTGACGACGTACTCTCCCCCACTCTCGAATTCGCTCGAGCGGGAGGTGCCCCCATCGTCGCGTACGGCGCGCGTCTTCAGGGACGCGAGATCGGTCCCCGCGTCGGGCTCGCTGTAGCCGATCGCGAAGTCGATCTCGCCGGCGAGGATCTTGGGCAGGAAGTACGCCTTCTGTTCGTCCGTGCCGAACTGCATGATCGTCGGGCCGACGGTGTTCAGCGCCATCAGCGGCAGCGGTACGCCGGCCTGGGCGGCCTCGTCGAAGAAGATGAACTGCTCCATGGCGGTGAGCCCGCGCCCGCCGTACTCCTTCGGCCAGCCCACGCCGAGCCAGCCGTCCGTGCCCAGGCGCCGGATGGTCTGGCGGTAGAAGCGTTTCTGGGCGGCCGGGTCGCCGTGCCGGGCGTAGGCGTTGTCCGGCACCAACTCGGCGAAGTACGAGCGCAGTTCGGTGCGCAGCCGCTGCTGCTCGGGCGTGTATTCGAGGTGCACGGCGCCTCCAGGCTTCCCAGGCCGGTCCTGACGGCGCACACCGTAGAACGTGTTCCAGAAATTGGGAATGGCGAGGGACAGGGAAAGGGCCCCTGGTCGATGACCGGGGGCCCTTTGCCGAGTGACCTGGTGGAACCGGTCAGTGGGCGACGGGAGTTGCCTGGGTGGCGCCGTTCGCCCGCACCGGTTCCGGGACGAGAAGGCGCTCCGCCAGCACCCCGAAGACCAGCCCGAAGGAGGTCCACAGGGTCAACTGGACGGCCAGGGCCGCCAGCCGGAACTGCCACAGCAGGGTGGCGGAGAAGTCCTTGGGGACCTCGTTGAAGGACGGCAGGAACGCGTACGCGAGCCCGATGGCGAGGACGAGGAACGCGCCCGCGGCGAGCGTCGCGTTCCAGTTGCCCAGGCGGGGCGCGAGGCGCTTGCCCAGGATGACGGCGGCGACGGCCAGCAGCACGCTCAGCACCACCATCAGGAAGTACAGCGTGGTGCGCTTGCCGATGGTGTCGGGGTCGCCGACGGACGGCGGGTTGGCCGGGTACTTCAGGAACGGCACGACGTACACGCTGATCAGCCCGGCGGCCGCCAGGAGCAGCGCGCTCGCGCGCGGCCCGAAGCGGCCGATGCGGCCGAGCGCGAAGCAGTACGCGAGGGCGGCGATGCCACCGAACGCGACGCCGTAGACCAGGACACCGGTGGACAG
This sequence comes from Streptomyces sp. NPDC002092, assembly GCF_053593775.1. Taxonomy (NCBI): domain Bacteria; kingdom Bacillati; phylum Actinomycetota; class Actinomycetes; order Kitasatosporales; family Streptomycetaceae; genus Streptomyces; species Streptomyces sp. NPDC002092. The sequence goes on from NZ_JBSFDG010000007.1 coordinate 263,295, forward strand.
GCCCGCGGTGGACTGCATCGTGCGGCTGACGGCTTCGACGCCGTGCTCATGGGAGTGCGCCTCCTCGTAGGCGATGGCCGCGTCCACGCGCGGTTCACCGAGGAAGTAGGCGACGACGAGGGCGAGCAGGCCCGCGGCGAGTCCCGCGAGCATGCCGCGCACCAGGAGGTTGCGGACGGTTGCCGAGTTCATGGGCGGCTGTGCTTTCTCGCCGCCCTCAGTGGCAGGGGAAGCCGAGCAGGTGGCGGGCGTCGTGCACCCACTCGTGGACGTTGTCCCCGCTCATCACGGAGGTGGCGCCCTGCTCGGCGCCGACGAAGTAGAGCAGAACCAGCATCAGGATGCCGAAGAAGACCGCCCAGGGGACGATCGCGCCGATCGGCAGCTTTGCCGGTACGGCGGTGGGGGTGGTGGTCGGCTGAGCGACAGACTGCGCCATGGCAGGCCCTCCTGGGGAACTCGCGTCCCGTCTCGGTGGTGCACGCGACGACGGGGCGGGTCTGACTCGCCCGGCACACACCCAGGGTGCGTGCCCGGCATACAGTGGCGCGACCGTGCCGGAATTCCACCGGCTTCCGCTGTGCCGTCGTCAATATCCACGAGAAGGTACCGCGAAGCAGAGGTGGGGCCAAGGGCGCACGGGACGGCCGTGAGCGCCCCCGGTGAGCCGCCTTCGCCGCCAGATCATGGTCAGTTCAAGGATTTCGGAGCGATCTCGAGCGCGGGAGTGGACACATGACGAGCCGAGTGATCTTGGTCTCACCTGCGATCACCGCGGCGCTCAGACAGGCCCGCTTCGACGACGGCTGCGCGCTGGACGCCGCCGGACTGCGGCAGGCACGGGCGGCCGCCGGCACGCTCCCGGCGGCGGAACGGGTCTGGGTCTCCCCCACCCTGCGCTGCCGCGAGACGGCCGTCGCTCTCGGCCTCGACGCCGTGGAGGCGCCGGAGTTGGCGGCACTGGATGCGGGCCGCTGGCGCGGTGCGACGCTGGCGGAGGTGAGCGAGCGTGAGCCGGAGGCGCTGGCCCGCTGGCTGTCGGACCCCGCCGCCGCGCCGCACGGCGGGGAGTCGGTGGTGGCGCTGTGCGACCGGGTGGCGGGCTGGCTGGAGACGGTCGCGCAGACGCACGGCCGGACCCTCGCCGTGGTCGAGCCCGAGGCCGCACGGGCCGCGGCGGTCCGGGCGCTCGGCGCGCCGGAGTCGGCGTTCTGGCGCGCGGACGTCCCGCCGCTGACGGCGATCGAGCTCAGCGGCAGGTCCGGGCGCTGGAACGTGCGCCTCGGGCAGCCGGTCGGGGCGCCGTGGTGAGCGTCAGTTCAGCGTGGCGAGGAATTCCGTGCACACATCGGCGCACTGCCGGCAGGCCTTCGCGCCGTCCTCGGCACCCGGCAGCCGGTCGAAGGCATGCGCGCACTCCAGGCACACGGTGCGGCACCACTCCACCTGGATGCGGATGGCGGCCTCGTCCAGGCGGTTCTGCTCGGACAGCACACGGCAGGTCGCGTCGCACACCTCCGCGCACATGATGCCCTTGCGTCGTACGAGTTCCTGCTCCTCCGTGCCGTCCGGGTCCACGAGGCTTGCGCGCAGAGCACACGCGCGTGCGCACTCGGTGCACGCCTGCGCACAGGCGAAGCGGTCCTCCAGGAAGCGGAAGAGCTCCTGCTGGGTCGTCGAAGTCACACCTGGCGGGTTGCCTTCGCCGATCGCCTCAAACACCGGTGACCGCGGTCCGGCCGCTCGGTTCGGTTGGCACCGGGTCCCATGGGTACCCGCGAGCCCATGAGCACCTCATGGATGGACATCGCCGCAGGCCGCGGCGCACTCGGAATCGGCCTGGTCGTCGTGGGGGTGGCGGTCGTGGCCCTGCTGATCGGTGCCTTCTTCCTGGGCGCCCGCATCCGTCGCCGCGAACCCGCTCCGCCACGCCCGGAGGATCAGCCGCAGCTGCCGGACGACGGCCCGGTCCGCGAGGTACAAGAGAACCGCGAACCCGCCGAGATCCCCCGCAGCGAGCACCGGCTCACCCCGCACGAGCTGCCCGGTCACGGCAATACACCGAGCAGGACGAGTGCCTCGCAGAAGCGGAAGCGCTGGAGCGAGGGCAACAGCGGGGCCTTCGGCAGCGGCGGACCGGGCACCCGCTGACCTCGGCACCGCCCCTCGCGAAGGGGAGGGCTGTCGTGCGTCTGCTGTGACCAGGGCCTGTCGTTCGGCTCCTCTGCTGTTCCGAACGACAGCTCTAGGCCCGGCGAAGATCGTCATCGACCAGGCCGGCGATGTGGGTCGTGACCGTGTCGAGGATGTCGGCCCAGGCCGACTGGTCGCCGAGGACGAGGTAGTTGAGCGTCAGCCCGTCGGTCATGGCGGCCAGATAGCGGGCCAGCACCGACGCGGGGACGGCAAGTCGGAGGCCCATGGTGCGGCGCAGCCCGTCGATGAGCTCGGTGTAGGCGGCGCCGTACAGCTCGTACTGCCGTCGCGCCAGGTGCTCGAAACCCGGCTCGCGCAGGGCGTACTGGGTGAGTTCGTACGTAAGCATGTGCTCGTCGGGGTGGCTGCGGACGTGGTCCCAGTACGCCTGGAAACCGGCCCGGACGGTCTCCTCCAGCGTGGCCCTGGGCCGCAGGACCTCCTTCACCACGGTCACCGAGTGATCGGTGAGGGTGGTGATGACGGCCTCGACCAGGGCCTGCTTGGAGTCGAAGCAGTAGTGGAAGACGCTCAGGGACACGCCCGCCTCGGCGGCGATGGACCGGGTCGTCGTCCTGGCGACACCGTCCCGGGCCATCGCCCTGATCGCCGCTTCCGTCAGCTGTCTGCGCCGCTCGGCCGACGGCATGCGTGCCATGTGTGTCCTCGGGGGTGGTGACGGACCTCAGGCGCTGTGGACGCCCACTTCGTACAGCGAGTATCCCCAGTCGGTGCCGCGCTGCAGGCCGTGGATGCGGACGTAGCGGGCCGGTGTGCCAGTGAAGCGGGCGGTGTCCAGACCGCCGTCGCCGGACGTGGTGGACCAGACGGTCTGCCAGTCGGTGCCGTCGGTGGAGAGTTCGATGCGGTACGACTTGCCGTATGCACGCTCCCAGGCCAGCGTGACCCGGCTGACCCGGTGGGTCGCGCCCAGGTCGACCTGCCACCACTGGTCGTCGCTCCAGTCGCTCGCCCAGCGGGTGCCGTCGTCACCGTCGACGGCCCGGCCCGGCTGGTAGCTGGTGAACGGATTCCACTCGGACGAACTGGCGGTGGCGGTCGCGCCCTTGGCGAGGTTGACGGATGCCTGGTGCTGCTCGGTCGCCCCCCAGGTGTCGAGGTAGGACTCGGCGCCCCGCATCAGGTCGTTCACCACGCCCTGGCCACCGTTGAGCCGGATGTCCTCGATCCAGTCGGGGATCATGCCGACGTGGGCCGCACCGTCGGTGTTGAAGTCGAAGGTGCGCTCACCGGTTGTCTGCCGGTCGATGACCGAGCCGCCGTCTGCGCTCCTGAAGGGGTACGTGACCTTGTTGGGGGCGTCGGCACCGCGCGGGGCCGGGTGGTCGCCGATGCCGTTGAAGTCGGTCCCGTAGCCGTAGCCCACGTGGTACTTGTCGCGCAGCGCCTTGGTGCGGGCGGCCTCCGCGACGAACCCCTGGGAGCCGTGCATGTACTGGGCGACGAAGCCGCCGAGGGAGTAGACGCGCTCGGTCCAGTTCAGGTCCATCCAGCTGTGCGAGGAGAGCACGCCGGGGTAGGACGCGGCCTCGAAGATGTCCAGTGCCTGGCCGACCGCCTTGACGCTCATGTGGTCGATCTCCAGCATCATCTTGCGTTTCATCATGCCGTGAACGGCGTAGGCGCCGAGGTCGGTGAGGCCGCGTTTGTTGCACTGGGCGTCGGAGTCGTACGAGGGGACGTCCACACCTGCCGGCAGGTCCTTCTCCGCGGCGGAGGAGGCGTTGCCGATGGGGTTGTCGTGCTGGGGGCCGGTGCACTTCTCGGTCTGCCAGAAGGTGCCGGTGGACAGGAACTGCCCTACGTTGATGGCCGTTCCGAGGCCGCCCGAGTCGAAGCGGACGCCGCACAGCGCGTTGTCGAACTTGTGGCACAGGAACATCGAGCGCACCCCGAGCCCGTACAGCTCGTCGAGGCCCTTGTCGATGTCGGCCTTGCTGCACTGCGGTATGTCGAGGACCTGCTTGCAGCCGAACGGCTCGGAGGTCTCCACGCCCAGGACGACGGCCAGCTTGCCCTGCTTGATCACCTCGCGGGCCTGTGCGCTGTCGGTGACGATGCGGAACCAGCCCTTGCCGGGGCCGCCGTACATCTTGTCGATGTAGTCCTGCAGTTGGTACGTCAGCTTGGCCTGCAGCCGGATGGAGGTCATCTCGTCGCAGCCGCGGTCCTTGAAGGGGTAGACCGAGCAGATCATGCCGTTGGTGACGAGGTCGTTGACCAGCACCCGCTGCCCGCCGCGCCAGGCCCGCTCCAGCCAGGCGTAATAGTTCGCCTGATGGGTCATCGAGTCGTACGCCGGCCAGTCCTTGAAGGTCGGCCAGCCGACCGGGTCGTGCCTGCCGTCGCCGCCGTGGGTGATGTAGTCGAAGACCGCGAGGGAGCCGTCGGGATAGTGCTCGGGACAGTCCTTGAGCGCGTCGGCGACCCCGGCCTCGGAGAACACCTTCCCGCAGATCAGCCGCCCGCCGAAGGCCTCGTTGGAGAACAGGTGGTTGTGCGCGTCGATGAATCCGCGTACGTCGCCCGTGGCATCGGTGCCGGTGAAGGGCTCACCGGTGACGTTGACCTGGGCGTCCGGGGCCGGGGGCGAGGTCGGGATCCACCAGTCGTTTCCGGCCGCGGAACTCGGCGTGGGGCCGAAGGCCAGGGCCAGGAGGAAGAGAAGCAGCGACAGCACGGTGACGTTCTTGCGTCTGCGGTACGAGCGTCGAGTCGGCGTCACGGCCCACGTCCCTCGGTCGGCGGGATCGCGCGGTCGACGACCGCCCTGAGGTTGTCATGACCAGCGCAACATATGGGACGAGGATCGGGGCGGGCACCTTCCGAGTCAAGGGTCCGGGACGCTTGACCTGATGGCGTGGTTCTTCAGCAGCGGTTCCCTCGACGCCCGGCAGAGACATCACCCTCGGAGGCTGTCCGTAGGGGGGAAGGGGCCATCGCGTGCGCAGCCGCGTGGTCGGCGGGATCAGCGGGCGCTCGGCCAGTGCCCGGTGGGCTGCCCGACTGTACGTACCCCGCGGATCACCTGACCGGAAGGTCGGCAAGTGCCGCCACCCGGCCCAGCGCATCCCCCTGGAACAGCGCACGCCCATGGGCGATTCTGCGGTCCCGGGCCGAGCCGTCCGTCGACAGTCTCTCGAGCGCCCTCAGCAGGGCCGTGCCGTCCGGGGCCGTCTCCGAGACACCGAGCGCCGCCATCCGTCGTACACCGTCCGCGCCATGGCCGGGCAGCGGCCGGTGACCCACCACCGGTAGCCCGCAGGCGAGAGCCTGTACGGCGGTCTGACCGGCGGCGTTGTCCACCATGACGCGGGCCGCGCGCAACAGGCCGGGCATGTCGGTGACCCAGCCCAGGGCGAGCGCGCCCGGCACCCGTGCCATGCGGGCGCGCAGGCGCTCATTGCGGCCGCACAGCGCGACGGGGAGATAGCCGGCCGCGGTCAGCAGCCGAGCGGTCTCGTCCAGTCCCGAGGCGGCTCCCCATGCTCCGGCGGACAGCAGGACGGGCGTGCGCCCAGGGCCGTACCACTCGAAGCGTTGTCGCCAGGTCGCGGCCCCGGCGGCCGGCGCGAAGAAGTCGGGCGCCACGACCGGGCCGGTCGTCTCGACGGGGACGGCTGTGCTCCCCCGCACCACCCGCGCGGCATCGTCGGTCAGGCAGAGGTACAGGTCGTTGCCGGGATGGAGCCACTGCCGGTGCACGGCGAAGTCGGTCACGAAGACGGCGCTCGGCTGTCGCAGCCTTCCGAGGGCTCTCAGATGACCGGTCAGCTGCGCGGCAAGGTGGAATACGTCGACCACCACGTCGGCGCCCGTGCGTTCCACGAACTCCGTCAGACGGCTGCTCGCCAGGCGGGCCAGGGGGACACCGCTGGGACGATGCCCGGTGCCGGGTCGCAGCAGCGAGTTGTACAGACCGGCGTACGCCCAGGGGTAGTGCCGTATGGACGACTGGTAGAAGAGGCGCAGTCCGCTTCCCAGACCGAGTGGCAACAGTCGCAGGACGTCCAGGACATGCGCGTCATAGCCCTGTTCGCGGGCGCGCCGGACGAGTTCCCGGGCCACGGTGTCGTGGCCCTCTCCCATAGTCGCGCTGATGATCAGCAGCCGCAGCGGGCCGCTCGCCCGTGACATGGGGCGGCGCGGTACCGGCGAGGGTGAGTGCACGGCGTAGTGGGTCTCCCTTCGCGGCGCCGGTGAAACGCTCTCCCCGAATGTTTCGGCGGCCCGGGCCCTGGTAACTCTGGAGTAGCCTTCCCCGCCGAACGCCGGGAGCGCCGCGGACGGCTGCTTCTCGTGCGTTCACCCCTCGCTGCCGAGGATCCGCCCATGTCTCATGCTCCCTCCCCTGCCGGGACGGCCGACGTTTCGCGTACGCGCACGGCGTTCCCGCAGTCCTCGCCGGCACCCGGATCCCCGACCGACGGGGTCAAGCGCGCGGGCACGGCGCTCGTGACCGGAGCCTCCTCGGGTATCGGTGCCGCGGTGGCCCGCCGGCTGGCCGCCGAAGGGTGGAGGCTCGTCCTCAACGGGCGCGATGTGGCACGTCTGGAGCATGTCGCGGGGCTGGCCGGAGCGCGGGCCTTTCCCAGGGATCTCACCCGGCCCGGCGCCGAACGGCAGCTGGCCCGGTTCGCCCTGGCCGAGGTCGGGCGAGTGGATCTGCTGGTGGCCGGCGCAGGCATCGGCTGGGCCGGGGACTTCATCACCATGCCCGCGTCCGCCCTCGAGGAAGTCATCGAGGTCGATCTGCTGGCCACGCTCCGTCTGGTACGGCAGTTCGTGCCACACATGGTGGAGGCGGGGTCCGGACACGTGGTGCTCCTCGGGTCCCTGGCGCGGGCGGTAGGAGTGCGGGGTGAGGCCGTGTACTCGGCGGCAAAGGCAGCGCTGGGCACCTTCGCCGATGCCCTGCGCTATGAACTGCGCGGCACCGGCGTCGAGATCAGCCATGTGGTGCCCGGCGTGGTGGACACACCCTTCTTCGAACGGCGCGGCACTCCTTACCGGCGGTCGCACCCCAGACCGGTACCGCCCGAGCGAGTTGCGGACGCCGTGTGGACCGCGGTCTCCCGAGGGCGGGACGAGATCTACGTTCCCGGCTGGCTGCGGCTGCCCGTCCGGGTGCGCGGCGCGGCGCCGGCCCTGTACCGGCGGCTCGCCGCCGTGTTCGGGTGAATGGTGACTGCGCGTGCTCACCGTCGTCCTGGCACTGCTGGCGGCGCTGTCCAACGCCTCGGCCTCCGTGCTGCAGCGGCGGGCCGCGACCGATGAACCAGAAGGGGGAACCGGTCTTCGGCAGGCCGTGCGCTGGCTCGGGCATGTGCTGCGGCGACCCCACTGGGTGGCCGGTACCACGCTGCTCGCCCTGTCCACCGTTCTGCAGGCGGCCGCCCTGGGCACAGGGGGTCTGTCCCTCGTCCAGCCACTGCTCGCCGCGGAACTGCTGTTCACCCTTGTCGTCGGCAGCCTGGTCTTCCATCGCCGTCCGGACATCAGGACCTGGCTGGCGTTTGCCGCCCTTGCCGCCGGGCTCGCGATGTTCCTGGCGGCAGCCGCCCCCGCCTCCGGCCGGTCCACGGCCTCCGCGGGTCGCTGGCTGCCGCTCGCCGGGGTGCTGCCGGCTGCCGTGGCCGGGCTGGCAGTGGCCGCCCGCGCGGTTCGGGGGGCGCCCCGCGCGGCCCTGTTGGGGCTGGCGTCCGCCGTGTCCTTCGCCGCGACCGCCGCACTGCTCAAAGAGGTGACCGGCACCTTTCAGAACGGGCTGGGCGCCGTGTTCACGACATGGCATCCGTACGCCACCGCGGCGACGGGAGTCGTCGGATTCTTGTTGCTGCAGAGCGCGTTCCGGGCCGGCACGCTCGCCGCGTCCCAGCCCGCCCTCACCGTCGGTGACGCGTTGACGAGCGTGGCGCTGGGGTGGTTCCTGTTCGGAGAGCAGATCGAGCTCGGCGCGCGGATCGCGCCCGAGGTGGTCGGCGTGGTGCTCATGGGAGCGGGCAGCATCGGGCTGGCGCGTGCCCCGTCGGTCGCCGGCGGGTGGGACACGGCGCCGGGTGCGAGGGACGGACCGGGTGCCGACCCGCAAAGACCGGTACCTCAGGAATCCTGAAGCACTTCAGGAATCCTGAAGCGGCGCAGCATCCGTCACCACGAAGGAGTCGACGTCGATGCACGGTTCTCCCGGCTTCTCGCCCTCCCGGCACACGGCGGCAGCGCTGGCCTCTCTCGCGACCCTCGCCGCCGCGCACATCGCTCCGGCCGCCACCTGGCTGCCTGTGGTCCGCCGCCTCGGCCTCCCCCGCCTGGCAGGCGTCGGCCACCCCGACCACATCGCCCTCACGTTCGACGACGGGCCCGACCCCGCCTCCACCCCCTTCTTCCTCGATGCACTGGACTCCCTCGGGGTCCGGGCGACCTTCTTCGTGCTGGGCGACAGCGTGGTACGGCATCCCGCCGTGGTCCGCGAGACCGTCCGCCGTGGGCACGAACTGGCCGTGCACGGCTGGAGTCACAACCGCCCCTGGTTGCCCGACCCACCAGGCGACGCACGCGCCCTGCGCCGCGCGATCGGCGCCCTGCACGACGTGACGGGCCGACGCCCTCTTTGGTACCGCCCGCCCTACGGCATCCTCACGTCCGGGCGCTGGGCGGCCGCCCACGCGGCAGGCCTGCGGACGGTTTTGTGGACGGCCTGGGGCCGGGACTGGACGACGCAGGCCACCCCCGAGTCGGTGCGCTCGACCGTCATGGCCGATCTCCGCGGCGGCGGTACCGTCCTCCTGCACGACACGGACCGGATGTCGGCTCCCGGCTGCTGGCGTGCCGCACTCGGTGCCCTGCCCGCCATCGTGTCCGGCTGCCGCGACGCCGGCCTGTCGATCGGCCCGCTCGCCGAGCACGGACAGCACTCGCCGCACGGCGGCTGAGCTGAGTGAGGGCAAGGCAGTCTCAGCGGCCGCAGCGTCCGGTGTCGTACGCCGCCAGAGGGTGCCGGCCTCGTGGCCGCTCTTCTGGCCGTATCCCCTGCCGAAGACGTCGACCAGCATGACGAGGGCGCTCGCGAAGGGACACCCAGGCTGATCCAGCCGAGCGCCTCTATCCAAGGGGCGGGCGGCGCTGAGAACGAATGACGACTGACATCTGCTGTGCCTCCGCAGTGCGGGCAAGTCAGGCCGAAGCCCGTTGTCGTACCCCTGTGGTGAGGTGAGGTCAGACAACGGGGGGTACGGGAGGCGGAGGGAACAATGGGTGAGCGTACGGCGTGGCGGCCGTTCCTGGAGCAGTGGAGCACGGAGTGGATCGCCGGGCACGACCCGGAGAAGGACGCTCCGCTCGCGCAGGAGGTCGTGCGAGACGCGTGGCTCAGGTTCGCGCCGGCGAGCGAGGCAGAGGTCGTCGCGGCCGAGGCCCGACTGGGGCGTCGACTGCCGCCTTCGCTGCGGGAGTTCCTGCTGGTCACCAACGGGTGGCGGGACACGGGCAACTTCATCTACCGGCTGGCGGGCACCGCGGAGCTGGACTGGCTGCGGGACACCGACGACCGCACCTGGATCGAGGTCTGGGAAGACCTCACGGAGGACGACGTCGAGGAAGACGAGGACGGTGAGGAGGCGTTCGCCGTTCAGGAGGCGAAGGTCCTCGCCCGCTCCCTGCGCCTGTCCCTCGAGGGTGACGCGGCGGTCATGCTGCTCGACCCGGACGACGTGGACGAGGACGGCGAATGGGCGGCGTACTGGCTCGCCTCCTGGTCCGGCGAGGGACCGGAGCGGTACGGCTCCTTCCACTGAGCATGCAGATGAAGGCGATGCTCGGCGACTGGCGCCACCACATCGCGAACCTGATGTGGTACCGCCCGGGGTACGACGGACCGCTGGCGGTGTTCGCCCAGGCGCACGAGTACGGGCGGGAGCGGGCAGACGTGCGACGACCTCCTGCTCAGTCCGTTGTTCGCCGCGGAACTCCTGCCGCTCCTGGTCCGGCACGACCAGCTGGCGCACCCCCACGACCTGCGGCCCCTGCCACGGCTCAAGGAGTACGCGCCCGAACCTGTGCGGGCACTCGTCGCCGACTACGAGGCCCGCGCGGCCGAGCCGGGTTTCCGTCTCACCTTCGGCGAACCCGAGTTCGACGCGGCGGTGCACGCCGTCGCCGACCGCCTAGTAGTCCGTGATCTGCGTGCCGGCGTCGGATCCGCCGGAGGCGGGCAGGCTGCGGCTGTTCTGGCGCCCGGCGGCGTCATACGGGGTCTTCTCCGGTGATGGCCAGGTTGCCCGGGCCCTGGATGGTGCTGGTGGGCTCGCCTGCAGGTGCGTCGACGGACCGCCGTCGCACATGATGGAAAGGGAGCCGAACGGCGCTTGGAGTTCACGTCCGCGGAGGTGAGCGAAGCCATGAAGGTGGGAGTGCTGACCGGCGGCGGCGACTGTCCCGGTCTCAATGCCGTGATCCGCAGCGTCGTCCGCAAGGGCGTGCAGGAGTACGGTTTCGACTTCGTCGGTCTGCGCGACGGCTGGCTCGGTGCGCTGCGGGGCCGCGTCGTGCCGCTGGGCATCCAGGAGGTGCGGGGGATCCTGCCCCGCGGTGGCACCATTCTCGGCTCCTCCCGCACCAACCCGTTCAAGCACGAGGACGGTGTGAAGCGCATCCGGGACACGCTCGCCGCGCACGAGGTGGACGCGCTCGTCGTGATCGGCGGCGAGGACACCCTCGGCGTCGCCACCGAACTCAGCCGCCAGGGGATCCGCCTGGTGGGCGTGCCGAAGACCATCGACAACGACGTGTCCGGCACCGACTGCACCTTCGGCTTCGACACGGCCGTGGGGATCGCCACGGAAGCGATCGACCGTCTGCACACCACTGCCGAGTCGCACATGCGAACGCTGGTGGTGGAGGTGATGGGCCGCCACTCCGGGTGGATCGCGCTGCGGGCCGGTGTCGCGGGCGGGGCCAACGTGATCCTCGTTCCGGAGCGACCCTTCGACATCGACCAGGTCTGTGCGTGGGTGAAGAGCCGGTTCAAGATCAATTACGCGCCGATCGTCGTGGCGGCCGAGGGGGCGGTCCCCAAAGAGGGACAGATGATACTGAAGGATCGAAAGCTGGACGAGTTCGGCCATGTGCATCTATCGGGCATCGGCGAGTGGCTGGCCCAGGAGATCGAGCAGCGCACGGGCACAGATGCCCGTACCACGGTCCTCGGTCACATCCAGCGCGGCGGCACCCCGAGCGCCTTCGACCGCTGGCTGGCCACGCGCTTCGGGCTACACGCTGTCGACGCTGTCAACGACGGTGACTTCGGCATGATGGTGGCCCTGCGCGGCACCGAGATCATCCGCATTGCCCTCGCCGAGGCCACCGCCCACACCAAGCTGGTGGATCCGTCGCTGTACGACGAGTTCCAGGTGTTCTTCGGCTGAGCTCCCGCCCGGTCAGCCGGCGTCCGGGACGACCGCCCCCGGAGGCGGCTGTGGTGCAGCACGGCGTGGGCGACCGGCCCCAGTGGGCCCTCGGCCGCCCGCGGGTCGGCAAATACCTGTCCCGCCATGGCGGGCCTTGGCGGCTTGCTCTCCCTGCACCTGGAGGGCCGGGTATCGGGCGGCGAGGTCGGCGATGACCCGCTGGAGCATGCGCTCACCCAAGTCATGCGGTCCCGGCCGGAGCGGGGACCGCATCGCCCACAAGCGGCGGAGAGGCATGCACGAGACCCAGGGGGCCGCGTTCAGACCCGTCGATGCCCACAGCTTCCGATCAGTTGTTGTCGGCGCGGGCTCATGCCCCGACCGCCGCCTCGTCGTCGACGGGAACGCCCAGTCGGTCTGCCACCGTCGTGAGGGCCGCTCCGAGCGGTAGGTCGACCCGGGTGACGGCGTACCGGTCTCCCCGGGTCACGTCCCGGTTGATGATGAGCACCGGTTTCCCTGCCTGCGCGGCCTGGCGGACGAACCGCAGTCCGGACATCACCGTCAGCGAGGACCCGAGGACGAGTAGTGAGTCCGCCGCGTGGACCAGGTCGCGGCACTGTTCGACCCGGTGGCTCGACACCGCCTCGCCGAAGAACACCACGTCCGGCTTGAGGATTCCGCCACAGAGCGCGCAGGGCACGACCTGGAAGTCCCCGACCTGGTCGTCGGTGAGGTCGGCGTCACCATCAGGGTTCATACCGGCGGCGACCGGCGAGAAAGCGGGATTGGCCTCCTCCAGTCGTCGGGCGAGCTCCTTGCGCGCGATGAGGACGCCGCACCCGAGGCAGACCACCCGGTCGAGCCCGCCGTGGAGTTCGACGACGCCCTCGCTGCCGGCAGCCTGGTGCAGCCCGTCCACGTTCTGGGTGATCACGCCGGAGAGCAGCCCCTGACGCCCGAGCGCGGCCACCGCCCGGTGCCCCGCGTTCGGCCGTGCCCGGCCGAAGGCCCGCCAGCCGAGGTGACTGCGTGCCCAGTACCGCCGCCGCGCGTGCGCGCTGTCGGTGAAGTCCTGGTAGAGCATCGGGGTGTGCCGGCTCAGGCTGCCGCCCTCCCCCCGGTAGTCGGGGATGCCCGACTCGGTGGAGATGCCCGCGCCGCTGAGCACCAGTACCCGGCCGGCCGCCAGCGCGTCGACGACCGGCTGCAGGTCCGTCGTACTCGGCGGCAGGTCCTCGGTGGGGGTCCAGCTCAGGGTGGGGCGCATGCGCATGACGCCAGGGTACGAAACCCGTCGGCCAATGCCGCGACGCCAAGGCGCGCCAGCCCGTCAGTCGCGGCCTCGGGGCTCCACGGCGACGACGTCTTACCCCGGGTCCGCGAACGGGCGTCCCTCTGGACCGGCGGTGACGGTGCGCGGGCACCGCGGGGGGAACGGGCGACGACGCGGCCCTTCGGACACCGGCAGCGGACTGCCAGGACGCCGGACTCGTCGCTGATCCCCGGCGGTCGGGGCGCCTTCCGCCGGATCCCGTCGCAGGCGGCGCGTACGCGCTGGAGGACGGGCGGCCACTGGCGTACGGCGGTTCTCGGCGCCGTCACTCGCGAGGTTGCCGCCGACGGCGTACCGGCCCCGCGCCGGGGCCTCGAACCGGCATTGCCACATTTTTTCACTTCCGCGAAGCGCAGTTGACCGAAAGGGGCCTGACCTGCGCGCTCAGCGCGTCCGATGCCAGAACAGCCGGTCCGGAAAACGAACGGAACCGCTGCCTACCGGCCAGCCGGGCGGACGTGTCGAGTGACTGGATGACGGGCGGGCCGGCCGTCGCGCGGTGTCGCGTCCCTGGCCAGGGAGGCTGATCCGCCTTGCGCCCCTGGGAGTTGGACCAGCCTCGCTCCTCAACCGCGCGGCCGGAAAGGCGCCTTGTGGGAGTGGGCGGAGCATGGCCATACTCATCGACGCTTCAGCTGGCATGGTCACGCCAGCAAATCAAGCCGGCGCCATGCCCTCCCCAATCCCTCCGGTCCTGCCTGCCCAGCGGGCGGGACGCCCCCCTCAGGAGGCTCACTCGTGACGAACCGTCCGAGACCCACCGCCCGCCCCACCCTCGCGGGCACCGCCGCGGCGGCCCTCGCCGCCGCCGCCGTACTGCTGCCGGGCGCCGGCGCGGCCACCGCCGCACCCGCCGCTCCGGCCCACCAGGCGAGGGCCGCGGCCGCCCTCGCCGCCCGGCTCGGCGACCGTGCCGCCGGTTCCTACTACGACGCCGCCTCCCGGCGGATCGTCGTCGACATCACCGACCGGTCGGCGACCCGGCAGGTCCTGGCCGCCGGGGCCGTCCCCAGAGTCGTGCCCTACTCCACGGCCCAACTGCACTCCGCCGTCGCCACGTTGGCCAAGCAGGCCCGGATCGCCGGCACCGCCTGGTCGATCGACCCCCGGCAGGACAAGGTCGTGGTCACCGCCGACCCCACCGTCACCGGAGCGAAGCGCACCCGGTTGAGCGCGGCACTCAAGACGCTCGGCGGCAAGGCCGTCCTGCGCCACGCGGCCACCCCCTTCAAGCCGCTCGTGGCCGGCGGCGACGCCATCTGGGGCAGCACGGTGCGCTGCTCCCTCGGCTTCAACGTCACCGTGAACGGCGCCCCCTACTTCCTCACCGCCGGACATTGCGGCAACGCCTCCTCCACCTGGTCCGACTCCCAGGGCGGCGGCGAGATCGGCCAGACCGTCGACTCCCAGTTCCCCGGCACCGACTACGCCCTCGTGCAGTACGACGACTCGGGCTCGTCGCCGGCCGGCGAGGTCGACCTGTACGACGGCAGCACCCAGCAGATCACCAGCGCCGCCGACGCCTACGTCGGTGAGTCGGTCCAACGCAGCGGCAGCACCAGCGGCCTGCACAGCGGCTCGGTCACCGGCCTGGACGCCACCGTGAACTACTCGGAGGGCTCCGTCTCCGGCCTGATCGACACGGACGTCTGCGCCGAGCCCGGCGACAGCGGCGGCGCCCTCTTCGACGGCTCCTCCGCGATCGGTCTCACCTCGGGCGGCAGCGGCGACTGCAACTCGGGCGGCGAGACGTTCTTCCAGCCGGTGACGGCGGCGCTCAGCGCGGAGGGGGCGACGATTCCGTAGTCGCCTCAGCCTCCCCGGGTGGCCGCTCACTTCGGTGAGCGGCCACCTCGCGGACGCGGCCGGAACGACCAGCGGTACGGGCCTGTCAACCGCCCAACTCCCTTTTCTCTCCAGGGATTCAGGATCACGACGGCAATTTGTCACCAAGGCGTAGCGGACGTCCATCCCGCACCTCTAGGCTCCGCCCGTCCCCCGAGCACCACGAAAGGGTCTGGCATGCCCATGATTCGCCGAAGAATCCGCCTCGCGCTCCTGACGGCCGTGACCCTGCTGCTCGGTGCGGTGGCGTCGCCCACCGCACACGCCGCCGACGTGGGCGGGCAGACGCTGGCCGGTGTGTCCGGGACCGGCATCCACAACACGTACGACGACAAGTCCACGTACACCTACCTGGCGAACGCGCTGGACACCGGCACCTCGCTGGTCGAACTCGACACCTGGCACAACGTGTTCAACGGCAAGTGGGACGTCAGCCACAGCAACCCGCTGGGCAGCAACAACAACTGCGTCCAGGCGTCCACGGGCGCCGACCTCTACACCGGCGACCGCAACCAGAACCTCGACAGCTGCCTCGACGACATCCGGATCTGGCTCCAGGCCCACCCCACGAGCCACCCGCTCATGGTCAAGATCGAGATGAAGAACGGGTTCTACGACACCCTCGGCATGAACCCGACCGAGTTCGACAGCTACGTCAAGGCGCACCTCGGCAGCGTGCTCTACACCCCCGCCGACCTCCTCGCCAAGAGCGACGGCACGAAGTACGCCGACCTCGACACCGCTGCCCGCGCCGACAACTGGGCCACCTACGGTTCGCTCGCGGGCCGCGCGATCGTGGAGATCATCCCCGGCACCTTCGAGCAGGCCGTCAGCCCCGCCTCCTCGTGGTCGGACGTGGTCTACGCCCAGCACCTCAAGGACCTCGCCGCCGCGGGCAACATCAGCCAGGCGGCGGTCTTCCCGAGCGTCCTCGGCGCCCAGGCCGTCGACCCGCGCACCCGCTACAGCGACACCACGCTGCGCCCCTGGTTCGTGGTGTTCGACGCGGATGCCGGCGCCTGGGTCGGCGACGGCAACACCGAGTGGTACAACACCAACCACTACCTGCAAGTCGTCACCGACGCCTACGACGTCTCCCCCGCCCTCAGCTCCTCCGCACCGTCCCTCGCCGACGCCCAGGCCCGGGTGGCCGAACTCGCCGCCGACGGAGCCTCGTACATCTCCACCGACTGGATCACCGCCCCGGCCGACGGCGTCCTCAGCGACGTACTGGCCCGTGGCTGACACCAGGCGCCCCCGCGCGCTCCTGCGGACCCTGACCACGGGTGCCGCGGCGCTCGCCCTCGCCGTGTCCGGCCAACTGGCCGGCGCGGCAGGGGCAGTGGCCGCCACGGCCGACCCCGTGTCGTCGGTCAACCCCTACATCGGCACCGGCGGCAACAGCGACTTCAGCGCCGGCAACACCTTCCCCGGGGCCGACGTGCCGCACGGCATGCTCCAGTGGTCCCCCGACACCACGTCACGCCCCAAGGGCGGCGGATACAACCACGCCGACTCGGCGATCTCCGGCTTCAGCCTCACCCATGTCTCCGGCGTCGGCTGCGACGCGGCCGGGGACCTGCCGATCCTGCCCGTGGCCGGCTCGATCGGCTCGGACCCCGCCGCCACGACGGAGTCCTTCTCGCACTCCGACGAGCAGGCCTCGCCGGGCAGTTACTCCGTCAGCCTGGGCAACGGCACGAGTGCGGCGCTGACGACCACCACGCACGCCGGCATCGGCCAGTTCACCTTCCCGTCCTCCGCCCAGGCGAACCTGCTCCTCAAGGTGCAGAACACCCAGACGCCGTTCACCTCCTCGACGCTCGCCCTGAGCGGCCAGAACACGGTGACCGGGTCGATCACCAGCACCGGCTTCTGCGAGGACACCACCCCGATCACGCTCTACTACGCGATCACCTTCGACCACCCCTTCACCGCCTCCGGCGCCTTCAGCGGCGGCGAGTACCTGACCTTCGACACCACGAACAGCAGGACGGTCGAGGCCCGCGTCGGCATCTCGTACACCTCGGCCGTCGAGGCCGCGGCCAACCGGGACGCCGAAGTGACGGGGAAGACCTTCGAGGCCGTCAAGTCCGCCGCCGCGTCCGCGTGGAGCACCGCGCTGTCGAAGATCGCCGTCACCGGCGGCACCTCGGACCAGCGGACGGTCTTCTACACCGCGCTCTACCACGCCTCGCTGTTCCCGTCCGTCATCAGCGACACCGACGGCTCGTACCGGGGCTTCGACAACGCTGTCCACACGGTCGGCAGCGGTCACTCGGCGAAGTACGCCGACTTCTCCACCTGGGACACCTACCGCTCCCAAGCCCAACTCACCGCGCTGCTCGACCCTTCGGCCGCCTCCGACATGGCGCAGTCCGTCGTCGACGACTACCAGCAGGGCGGCACCCTCACCAAGTGGGGCATGGAGACCGCCGAGACGCACATCATGGTCGGCGACTCCGCCGTACCGCTGCTCGCCGGCTACTACGCCTTCGGCGCCCGCAACTTCGACACGGCGACCGCCCTGTCCGCGATGGTCAAGGAACAGACGACGAACACCGACGTCACACCCGGTGTGACCTACCTCGACTCCTTCGGCTACCTGCCCACCAACTCGCTCTACGGCTGCTGCCACGAATACGCCACGGTCTCCACCCAACTGGAGTACGACACCGACGACTTCGCGCTGTCGGCGTTCGCGGGCGCACTCGGCGACGGCGCCACGCAGAAGAAGTTCCAGGACCGGGCACAGGACTGGGAGAACATCTACAACCCGTCCTCCGGCTACATTCAGCCCCAGCACTCCAACGGCCGTTGGATGGACGGCTTCAATGCGAAGCTGATCAGCGGCACTTCGTCCAACGACTTCGCCGAGGGCGACGCCTTCACCTACACCCCGATGATCCCCTTCAACCTCGCCAGGCTGGCGTCCCTGGAAGGCGGCAACGCGTCGATGGCGTCGTACCTGGACAGCGTGCTCGGCGGGTTCCAGGGCCTGGGCAGTGTCATCGGCACCCAGTCGAACTTGGGCAACGAGCCGAGCATCGGCCTGCCCTGGGAGTACGACTGGGTCGGCGAGCCGTACAAGGCACAGTCGACGGTACGGGCCGTCCAGGACCAGCTGTGGACGAACGCCGCCGGCGGTCTGCCCGGCAACGACGACCTCGGCGAGATGAGCGCCTGGTACGTGTGGTCGGCCCTGGGTCTCTACCCGGAGATCCCCGGCACCGCCGACCTCGCCATCGGCAGCCCGATGTTCACCTCGGCCGTCGTCACGACGGGCAGCGGACAGACGCTCACGGTCAACGCCCCCGCGGCGGCGGACGGTTCGCCCTATGTCCAGTCGCTCACCCTCGACGGCGGCGCCTGGAACAAGGCGTACGTCCCGGCGTCGTACCTCACCGCCTCCACGGAACTGGACTTCACGGTCTCCTCGTCGGCGAACACCGCCTGGGCCGCGACGAGTCCGCCCCCGTCCTACGACGGCACCCCGGGCACCGGTGTCGCCCAGCCCAGCGGCCCGATCACCGAGACCGTCACCGGCAAGTGCGTGGACGACGCCGGCTCCGGCACCTCGAACGGAACCGCCATCCAGATCTACACCTGCAACGGCACCTCCGCGCAGACCTGGAAGGTCGTCCCCGACGGCACCCTCCAGGTGCTGAACGACTGCATGGACGTGACGAACGGCGCGACCGCTTCCGGCACGAAGGTCCAGCTGCACACCTGCAACGGCACCCAGGCCGAGCAGTGGCAGAAGGACGCGTCGGGCGAGATCGTCAACCCCGTCTCCGGCCTCTGCCTCACCGATTCCAGTAACGGCGCCACCAACAAGACACAGTTGACGATCGCGTCCTGCGCGGGCAGCGCCGGCCAGCGGTGGGCGGTCTCGTCGGCGGCGTGACCTTGCCCCTCCAGGCGAAAGGTCCCTCATGACATCTGTGATGGTCACCTCGTTACGGCGCCGTGTCCTGCCCACCGCGACCGCGGCCGCCCTGTCGGCTACCCCGCTGCGGTACGACAAGGCGCACGGACCAGGTTATGGCCCTTCACGGTGATACTTCGCCGACCAAGTAAGATCACTCTTACGAGGCATCTACCGGCTATGTCGGTAGATGCCCTCGCGAACAACTCTACGATCGGTTGCTCCGAGTAAGCGGTTGGGGGCGGTTCGGCACAGGTACCGGGGCGCTCCCGGAGGCAGGCAGGGGCGCCGGTGACCGATCACAGCATCGACAGCACGGGAAATGAAGCGGAAGTCGTCGTCATCGGGGCCGGCCTCTCCGGCGTGGCCGCTGTGATCGCGCTGAACCGGGCCGGGTTCGACGATGTCGTCGTGCTGGAGAAGTCCAGCCGCCTCGGCGGGACTTGGCGCGACAACACCTATCCCGGATGCGGCTGCGACGTACCGTCGGTGCTGTACGAATACTCCTTCGCACCCCACTCGTGGAGCCGGGGCTTCGCCGACCGATCCGAGATTCTCGACTACCTCGACACCACCGCGGCGACGCACGGTGTGGACAGGGCGATCCGCTACGACGCGGAGGTGCTGAGCGTCCGCTGGCACCCGGATTCTCACCGCTGGAAGCTGCAGACCGCATCGGGCACGTACACCGCACGGGCCGTGATCGTCGCCACCGGCCCTTGGCATCGGCCCCGCCATCCTGACATCCCCGGCCTCGACACCTTCCCCGGCACCACCTTCCACTCCGCCCGTTGGAACCACGACGTCGACCTGACCGGACAGCGTGTCGCAGTGGTGGGCACCGGAGCTTCCACCGTCCAGTTCCTGCCCGAGATCCAGCCGAAGGCGACCCATGTCGACGTCTTCCAGAGCACACCGCAGTGGGTGCTTCCGAAACCTGACTACCCCCTTCCTCCGGGACTCCACCGCCTCTTCGCGCACCACCCGGCAACACGCCTCGCACTACGCGGACTGCACCACTGGACCCAGGAAGCCATCGGCGTACCCCTGCGCCACCCCCACCTGCTGCGGCCCTTGGAGGCCCTCGCCCGCTTCTATCTGCGTGCCTCGGTACGGGACCGCGCACTACGGCGGGCCCTTACTCCCGACTACCGTCTCGGCGGCCGCCGCCTGATCACCTCCGGCACCTACTACGCCGCCCTCACCCGCTCCAACGTGCGGCTGCATCCCACCCGCGTGACCGCTGTGGAGGGCTCCGACGTCGTCGGCGCCGACGGCACCCGCACTCGCGCCGACATCATCGTCCTGGCGACCGGATACCACATCGGCGACGTCCCCCTGGCCCCCCGACTACACGGCACCGACGGCACATTGGCTCAGACGTGGGCCGAGAGCCGTCGTGCCTACCTCGGTACCAGCGTGAGCGGATACCCCAACCTCTTCCTGCTCATCGGCCCGAACCTGCTTACTGGAACCACCGCCGTCCCCACCGTCCTCGAAGCCCAACTCCGCTACATCACCACCGCCCTCAACCACCTGCGCACCAGCGGGGCGTCCGCACTCGATGTCAAGCCCGAGGCCGAAGCAGCCCACCAGCAGGCCCTGCACGAGGCGCTGCGCAACACCGTCTACAACACCGCCGGCGGCACCAGCTACTACTTCGGCCTCCCGGGCATCAACACCTTCTGCTGGCCCTGGTCGACCGCCAGGCTCGTCAAACGCCTGCGCTCCTTTGACCCGGACGTCTACACCTGGACGCTGCCCCTGCCGGCCCAGGTCGGCGCCGAGCGGGATGGTCTGCCCGCCCACTGGTCGAACTGGCCCCAGTAGTTTTGATGGTGACCAGGCCGACCGGCGGGTGCTGGAAGGTCTTGCAGCGAACGCGTCCCCGCTCGGCTACGGCAACTGCGCGCCGGGACGCGGCCGGCAGATGCGGGAAGAGGCGTGTGTGGCTGTTCGCCATGCGGATGTCGTTGCCGAACAGGTGGTCGGGGCACCGCGGTGTGTTGCAGGAATCCTGCTCCCTTCCGGGACGTGTGACCAGCCGGACCGGCACGGGCCGTCGGTCATCCGCTCATCTTCTTCCGCCACTGGGGGCCGACGCGCTCCCACTCGGCCTCCCAGGCGCGGATGCGCCGCCGGTCGAGTCGTTGCCGGGTCAGGCGTCCGCCGCCCAGGGCGACGCCGGCGGCACCCGCCGCGGCCAGTGCACCCGTCAACGCCGACTGCCCGCGCGCATCCCCCTCGCTGGGAGGCCGGGTGGTCAACGCGCCCCGCTCGTCGACCCACACGGTGACCGGGGTGCCCGCGGTGCTGCTCGGGTCCACCCGCGTCAGACCGGTGTGCGTGGTCCCGTCGGCGGCCTTCCAGCGCACCGTTCCCCACACCGTGGTCCCACCGTCCGTCGACACGTTCGCGGTGCTGTCCGCGTTCCGGGTGAGTTCGGCCGGCACGGAGTGCACGGCAGCGCGTCGCGCGGCGAGGCTGTGCTGCATGGCCGCGTCCGCGGCAGAGCCCGCGAGCAGGCCGCCCACCAGGGCGATGATCCAGGTGGCCAGGACGATCCAGGCCTCGACGCAGTCGCTGTGCCGGCGCAGCGGATTGTGCCGCCACCGCCAGAACCGCACCTTCTTCACCGGGGTGGGACGCCTCAGTGCCATGGCCCGACACCCCCTCGTCCGTCGACTCGAAGATCGCTCGTCGCCTTCTTCCAGGCTCGGTCATGGCGGCCCGGAATGCATGGGCCGATCGGCCCCCGTCGAGCAGTCCGGACTCATCCGCTCCAGGTCCACTCCGCGACCTCCGGCAGGTCGGTGCCGTGAGTGCGGATCCAGTCGTGGTGGCGCAGCCGTGCGTCCTCCATGCGCTGGCGTACGGCCGCGGCGCGCACCGCCAGCCCGGGCACGCGGTCGATGACGTCCATGACCAGGCGGTAGCGGTCCAGGTCGTTGCGGACGACCATGTCGAACGGCGTGGTCGTGGTGCCGGACTCCTTGTAGCCGCGCACATGCAGGTTCTGGTGGCCGGTGCGCCGGTAGGCGAGGCGGTGGATCAGCCACGGGTAGCCGTGGTAGGCGAAGATCACCGGCTTGTCCTCGGTGAACAGGCCGTCGTACTCGAAGTCGCTCATGCCGTGCGGGTGCTCCTCGCGCGGCATCAGGCGGGCCATGTCGACGACGTTGACCACGCGGACCGCCAGATCGGGCAGGTGGCGGCGGAGCAGTTGGGCGGCGGCGAGCACCTCCTGGGTGGGGACGTCCCCGGCGCAGGCGAGGACGACGTCCGGTTCCCCTCCGTTCTCGGTGCCCGCCCACTCCCAGATGCCGGCTCCGCGGGCGCAGTGGGCGCGGGCCTGGTCCATGGACAGCCAGTCGAAGCAGGGCTGCTTGCCGGCCACGATCACGTTGACGTAGTCGCGGCTGTGCAGTGCGTGGTCGGCGACGGACAGCAGCGTGTTGGCGTCCGGCGGCAGGTAGACCCGTACGACCTCGGGGCTCTTGTTGAGGACGTGGTCGACGAAGCCCGGGTCCTGGTGGGAGAAGCCGTTGTGGTCCTGGCGCCATACGTGCGAGGTCAGCAGGTAGTTCAGGGAGGCGATCGGGGCGCGCCACGGCAACCGCCTGGAGGTCTTCAGCCACTTGATGTGCTGGTTGACCATCGAGTCGACGATGTGCACGAAGGCCTCGTAGCAGGAGAACAGTCCGTGCCTGCCGGTGAGCAGATACCCCTCCAGCCAGCCCTGGCAGGTGTGCTCGGAAAGGATCTCCATCACGCGGCCGTGCGGGTCGAGGTGCTCGTCCACCGGGAGCTGCTGGGCCTGCCAGGCCTTTCCGCTGGCCTCGAAGACGGCCTGCAGCCGGTTGGATGCGGTCTCGTCGGGGCCCACGACCCGGAAGTCACGGCGGTCCGAGGTGTCCTCCATGACCTGCCGGAGGAGGTCGCCGAGGACCCGGGTCGGCTCGTGGAGGGTCGTGCCCGGCTTGTCGACGGGCACGGCGAACCGATCGAGGGGCGGGACGGGCAGGTCGCGCAGGAGCAGGCCGCCGTTGGCGTGTGGGGTCGCGCCCAGGCGCCGGGCTCCCTGGGGGATGCAGGCGAGGACCTCGGCGACCGGCCGGCCGTCGCCGTCGAACAACTCCTCGGGGCGGTAGGAGCGCAGCCACGCCTCCAGCTGCCGTAGATGCTCCGGGTTTTCGCGCACCGCGGCCAGCGGGACCTGGTGGGCGCGCCAGGTGCCCTCGACCGGCACTCCGTCGACTTCGGCGGGCCCGGTCCAGCCCTTGGGGGTGCGCAGCACGATCATCGGCCAGTGCGATCGCTCACCCGCACCGGCCTCGCGGGCCGACTCCTGCAGCGCGGCGATGCGGTCCAGCGCGTCGTCCATCGCCTGCGCCATCGCACGGTGCACGGTGGCCGGGTCGTCGCCGCTGACGTGGATCGGCGCATGGCCGTAGCCGCGCAGCAGCTCGTCGAGCTCGTGCTCGGGCAGACGCGCGAGCACCGTCGGGTTGGCGATCTTGTAGCCGTTGAGGTGGAGGATCGGCAGTACGGCCCCGTCGTGGACCGGGTCGAGGAACTTGTTGGAGTGCCAGGAGGCGGCCAGCGGTCCCGTCTCCGCCTCGCCGTCGCCGATCACACAGGCGACCAGCAGGTTCGGGTTGTCCAGGGCCGCCCCGTAGGCGTGCGACAGCGAGTAGCCCAGTTCACCGCCCTCGTGGATCGAGCCGGGGGTCTCCGGCGCCACATGGCTGGGCACGCCGCCGGGGAAGGAGAACTGGCGGAACAGGCGCTCCATGCCGGCCCCGTCCCGGCTGACGTCGGGATACGTCTCGCTGTAGCTGCCCTCCAGCCAGGAGTTGGCCAGCACGGACGGTCCCCCGTGGCCCGGGCCCCAGATGCACAGGGCGTCGACGCCGCGGGCCTTGATGACGCGGTTGAGGTGGGTGTGGACGAGATTCAGACCGGGCGAGGTGCCCCAGTGGCCGAGCAGCCGCGGCTTGATGTGCTCCGGATCGAGGGGTTCGCGCAGCAGCGGGTTGGCCATGAGGTAGATCTGTCCGGCGGACAGGTAGTTGGCGGCCCGCCAGTGGGCGACCAGGGTGCGCAGCTCCTCGTCGGAAAGTACGGTGGCGTCCTGATGTTCGACCATGGGCATGAGTGACTCCGGAAGTCATCGACGTGGGTCAGCGGGCGGTGGAGGCGGCATGGCCGACAAGAAGGCGGCGAAGCTGCCGCGCAAGACGTACGAGAAGGAACTGCTGCGCCTGCAGACGGAGTTGGTGAAGCTGCAGGAGTGGGTGCGCGCTGAGGGCGCCCGCCTCGTCATCGTCTTCGAGGGACGGGACGCGGCCGGCAAGGGCGGCACCATCAAGCGGGTCACCGAGCACCTCAACCCCCGTGTCGCCCGGATCGCGGCCCTCCCGAAGCCGACCGAGCGCGAACGCACCCAGTGGTACTTCCAGCGCTACGTCGAGCATCTGCCGGCCGCCGGGGAGATCGTCCTGTTCGACCGGTCCTGGTACAACCGGGCCGGGGTCGAGCATGTGATGGGGTTCTGCACCAAGGAGGAGTACCAGCTCTTCCTGCGGCAGTGCCCGATCTTCGAGCGGATGCTGGTGGAGGCCGGGATCGTGCTGCGCAAGTACTGGTTCTCGGTGAGCGACACCGAGCAGCAGGAGCGTTTCCGGCGCCGGCTGGAGGACCCGCTGCGGCGCTGGAAGCTGTCGCCGATGGACCTGGAGTCGATCACCCGCTGGGAGGCGTACTCCCGGGCCAAGGACGAGATGATGGTGCACACCGACATCACGGAGGCGCCGTGGTTCGTCGTGGAGAGCGACGACAAGCGCCGGGCACGGCTGAACATGATCGCCCATCTGCTGGACTCCCTGCCGTATCACGACGTGCCGCCGCCGGTCCTTGCGCTGCCGGACCGGCCGGAGTCGACAGGCTACGAGCGCTCGCCCCGTGACCTGCAGACGTACGTCCCCGATCACGCAGCGACCCTGTAAGCCCGTCACGGCGCTCACACCCGCTGCGGTACGACGGCGACCGGGCAGGCGGAGTGGTGCAGTACCGCGTGGGCGACGCGGCCGAGTTGCAGCCCGAAGCGTCCCTCGCGCCGCTTGGCCCCCACGACCAGCAGGTCGGCGTCGCGGGAGAGGTTCACCAGGACCCTGCGGGCGGGGCCCTCGACGGTGCGGCAGTGCACGTCGGCGTCCGCCGGGACGTCGTGCAGCGCCTGGTCCAGCGCCGCCTCGGCCTGGTCCTCGTACTGCCGGGCGGGTTCCCCGGCCATGGCCGGATAGCCGGTGGTCTCGTGCAGGGGGCAACGCCAGGCCCGTACGGCCTCCAGACGCGCCCCGCGGCGGCGCGCCTCGTCGACGGCGAAGCGCACGGCCGGAGACCCGGCCCCCTCCTCCCCCACGCCCAGGACCACGCGCCCGTGAGCGCCCGGCACCGCCTGCTTGTCGCGGCCACCGCGCAGCACGATCACCGGGCAGTCGGCGTGCGCGGCCACGGACAGGCTGACGGAACCGAGCAGAAACTCCGCGATGCCACTGCGGCCACGGCTGCCCACCACCACTGCGGCGGCCCGGCGGCCCTCGTCGACCAGGGCGTACTCCGGCTCCTCCGCGAGCACCACCGGTGTCACCTTCACATCCGGACGGCGGGCGTGCACCCGCCGGGCCGCGCTGTCGACGACGTCCTCGGCGAGCACCGCCTCGGACGGCTTCCCCAGGTCCGCGGCGAGGGCGTTGCCCTCGTAGCGCTCCCACAGCGATGCGTACACCAACCGCAGCTCCGCCCCGCGCAGCACCGCCTCGTCGGCCGCCCAGTCGACGGCCCGCAGGCTCAGCTCGGAGCCGTCCACGCCCACGACCAGCGGGAGATCCATCGTCCTCACCCTTCCGTTGCCGAGCCCGCCCGATACGGGCTCTGACCTGGTCCTGCCGGGTACCCACGATCGAACCGACCAACGAGGTGCCGTGCACGACGGCGGCCACCCGACCGGGGTTCCGCTTCCAGCGTCGCTGCCCGGTGGCGGGCGTTGCAGGGGCCGGATGTCCTCGCCCGGGGCCGACCGGCCCCTGGTTCGTGCCGCAACGCGCCCACACGCTGGGAGCGGTAGTCCGTACGCCCCAGTGGAGGTACGCCATGAACGCTCCCGTCACCACGAGCATGCCGCGGGCGCTGCCTGCCGAGCACCGGCAGCGGCTGTTGCGGATCGCCCGGGAGGTGTCGTTCCCCCAGGGCGCCCGGCTCTTCGAGGAGGGCGGTCGTGCCGACAGGTTCTGGATCATCCGCACCGGCACGGTCGATCTCGACATGCGCGTGCCCGGCCGCCGGGCGGCCGTCATCGAGTGCCTCGGGCACAACGAACTGCTCGGCTGGTCCTGGCTGTTCGCCCCGTACAGCTGGCACCTCGGCGCCGAGGCGGCCTCGCCACTGCGGGCGTACGAGTTCGACGCCGCGACCGTGCGCACGATCTGCCAGGAGGACCCCGCGTTCGGACGGACCATCGCCCGCTGGGTCGGCGAGGTCGTGGCCCACCGGCTGCAGGCGGCCCGGGTGCGGCTGCTGGACCTGTACGCGCCGTACGGCAGCGGGACCTCGCGGTGAGCCGAGCGATCGAGGGGAGGGTCTCCCGGCTCCGGCGCCGGCCGGCTCGGTCACGGACGACGAGCTGACGACCTCATCCTCCTCCAGGCGGTCGTCCGGCGGGCATGGTCGCGCCGGCGGTCGGCCGGTCGACTCAGCCTGTCCTGTGCCCCCACTGCCGGTCGACCCGCTCCCATTCGGCGCCCCACCGCTCGGTGGCCCGTCGCTGCACGCGCAGCCGCACCAGCCGACCGCCGCCCAGAACCGTAAGCCCCGTGGCCAGCCCGACTCCGGTGCCGGCCAGCACCACACGGGTCGCCGCCTCGGCGGTACTCACCGGCTGCGAGACCAGCCGGCCGCGCCCGTCCGTCCAGGCCTGCACCTGACTGCCCGGCTTCGCCGTGGGCCTCACGTCCACCGTGCCCGTACGGACCGCTCCCTTCCCGTCGCTCCAGCGCACCGTCGCCAGCACCCGGTCGTAGCGCACACCGGTGACGACGTCCCGCCCGCTGCCGGGCACAGTCCTCACGACGACCGCGGACACCGGCCGACGGCCCGCCCGGTCCTGGTTCACCACGTGCTGCGCCGCCTGCGCCCCGACCATCCCGGCGGCAACGCCCCCGGCCGTCGCGGCCGTCCAGGCGGCCAGCACGATCCACGCCTCCACCACATCGCTGTGCCGCCGCAGCGGATTGCTGCGCCAACGCCACCCCATGACCTGCGTGCGTCTGACCTTCCGCATCGGTCACACCCCCTTACGGGCGCAATGAGGACGGACACACCTAAAAGGTCTCACCACTTCTCCGTCGGCGGGAGGGGCAGTCGGGACTTCGGGCGGCGGGCCGGTCGGCACAGGGTGGCGAGGAGTGGGGCCGGTCGGCCCTGGTGCATCCGGTCTCCGCACGTGATGATCGTCGTGACGAACGGCCCGCAGCCGGCCGTCACGCATTCGGGGAACGAGGGGTCTCCATGACCGAGGCACGCAGCTTCACGGCGCAGGACCCGATCCGTGTCTTCCTGCTCGACGACCACGAGGTCGTCCGGCGCGGACTGGCCGACCTGCTGGACGCCGAGCCGGACATCTCCGTCGTCGGCGATGCAGAGAACGTCGAGCACGCACTCGTCCGCGCACCCGCGGTACGCCCCCACGTCGCCGTCCTGGACGTGCGCCTGCCCGACGGCGACGGCATCTCCGTCTGCCGGGAGCTGCGCAGCCGTATGCCCGAGCTCGCCGTGCTGATGCTCACCTCGTTCGACGACGAGGACGCGCTCCTCGACGCCATCATGGCCGGCGCCG
The DNA here is from genome assembly GCF_053593775.1 of Streptomyces sp. NPDC002092. NCBI lineage: Bacteria > Bacillati > Actinomycetota > Actinomycetes > Kitasatosporales > Streptomycetaceae > Streptomyces > Streptomyces sp. NPDC002092. The sequence goes on from NZ_JBSFDG010000007.1 coordinate 290,921, forward strand.
CCGGCTACGTCCTCAAGCAGATCAAGGGCTCCGACCTGGTCTCGGCGGTCCGCACGGTCGCCTCCGGCCAGTCCATGCTCGACCCCGCGACCACCGCCCGGCTCATGCGCTCCCTGCGCACCGAACCCGCCGAAACACCCTCGGTGGCACCGGAGCTGGCGGGTCTGTCGCCGCGGGAGCGGGAGATCCTGGCCCTCATCGGGGAGGGACTCACCAACCGTGAGATCGGCAAGCAGCTCTATCTCTCGGAGAAGACCGTCAAGAACCACATCTCCCGGCTGCTGGCCAAGCTGGGCGTCCAGCGCCGGGTGCAGGCCGCGGTCCTCGCCACGCACCTGGACCAGCCGGAGACGGGCGACCGCCCCGCCCGTTGATCACGCCATTGCGTGCCCCTCTGCATCAGGCCTGGTGTCGTCGTGTCAGGAGGCGTCCGCGCCGTGATGCGTACCGCTACGCCCGCGGCAGCGGTACGTGCCACACCAGCACGGTGCCGCCCGTGGGTCCGCTGTCCAGCTTCAGCGCTCCGTCCCACTGCTCGGCCCGTTCGGCCATGTTCCGCAGCCCGCTGCGGCGGCCGCCGGGCGGGATGCCCACCCCGTTGTCCGTGACCGTCAGCCGGACCTCGCGGCCGTCGGTCTCCAGGACGACATCGGCACGGTCGGCCCCGGCGTGCCGGGCGATGTTGGTCAGGGCCTCGGAGAGGACGGCCTCGACCTGGTCGGCGACCTCCTGCGGCACATCGGTGTCCAGCAGGCCTTCCATCCGCACGCTGGGGGCGAAGCCCAGCACCCGGGCCGCCTCGCCCACCACGCGCACCACGCGCGCCCGCAACCCGGTTCCGGCGCCGCCCTCGCGGGCCCGCAGCCCGAAGATCGTCGACCTGATGATCTTGATGGTCTCGTCCAGGTCGTCGACGGCCCGCGCCACGCGCGCCGCGGCCTCCGGGTGCTCGATGAAGCGGCCGGCGCTCTGCAGCGTCATACCGGTGGCGAACAGCCGCTGGATCGCCAGGTCGTGCAGGTCCCGGGCGATCCGGTCACGGTCCTCGAGCACCGCGATCTGCTCGGCGTCCTGGCGGCGTTCGGCCAGTTCCATCGCGATGGCGGCCTGCGCGGCGAAGGCCTGCAGCGGCACGGTCTCCGTCGTCGTGAACCCGGGCTGGCCGGCCTTGCGCGCCAGCAGGACCACGCCTCGTGCGCCCCCTTCACCCGTGCCGATGGGCACGGCAACGGCGGGGCCCAGCCCCTCGAAGCGCGCGGGCACCGGCGATATCCGTTCGTCGCGAATGACATCCGTGCTGGTGACCGGGGCGGCCTCGGAGAACGCGAGCCCCATCAGGCTCCGGTCCATGGGCAGCACGAGGCCCCGATGCGCCTCGGCATCCATCCCGACGGCGATCTCCACGGCGAGTGAGGTGGTGTCCTCCATGGGCAGCGCGACCGCCGCCAGGGCCGAACCAGTGATCTCCCCGGCCCGCTCGGCGATGAGCCGCAGGACGTCGGAGCGCGCACGGCCGGACATCAGGTCGTGGGTGATCTCCGCGTTCGCCTGCAGCCACCGCTCGCGCAGCCGGGACTCCTCGTACAGGCGGGCGTTGTCGATGGCGACACCGGCCGCCACGGCCAGGGTCGCCAGGACCGACTCGTCCTCCTCGTCGAACTGCGCCCCGCCACGCTTCTCGGTCAGGTACAGGTTGCCGAAGACCTGCTCGCGCACCCGGATCGGAACCCCGACGAAGGTGTTCATCGGCGGGTGGTGGGCGGGGAAACCGTAGGACTCGGGATGCTGGGAGATCTTGGCCAGCCTGAGCGGTTCGGGGTGGCGGATGAGCTCCCCGAGGATGCCGTGGCCCTCGGGGAACGGGCCGATCCTGGCGATCTGCTCCGCGGTGACCCCGACCGTGTGGAAGGCCGACAGCCGCCGGCCGTCCGGGCCGATCACACCGAGGGCGGCGTACTCCGCATCGACCAGCGTCGCCGCGGCCTCCACGATGCCGCGCAGCGCCTGCTCCAGGTCGAGCTCCCGGCCCACCGAGAGCACGGCCTCCAGGAGACTGTGCACCCGGTCACGGGTCCCGCGCGCCGCGTCCAGCCGGGCCTGCAGCTCCCCCAGAAGCTCATCCAGCCTCAGCTGCGGCAGCCGCACCCGCGCGCCCTCGGACTCCTCGGGGCTTCCCACCGGTGATCCTCCAGCTCCCCTAGTCGTACCGCCGGCCGACCGCACTGCTCATGTGCCACGGTAACCGTCCGGGGCCTGGCCGGTACGGCATCTGGGGCGTCCGCAGTGCACCAGCGCCGGTTGGGGGATCCCACCGGTCACGGACCCCGTGGACCAACGCTCCGGTCGCAGGGCCGACCGGACGCGGAAGAGGGCCGAACGGCCCTTTCGTCCGCTGCGGCAGGACGGTTGCATGACGGCAGGAACGAGCCGCCGACCGTACGGAAAACCCGCCATGCGCCTCGACAACACCCAGCCGGTTCCGGTCGGGCCGCGCCGGAGCATCGAACTCGACAGCGGCGAAGCGCTGCGGCTGCTCGGCAGCGTGTCCGTGGGGAGGGTCGTCTTCACCCGGCACGCGCTGCCGACCATCCGCCCGGTCAACCACATCCTGGACCACGGTGACATCGTCATCCGCACCCACGAAGGCGCGGCCCTGACCTCCCATGCGCGCGAGTCCGCACCCTCGGGCGTGGTCGTGGCCTACGAGGCCGACACCATCGACCCGGCCACACACCTCGGCTGGAGCGTGGTGGCCACCGGCTACGCCCGACTGGTGACCGACCCGCGGGAGCTGGCCCGCTATTGGGAGCTGCTGCATCCCTGGGTGCAGCAGACCATGGACTACGCGGTCCGCATCCGCCCCGACCTGGTCACCGGGATCCGCCTCACGGACACCGACCCGAGCCGGCCCCGCGGGTGATGACGAGGCGCGCACAAACCTCGAATAGCTCCCGGAGCCGCTGACCCGCCATGTCGTCGTTGGATGGGTTGCGGGCCTTGCTCGGCAAGTCATTGAGCGTCGAGACCGAGCCCTCGGCCGCGGAGAGTCCCAACACGTTCCGCACCCCTTCCACCCCGAGCCCGGTGGATGATCTCCTGGGGTTACGACTACAGCGGCGACGAGCACTTCTTCCTGCCCTGCGACCCGGACCCGGACCGATGGAAGATCGTCACGATGGCTCACGAAGAGGGCTGTGAGACCTTCGACGGCCCGTTCTCAGGCCTCGCCCTGGCGTTCGTGCGGCGGCTGCTCGACGTTGACCGATATCACGGCATCGAACCGGAAGCTCTGGAGTTCTTGGAGCCTGAGGATCTGGAGGAACTGGTCGCCGCCGGCGAGATCGGCCCCGTACAGCCGAGCTTCGAGCCGTTCTGAGATCTTTGTCGAGCGGCCAGGACGCCGCGTGCACCGCAGCAGCTGCCGCAGGCTTGCGAGGGCTGGTGCGCGTCCCGGACGGTCTGGGCGCTGGTGAGCAGGGAGCGTGCGCCTTTGAAGGACGCGGCCGCGACGCCGACGGCCAGGGCCGGCACCGGTGAGGAATGAGGAGCCGGAGCAGCTCGCCGGGGTGACCGCCCTGATACCCGGCGCCGCAGGTGACCAACCGGCTCGCCTCACGTGGCGCAGGACACGTTCATGACAGGATTGCGCTGGGGAAGGTTCAGGGCAGTGATGGGGCGTTCATGACTGCCGTGAAGGGATCACCCGTGACGTCCACTGCGCCTCCCCCCATACCCCGAGCCGCAGGATCGTTTCCGCTCATCGGCCACGCGCTGAAGATGCGTGACAACCTCGGCTTCATCGACTCGCTGCGCGAGACACGGGAACCACTCGTCGAGATCGTCCTGCAACCCGGGACGCGCACCATCGTGGTCCAGGACCCGGCCCTGATCCACCAGATGCTCAAAGCCCTGGCACCCAGCCTCGACAAGGGCCGGCTCTACGAAAAGCTGGGCCAGCTGCTGGGCGACAGCGTCGTCACCGCCACCGGCCGCGACCACGTACGCAGACGCCGCCAGCTTCAGCCCGCGTTCGCCCACACCGAGATCAGCCGGTACGTCGACCTCATGCGCGCCGAGGTGACGGCCACCGTCGCCGCCTGGGAGCGCGGGCAGCCCCTCGACGTACACGAGGCGATGGTCGGGCTCAGTCTCGACATGCTGGCCAAGACGGTGTTCGCCGGCAGCCTCGACGACGCCGTCTTCCGCCGGCTGCGCAGCAACGTGTCGGTGGTGATGAGCGGCGTCGGTCTGCGCATGATGCTGCCCGACTGGGCCGAGCGCCTGCCGCTGCCCTTCAACCGCCGATTCGACCAGGCCCGGGACGAAGTGCGCGCCACCATCAGCACCGCCGTCGACGAACTGCACGCCTCCGGGCACGACACCGGGGACATGCTCTCCATGCTGTTGCGCACCATCGACGAGGAGACCGGCGAGCCGCTGACGGCACATCAGATCTGCTCCGAGATCTTCCTCCTGGCCGTGGCGGGCACCGAGACGACCGCGTCCTTGCTGTCCTGGACCCTGTACGAGCTCGCACGCAACCCTGCCATCGAGGCCCGGGTCCTGGCCGAGCTGGACGAGGTCCTCGGCGAACGGCCGGTCACCTTCGACGACATGATCCGGTTGCCGTACCTGGACCGGGTGATCACCGAGACCCTGCGGCTGCACCACCCCGGCTGGCTGGTCACCCGCCGCACCACCGAGGAGACCCGGCTCGGCGAGTGGACACTGCCCGCCGGCACCGAGCTGGCCTACTGCCAGCACGCCCTGCACCGCGACCCCGAGCGCTTCCCCGACCCGCTCACTTTCAACCCGGACCGGTGGACCGACCCCGCTCAGGAGCCTCCGCCGGGCGCGTTCGTGCCCTTCGGGGACGGCAAGCACAAGTGCATGGGGGACCGTTTCTCCCTCACCGAGATGGTCACGGCGCTCGCGACGATGCTGCGTTCCGTACGGCTGGAACTCGCCGAGGGCCAGGTCATCGGCCAGGTCGCCCGGCTCACCGTACGGCCGCGCAACCTGCGGATGACCGTCCGCCCCCGAGCCGGAGCCGGCCTCTGATCCAAGCTCTTTCCTGGACTTCGCCTTCAGAAGTCTCAGGAGGGGCACAGGAGTTGATGCCATGGTTGATGCAGGGGTGTGCAGGAGAAGTGGGCCTCGGGCGTTCGCTACATGAGCACCCGCCGGTAGCCCGCCATCAACCCGAGAAGGCGGCTCCGGGGGCCCGGCCTCAAGTGCGGTGCAAGGGACGTGGCCCCGGGCGGTGATCGGGGCCACGTACGCGTGCCGGGATTCAGAAGTTGGAGATGACGTTGGTCAGGACGTTCTCGATGGTGTTGGGGTCTTTCGCGTCGTAGGCACGGGCATGGCCGGCCTCGGCGATCTGCTGCAGTTTGTCCCTGCAGGCGTCGCCGCCGTAGGCGATGGTGAAGACCCGCACGGCGGGAGCTTCGGGGTCACCGAGCGTTCCGGTGACTTCTTCCAGGACGGGGCCGCCCTGGGTTTCCTCGCATCCATCGGTCAGGACGACCACGGCGTTGATGGCGTGTCGTAGTGGTCACGCAGGCTCTTCACCGCGCCGTCGACGGTGCCATACAGGGCGGTCCCCGCGTCCTTCTTTAGGGCGTTGAGGTCCTGCCGGGTGATGCTGCGGCGCGTCAGCGGGATTCTTGTACGCCGAGCAGAGTGAGGGCGTTGCGGACGAGTCGGCGGCCGAATTCGGCGCCCTCGCCGGCAAGCGCCTCGTACTCGCCGTAGTGGAGGGCCGTGGGCGGCAGGCCGGTCAGGTCGGCGTTCAGGATGCTGATGTCGGGGTCGGTGAAGTCCACGCCGGGGTCCTGCAGCCAAGCCGCTCGGAACTGCTCGAGGATGTCCCGGCTGAGCATCTTGTCGAGTTCCTCGTTCTCGTCCACCTTCGGGTTGCTGATGGTGAGATCGGTCCACGGCGAGATGCTGATGATCGCCCCGGGGGCTGCCTCGCCCTTGGCGAGCAGGCGCAGCGGCAGCGCGACCGCGAGGGTGCCTCCGATGGAGTGGCCGGTGCTGCCGACGTTCCGCGGCTCGTAGCCCTGCGCGAGCAGCCACCGGTAGGCGGTCTCGGCGTCGTCGATCTGCGCCGGGTGGGGGTGCTCGGGCGCCAGGCGGAAGCCCACGACTAATGAGCGGGCTCCGGCCGCCTTGGCGATGTGGCCGGCGGCCTTGCGGTCCGATGTGATCGAGGCGGCGACCGATCCGCCGAAATGGAAGTGGAGCAGCGCCTTGTCGGGGTCGGCGCCCTCAGGGATGGCCCACAGGGCGGGGACGTCGTCCGCGTCCACGTCGGCGTAGGTCACGCCTTCCGGCTCGGTCGATGCCGAAGCATGTGTGTCGACGATGTCGCGGACGACGGCCAGGTCGAGGCCCGGTGCCGACGCCTTCGCGCGCACGCTTTCGAGGAACTGCGCGAACTGCTGTGCTTCCGTGCTGATTCCCATGGTGACGCTCCTTGTCACGGCAGAGCTGAACGCGCCTCTCGCGCGCACTGCAGGTCGATGGCCCGGCTGCGCTGCGACGTCAGCCGGGCATCCGGTTGAATCTGCGGATCTGCTTGTCGAAGATCCCGGCAGGGACGAGGCGTCGCGCGGTGGTGACGCGTGAGGCGAGCGGTCCGGCGGTGTAGCGCAGCTTCGGCTTCGGGACGGTGGCTGCGGTGACGATCTCCTTGGCGACGACGGCAGGGTCGTCGCCGGTCTTCATTGCCGCAGCGACCACCTCGTCGAAGACACGCCGCCGCTCCGCATACAGCGGCAGCGGTGTGTCGGGCTGCGCGGCATTGGCGTCGAAGGCGGTCCGGGTGTAGCCGGGCTCGACGAGCAGGACGCGGACGCCGTGCTCGCGGACCTCGTGGTCCAGGGACTCGGAGTAGCCCTCGACGGCGTGCTTCGCGGCGACGTAGAGGGACATGTAGGGCTGCGGGACGACGCCGAGGACGGACGAGAGGTTGACGATGCGTCCACGGCCCTGGGCGCGCATGTACGGCAGGACGGCCTTGGTCATGCGGACGAGACCGAAGAAGTTGAGGTCGAAGAGGCTCTGGGCCTGGGCGACGGAGATCTCCTCGGCGGCGCCGGCCGAGCCGAGACCGGCGTTGTTGACGAGGACGTCGATCCGTCCGACCGTTCGATCACTTCCTGAACGGCCGCGGTGACGGATGCGTCACTGGTCACGTCGAGGTCGAGGAAGGTCACACCGGCGGGCGGGGTGAGTCCCGAGGTGTTCCGTCCGGTTCCGATCACCTCGAACCCGGCTGGGACAAGGGCGCGAGCGGTTGTGTTACCGATCCCCGATGACGCCCCCGTTACGAGTGCTACCGGCCGATGTGCCGCCATCACAGACTCCCTGCGTTATTGAATTACGATCGTTTAACTTACTGTCGTAATGCTATGGCGGGGAGGCGCGATGGCAAGGGGCGGCTTCTGCGATCGCCGGGAACCGGTGGCTTGGTGCGGGAGGAGAGACCAGGGCTCGACGAATGCGGCAGGACACTGATACGGCCGGTACTCCCTCTCCGGGCACGCGGAGAAGGCGCGTGCGGCACCTGGCCGTGACGCTGCACCGATGACGAGCGGCACGAGATGCGAGACGGGTCACCAGTGGGCCGCGCACAGCTTCATGTGCTGACGCCGTCACTCCGTATGCGACGAAGAGTTGATGTTGGTGGACGAGTGGCGGCGACTTGCGGGCGGTCCCTCTCAGCGTAAGAGCACCCCCGGTACCAGGCACCCGATCGGCAGCTGCCGGCCTGTCGCCGTCAGCACGCTGACCTCCTGGTCGGTCCGAGGCGGAACCGAACCGTCAGAGCCTGCGGCCGCCCACGCTCCCTCTCGACCGATAGCCACCCGAACCTGACACCCCGGACGCTGCAGCCGTCTCCGCACATGCCATACGGCAGGTAACCGACTGCGCGATCAAACCCTCCCTCACTCACCAAGGCCCGGCGAGGCCGGCGGCCCCAGCGGGTTGAGCCACCCAAAAGCCGCACGTGCAGGCGTGACCTTCACCACCACAAGGTCGATACTGCCGACAGAGGCTTTCCAGCTGCTACATGCCCAACAGGCCACCGCCACCTGACAGCCCGTCCTGCTAGTCTCCCTCGGAGGTACCCATGAAGATGTTGATCAATGTGCCGGAGACCGTGGTCGCGGACGCCCTGCGGGGCATGGCTGCCGCCCATCCCGAGCTGACCGTCGACGTGGAGAACCGGGTGATCGTGCGGCGGGACGCCCCGGTCGCCGGGAAGGTCGCCCTGATCTCAGGCGGCGGCTCGGGGCACGAGCCGCTGCACGGCGGATTCGTCGGTCCCGGCATGCTGTCGGCGGCCTGTCCCGGTGAGGTGTTCACCTCGCCGGTGCCCGATCAGATGGCTCGCGCCGCGGCGGCCGTGGACAGCGGGGCGGGCGTGCTGTTCATCGTGAAGAACTACACCGGCGACGTGCTGAACTTCGACATGGCGGCCGAGCTCGCCGAGGACGAGGGCATCCAGGTCGGCAAGGTGCTGGTCAACGATGACGTGGCGGTCACCGACAGCCTCTACACGGCCGGGCGGCGCGGTGTCGGCGGCACGCTGTTCGTGGAGAAGATCGCGGGCGCGGCGGCGGACGAGGGGCAGCCGCTGGAGCGGGTGGAGACGATCGGCCGACAGGTCAACGAGAACTCCCGCAGCTTCGGCGTCGCGCTCAGCGCCTGCACCACGCCCGCCAAGGGCAGCCCCACCTTCGATCTGCCCGCGGGCGAACTGGAGTTGGGCATCGGCATCCACGGCGAGCCCGGCCGGGAGCGGCGGGCGATGATGACCTCGGGTGAGATCGCCGAGTTCGCGGTGAACGCGATCCTGGAGGACATGCCCCCACGCAATCCGGTGCTCGTCCTGGTCAACGGCATGGGTGCGACGCCTCTGCTCGAGCTGTACGGGTTCAACGCCGAGGTGCAGCGGGTGCTCGCCCAGCGCGGGGTCGCGGTCGCCCGGACGCTGGTGGGCAACTACGTCACCTCGCTCGACATGGCCGGGGCCTCGGTCACCCTGTGCCAGGTCGACGAGGAGTTGCTGCGGCTGTGGGACGCGCCGGTGAAGACGCCCGGGCTGCGCTGGGGCATGTAGCCCGGCCGGCCGCGGTGTCCACGTACCTACCACGCAAGGAGATCCAGTGCTCGACGCCGAATTCTTCCGCCGTTGGATGACCGCGACCGCCGCGTCCGTGGACCGCGAGGCGGAACGGCTCACCGCCCTCGACTCCCCCATCGGGGACGCCGACCACGGAAGCAATCTGCAGCGCGGGTTCCGGGCCGTGGCCGCGACGCTGGACAAGGAGGCGCCGGACACGCCCGGTGCGGTCCTGACGCTGGCCGGGCGGCAGCTGATCTCGACCGTCGGCGGCGCGTCGGGGCCCCTCTACGGCACACTGCTGCGCCGCACGGGCAAGGCGCTCGGGGACGCCGGTGAGGTCAGCGTGGAGCAGTTCGCCGAGGCGCTGCGGGCCGGGGTGGAGGCGGTCATGACGCTCGGCGGCGCCGCACCGGGCGACAAGACGATGATCGACGCGCTGGTGCCGGCCGTGGACGCACTCGACGAGGGCGGGTTCGCCGCGGCCCGCACCGCCGCCGAAGAGGGCGCGCTCGCGACCACGCCGTTGCAGGCCCGCAAGGGCAGGGCCAGCTATCTCGGGGAGCGCAGCATCGGGCATCAGGATCCCGGCGCCACGTCGTCGGCGCTGCTCGTGGCCGCTCTCGCGGAGGCCGACGGTGAGTGACGGCAAGCAGGTCGGGATCGTCCTGGTGTCGCACAGTGCCGAAGTGGCCGCCGCCGTGGCCGAGTTGGCGAAGGGGCTCGCGGGCGGCGGGGTGTCGGTGCCCGTCGCCGCGGCGGGCGGCACCGAGGGCGGCGGGCTCGGCACGAGCGCGGAGCTGATCGCCGCGGCGGCCGCGTCCGTGGACCGGGGCGCCGGGGTCGCCGTGCTCACCGACCTCGGCAGCGCCGTGCTCACGGTGAAGGCGCTGCTCGCCGAGGGCGACGAACTCCCCGACCACACACGGCTGGTGGACGCCCCCTTCGTGGAGGGCGCGGTGGCCGCGGTGGTCACGGCGGCCACGGGCGCCGATCTCTCGGCGGTGGAGGCGGCCGCCGCTGAGGCGTACACCTACCGGAAGGTCTGACCCCGCCCACCCCGAGTCCCTCCGCGGCGGCGGTGAGGGCCGAGCGCACCGCTGCCGTCGGCTTTGCCTCCCCCGCCGCCGCGGTCCGGCTCCACGCCGACGGCGTGCCAGGCGTACCAATCGACAGCCGCACTCAGGGCCGTCCTGAACAGCACCGCCTGGATCGCGGGCCGCACGTGCCCGCCGCCATGGGCGCGCTCCTGGAGGGCGCGGGCGAATGCCTGTCCCCGCTGCCCGTACGTCCAGCCACGCGACACGCAAGCGCGGCTCGACGCAGGTCAGCCGGGTCGGCGCACCGGCCGTCGCGCGGTCGTACCGGCGAAGGCACCCAGGTCCGTAGTCGGCTCGGGCGCGACGGCGGTCGACGGGCAGCGGGTTGCCCGGCCCTGCCACCGGTCGGCGCGCATGTCGGCTCCGGCCGTGAACAGCTGCCCGTATGCAGGCTCCTTGACCGGGAAGCATCGCCACAGGTCGGCGCCGAGACGCCGGTGGCCCGGCCGTCTCGCGTCAAGGCGTGCTCCTGCCCGTCGACAACGGGTGGGCCCCCGGTGCTCATCCCCCCTGCACGAACTGCTGCGCCAGCCGCCGCCCCACCGCGACGGCGGCGGCATGGCTCTCGATCGGCTTGACCTGCGAGTACTTGAAGACGATGTAGGTGACGCCGGAGGGCGTGCCGCCGCCGTTCGGGCCCGGGCGGATGCCGAGGCCCTTGGCGGTGGCGTAGGAGGCCTCGCCGATGACGCCTTCCGGGCCGATGTCGCCCACGACCGCGTACTGCACACGGCCCCGGTAGACGACGGCGGCGACCGATCCACCGCGGACGCCGTCGTCGACGGGGTCCCAGATGCGGCTCGAGGCCGGCACGACGATGTACGGGAGACGCTCGGCGCTCAGATAGCGCCCGTCGGACTGCTGGTAGGCGGTGGCCTGCGAGAACGAGGGATCGGTACGGCGGTTGCAGCGTGGGCCGGGCTGTCCGTCGCAGTCGATGTCCATGTCGGCCTTCCAGAAGACGACCCGCCGGTTGCCGCACACCGCGATCGATGCCGGTCTGCCGCCGTCACTGCGGAAGCGGCCGTGGGAGATCTGGGTGCAGTCACGCACCTTGGCCAGCAGATCCGCGGCACGGACATCGCCCTCGCGCCAGGCCACCGGCTCCCCCCGGCCGCGGGCCGCGGCGTCGGACAGCATCGGCGGGAGGAGTAAGGCGGCGCCGGCCACGGCCAGGGTCAGCGACGGGACACGCACCATGAAAAGCCCTTTCCCGGAGGGGCACTGACGGGCATTCAGCCCAGTCCGGCGCCGTAGCGATCATGGGGCCACCGTAGGCGGAGGGGACGGCGCACAGCTCCAGGCGGGTCACGGCGCGGCGTGTCTTCGGACCTCCGACAGGGGGCCGGGCGCCCGAGCCCATGTCGGCTCCGGCGACCCGGCCACCCATGTCCGGCGCGGGAACAGCGACGACAGCGGCCCGCGCCACCGGCATGAACTCACCAGCCCTCAGGGAGAGTTCAGCCGCGAGAAGCTTCAGCATACGTAACTCCGGCGGGGGGTCCGCAACGCCGTCACCCATGCCCGCGGCCGCCCCCTTGAAGTGATCACATCAGCCGCGCCATATTGGTCCGGACCATTGCCCTCGTTCCATCCGGGGAGGAGGCAACGCCGTGCGTCGCGTCACCGTGCTCGTGCACCGGTCCCTCGCGCTCTGTGCCGCACTGGCCCTGGTGGGATCCTGCGGCCGGAGCGGCGCCGGGGAGGACGAGGGCGGACTACCGGCGGCGCCCACCGGAGTGACCGCGACGGCGGGCAGTTCGACCAGCGTGCACGTGATGTGGAACGCGGTGTCCGCGAACCCCCGCGTCAGCGTCTACGAGGTGTTTCGCGGCACCACCGAGGTCGAGGAAGTGCCCGGTTCCCTGCACATGGTGGACGTCACCAGGCTCAGGCCGTCCACCTCGTACGTCTTCACCGTGCGGGCCCGCGACACCGAGGGCCGGCTCGGGCCACCCGGCCGCCGGGTGCGGGCGGCGACTCCGGCGGCCGTGGCGGAGGACGACACGGCACCGACCCGCCCGGGAAAGGTGCGCGGCCGGGCGGTCGGCAGCAGGGCCGTCGAGCTGTCCTGGTCCGCGTCGAGGGACGACCGGGCCGTGGTGTCGTACGACGTCTACCAGGGCACCGCCAAGATCCACAGTGTGGGCGGCGGACAGACGGCGGCCGTGGTCACCGGGCTGCGGCCGGGCACCCACTACGCCTTCACCGTCCGCGCCCGCGACGCGGCCGACAACCTCTCGCCTCCCGGCACGACCGTCCGCCTCACCACGCCGGGCTCCGACGACGGGCGCAGCACGGCACCCACGGCCTTCCGGGCGACGAGCCACCGCGTCGGCGGGGCGTACTACCTCGACCTGCGCTGGATCCCTCCGCTCCTCGACGGCGTGGTGACGGAGTACCGGATCAGCCTCGACGGCCGGGCGGTCACCTCCCTGGTCTACGGCGAGGACGCGCCGCGCGACCGGGCGTCGTACTCCTTCTACGTCGGCCGGGACGCCGGCGTGCGCCACCGCGTGCGGATCCGGGCCAGGCTGCCCGACGGCACGTGGGGCGGCTTCTCGGCGGAGCGGACGGTGACCACGGGGGCGGCCGGCGGCTGACGGCGGTGACGGCCCTGCGGGATGGACCGTATGGAGGAATCCGTCACCTGCCCGGAGGCGGTCCGCATGCGGGCAGGGCCGCGGGGACGTTGGCTGCCCCTGAGGCAGCACGGGCGTTTCCCGACCCTCGGCGGCGCAAGGGATGTCCGCCAACCGTGCCGTCGGAGGGCAGTCCAATGCGCAACTTTCAGCCAGTCGTTCGCTCCGCCCTGACCGCGGCAGCCGCCGCCGCGCTCCCGCTCGCCCTGGCCGCCGTGCCGGCCGCGGCGCAGGGGACGGGGATCTCCGTGAGCACCAGCGGGTCCACTGCTTCGGTGACCACGAGCGTGTGCTCCGCGCGCGGCAGCAACGGGTTCGGCACCGCCACGCTGCTCAGCAGCAGCCAGCCGGCCCGTCAGATGCCGCTGTCGGGTACCGCCGCCCTGCAGTCAGCAGCCTGGTCGAACGTGAGTCCCGGCACGTACACCGTGACGGTGGTCTGCACGAGCGGCAGCACGGCGGGCACCCAGAGCGTCGTCGTCTCCTCTGCCTCCACTCCCACCGCGAAGCCCACCACCACTCCCGCCGCCACCATCTCGGCCACCACCAGGCCCTCGCCCTCGCTCGGCGTCAGGGGCGGGCTCGGTGGCGCCGTCCAGGACTACGGCCCGCTGACGGTCGGGGTGGGCGCCGCCCTGGTGGGCACGGGCGTCATCGCGACCGGCTGGTACCTGCGCCGGCGCGCCCGGCCGCACCGGCTCTGAAGGCGGCGGGCCCACGAGCCGCAGCGCTCACGCCGGTTCGGAACCGGGCAGTTCGGCGAGTTCCTCCAGGGCGTGTGTGAGCCACTGCGTCCAGAAGGTCTCCAGATCGATGCCGGCTCGCAGCACCAGGTGCCGCAGCCGGTCCTGGGGGGCGTCCTTGCCGGGCGGGAAGTCGCGCTGCTCGATCTCCTGGTACTCGGCCAGCTGCAGCCGGTGCAGATCGAGATGGCGGCGCAGGTCGGCCTCGAGGCCTGCGGTGCCCACCACGGCCGCCGCCCTCAGTCGCAGCAGCATCACATCGCGGTGCGGCTTGGGGTCCTGGGACGCGGCGGTCCAGCGGGCCAGTTCGGCGCGGCCTGCGGGCAGGACCTCGTAGCTCTTCTTCTGCCCGCGGGCCGGCTGCTCGGACGGCAGCGCCCGGATGTGTCCCTCGGCCTCCAGTCTTCCCAGCTCGCGATAGATCTGCTGATGCGTCGCCGACCAGAAGTAGCCGATCGACTTGTCGAACCGGCGGGTCAGCTCCAGCCCGGAGGACGGCTTTTCGAGCAGGGCGGTGAGGATCGCGTGCGGGAGTGACATGGAGTCATCCTAGGGACGGCCGCAGGGCCCCCTAGAGGGCCGCCGCCAGCTCCGTGCCCTGCTTGATGGCACGCTTGGCGTCCAGTTCGGCGGCCACGTCGGCACCGCCGATCAGGTGCGCGCCGACTCCGGCGGCGACCAGTTCCTCGTACAGGCCGCGGCGCGGTTCCTGTCCGGTGCACAGCACGATCGTGTCGACCGGCAGGACCGTGCTCTCCTCCCCGACGGTGACATGCAGTCCGGCGTCGTCGACGCGGTCGTAGCGCACGCCCGGGACCATGGTGACGCCCCGGTGCTTGAGCTCGGCGCGGTGGATCCAGCCCGTGGTCTTGCCCAGGCCCGCGCCGACCTTGCTGGTCTTGCGCTGCAGCAGGTGGACGGTGCGCGGCGGGGCGGGCCGCTTCGGGGCGGCGAGTCCGCCGGGCGCCTGGTAGTCCATGTCGACGCCCCACTGGCGGAAGTACGTCTCCGGGTCCTCGCTCGCCTTGTCCCCGCCGTCGGTGAGGAACTCGGCGACGTCGAAGCCGATGCCTCCCGCGCCGAGGATGGCCACCCGGTCGCCGACGGGGGCGTTGTCGCGCAGCACGTCGAGGTAGCCGACGACGCTGGGGTGGTCGATGCCCGGGATGTCGGGGGTGCGCGGGGTGACGCCGGTGGCGACGACCACCTCGTCATAGCCCGCCAAGTCATCTGCTTCCACCAGCGTGTTGAGTCGTACGTCCACGCCGTGCGCGTCGAGCTGGTGGCGGAAGTAGCGCAGGGTCTCGTCGAACTCCTGCTTGCCGGGCACCTTGCGGGCCACGTTGAGCTGGCCGCCGACCTCGCTCGCGGCGTCGTACAGGGTGACCTCGTGGCCGCGCTCGGCCGCCGACACGGCGCAGGCGAGCCCGGCCGGTCCGGCACCCACGACGGCGACACGCTTCTTGAGCCGGGTGGGCGACAGCACCAGTTCGGTCTCGTGGCAGGCGCGCGGGTTGACCAGGCAGGAGGTGATCTTGAGGCTGAAGGTGTGGTCGAGACAGGCCTGGTTGCAGCCGATGCAGGTGTTGATGGCCTCCGGCTTGCCCTCGGCGGCCTTGTTGACGAAGTCGGGGTCGGCGAGCATCGGACGGGCCATGGAGACCATGTCCGCATACCCCTCGGCGAGCAACTCCTCGGCCAGTTCCGGGGTGTTGATGCGGTTGGTGGTCACGAGCGGGACGGACACCTCGCCCATGAGCTTCTTGGTGACCCAGGCGTAGGCGCCGCGTGGCACGGAGGTGGCGATGGTCGGGATGCGGGCCTCGTGCCAGCCGATGCCGGTGTTGATGATCGTCGCGCCGGCCGCCTCGACGGCCTTGGCGAGGGTGATCACCTCGTCGAGGGTGGAGCCGCCGGGGACCAGGTCCAGCATGGACAGCCGGTAGATGATGATGAAGTCCTCGCCGACGGCCTCGCGCACCCGCCGCACGATCTCGACGGGGAAGCGCATGCGGTTCTCGTACGAGCCGCCCCAGCGGTCGGTGCGCCGGTTGGTCTGGGCGGCGATGAACTCGTTGATGAGGTAGCCCTCGGAGCCCATGATCTCGACACCGTCGTAGCCCGCCTGCCTGGCGAGGCGGGCAGCGCGGGCGTAGTCGTCGATGGTCCGCTCGACGTCGGCGTCGGTGAGCTCGCGCGGCGGGAAGGGGCTGATCGGCGCCTGGAGGGGGCTCGGGGCGACCAGGTCCTGGTGGTAGGCGTACCGGCCGAAGTGCAGGATCTGCATCGCGATCCTGCCGCCCTCGCGGTGTACGGCCTCGGTGATCCCGCGATGCTGCTCGGCCTCGGCGTCGGTGGTGAGCTTGGCGCCGCCCTCGTACGGGCGCCCCTCGTCGTTGGGCGCGATCCCGCCGGTGACGATGAGACCCACTCCCCCGCGCGCCCGGGCCGCATAGAACTCCGCCATGCGCTCGAAGCCGCGCTCGGCCTCCTCCAGGCCGACGTGCATGGAGCCCATGAGAACGCGGTTGGGCAACGTGGTGAAGCCCAGGTCGAGCGGGTTCAGCAGATGCGGGTAACGGCTCATCGGGCCCTCCATGCGCGGTGTGATGCCTCTGTTCTAGAGGACCCGGGCCATGTTTTGCAACTAGTTGCATAAGCGCGGAGGGGTGACACGGACCACCTCCGGGCACAGTGGCCTCATGAGCCCCGAAGACACCGAGGTGGTCGCGCTCGCGCAGGCACTGATCCGCCGCCCCAGCCGGGCCGGGACCGACGACTACGGTCCCGTCCTCGCCGTCCTCCAGGACTGGCTCGGCGCCCGCGAGCTCCCGTATCGCTGCCTCTACGACGACCAGGGCCGGCCGGTGGCCCTCCTGGTGGAGGTGGCGGGCGGTCGCCCGGGGCCGTGGTGGGCGCTGGATGCCTGCATCGACACCGCCCCTTACGGCGACGAGGGTGCCTGGTCGTTCCCGCCGGACTGCGGAGACGTCGTGGGCGGGTGGCTGCGGGGCCGCGGCGCGGCCGATTCCAAGCTGGCGGCGGCGATGTTCTGCCGGATCGCGGCGGACCTGCACGCGCGGGCGGAGGAGCTGCACGGAGGGCTCGCGGTCCTGCTGGACGCCGACGAGCACACCGGCGGTTTCGGCGGAGCCCGGGCCTATCTCGCGGACGCGGCCGCGGTGCGCCCGGCAGGGGTGATGATCGGCTATCCCGGCCCGGACGAGGTGGTGGTCGGCGGGCGGGGCCTGTGGCGGGCCACGATCGCGGTGCACGCGGAGTCGGGACACTCCGGATCGAGGCGCACGGCGCCCAGTGCCGTCTCCCGGGCGGCGCGGCTGGTGCAGCTGCTGGAGGAGGCCGAACTCCCGGGCACCGAGGGCGACTTCCCGCTGCCGCCGAAACTGACGGTGACCTTCTGCCACGGCGGCGAAGGCTTCTCGGCCGTACCCGGCCTGTGCGAGCTGGGCGTCGACATTCGCACGACCCCGGCCTTCGACGCCCGCGCGGCGGAGCACCTGGTCCACGCAGCGGCGGCGGAGCTGGACCGGCGGCTGCCCGGCCCGAGGCCGACCGTGATCACTCGGGTGGCCTCGTGGCCGCCGTACCGCCTGAGCGGGAACGACCAGCCGGCCGCCGCCCTCCTGGCCGCCGCCAGCGCCGAGGGCCTCACGCTCCGCGCGAAGACAGCGGGCCCCTCGAACATCGGCAACCTGCTGGCAGCCGAGGGCATCCCGGCAACAGCGGGCTTCGGCGTGCGCTATGAGGGCCTGCACGGCACAGATGAACGTGCCTGCCTGGCGGACCTGCCCACCATCCACACCGTCTACAGGCAGGCGGTGCTGCGCCTACTGGCACCCTGAAGGGGCGCGGGGCGGTATCGATGTGCGGCTCCGCCGCGTGGGCGCGACCAGCCACAACGGCGCCGCAGACAACGAGCTCACCGGCTTTCGAGCCGCACGTGCAACTCCCGCTCCTGGTCCCCCGAAGCCGATGCAAGGTCACGCACCGTGAACAGCGGATCCAGTGTGCTGCGCAGCCGCTCGATCGCCCAGTAGCCGCCCTGCGCGTCGACCTCGACCGAGGACGACAGCCGGGCGGGTGCCGGGCACTCATGCGCATCGGTCACCTCGAACGTCCCCAGCCACACCATCGGCCGACTCTCGTGCAGCTGCTGCGGCACCTCCTCGGGCCCCCGGTCCGACTCGAAGCACGCACACAGGGTGTCGAACACGATCCGGGCGTCCTCCTTGCTGCATCCACTGATCTCGAGGGATACGGGCTCCTCGTGCGGTCGCACACGGTCCATCGTGATCGCTCCTCTCGTGGCGGCGGCGCGGCGCCACGGGTTTCCCGCGAACCGCGCCACATCCCCAGAAAAGCACCACTGTGCGGGCGGGACCAGCGAGAGGCTCAGCTCCGTGTGAAGCGGTACGTCTTGCTGTCCGTCAGCACGCAGAAGCCCGGCGACACGACGATCACGCGCAGGGTGCCGTCCCGGCGGTCGTAGTCGATGCCCTCCACCTCGAAGGTGCCCGAGCAGGAGCTGCGCAGCGGAAGCTGCCGCAGGGCGGTGACATGGCCCAAGACGTCCGACGTGCCGTTCGGCTTGGCGGACAGGTCGACCTGGAGGAGCGGCTTGGTGATGCCGAAGAGCGTTCCGGCCGGGTCGTCGGAGGAGCACAGCAGCGTCGTCGGGCCGGAGAAGTCGCAGCCCTGCACGTCGCGGACGGCGTGGTCGAGGTTGACGGTGGCGGCCTGCGGGAGGTTGGCCGAGGGCGAGGTGCTCGCGTTGACGTCGGGGGTCGGGAACACCAGGAAGCGGCTCATGGTGCCGTACTCTCCGGCCAGCATCCACTGTCCGTCGGGGGAGATCGCGACCCAGGAGTTGTTGAGTGCCTCGCCGGAGCTGAGCGTGTGGACGTACTCCGACCAGGCCCCGCCCGGCGCCTGCACGCGGAACATCTTCGCGTTGCCCGAGTCGGCCTGATAGGGCTCGACGTAGTAGCCGTTGGAGGAGGCGTCGGGGTCGCCGACGTGGTTCCAGCCGCGGCTGGAGACGCCGGTGGGGATCGTCCCGATGCCGGTGTAGCGGTTGGGACTGTTCGCCGGGACCTCGACGGAGGTCAGGCCCTGGCTCTCGGTCAGCGGATCGGCGCGGTCCGAGCCCACTTCCGTCCAGGTGTCGGCCGCCGATGCGGGCGGAGCGGCGGACAGGACCGCGGCGGCCGCGAGGGCGAGGGCCGCGGTCAGGGCCGCGTGACAACGTTGCCGGGCGCGCAGGGGCATGGGGGGCTCCTCGATGGGGGTCGGGGCGTGCTCGGCGGACAGTCTGGCCCGATGTCATGGTCATGTACAGACCAATTCGGTAACGGGGGTTGTCGGGTCGGTGACGTTCCGTACCGGGTACTGTCGTCACGCTCCGGGGGACGGTCCCCGTCGTGTTGAGGGATGGTGGAGGTGGGCGACGGGGTCGTCACAGGGACGGTTGAGCGCGGTAGAACATGGGGAGTCGGCACGGGGGACGGCGTGCCGCGCGAACGGGCGAAGGCGGTGCGTGGAATGAGTGCACCTGGGTTTCCGGTGGCCGAGGGCGAGGAGTCGGTGCGGCCGAGCGGGCTGCTCGACGTGCTGGGCGTGGCCTCGGTGGTGCTGGACGCCGAGGGACGCATCGTGCTGTGGAGCCCGCAGGCCGAGGAGCTGTTCGGCTATCCGGCGCAGGAGGCCCTCGGCCAGTACGCGGCCCGGATCATGGTGCACGAGCAGCATCTCGACCTGGTGGTCAAACTGTTCGCCGACGTCATGGTCACCGGTCAGAGCTGGGCCGGTGCCTTCCCCATTCGGCGCAAGGACGGCAGCACGCGCCTGGTGGAGTTCCGCAACATGCGTCTGCTGGACGACCACGGCGATGTCTTTGCGCTGGGTCTGTGCGCCGACCGGTCGACCGTACGGCGGCTGGAGCGGGACGTGGCGCTGTCCACCCGGATGATCGCGCAGTCCCCCATCGGGCTGGCCGTCCTGGACACCGATCTGCGGTACGTGTCGGTCAATCCGGCCCTGGAGCGGCTCAACGGGATCGCCGCGCAGGAGCACATCGGCCGGTCCATCGGCGAGGTCCTGCCGCACCTGGACGTCGAGGCCATCGAAGCGGCGGCGCGTCATGTGCTGGAGACCGGACGTCCCCTCGTGGATCAGAAGGCGACGGGGTGGACCCCGGCCGATCCGGACGAGGAGCGTGCCTGGTCGCTCTCGCTGTACCGGCTGGAGGACGCCGTCGGGACCGTGCTGGGCGTGGCCGGCTCGGTCGTGGACATCACCGAGCAGCACCGGGCGAGCGTCGAGGCGGAGGCCGCGCGCCGACGGCTGCAGGTGATCGCGGACGCCTCCGCCCGCATCGGCACCACCCTGGAGCTGGACCGCACCGCCCGCGAACTGGCCGACGTCGCCGTGCCGGAACTCGCCGACATAGCCGCCGTGGATCTGCTGGAGGCGGTGGTGGCGGGCAGACGCAGCAGCCTGGGCCCCACGGAGCCGGCGGTGATCCGGGCCCTCGCCGTGCAGGCGGACGGCGCCCCCAAGGCGCTGCGGGCGGCCGACCCGCCCGGGCAGGTGACCCGGTACGGCCCCGACCGCCTGGTCACCGAGTGTGTGCGCACCGGCCGTCCGGTGATGGTGGCGGAGGTCGCGCCCGCGGACCTGCCGCGCATCGCCCGCTCCCCCGAGGCGGCCGAGCTGCTGGCCGAGGCGGGCGTCCACTCGTATCTGGCGGTGCCGCTGATCGCCCGTGGCGAGGTGCTGGGCGCCCTGGACCTCAAGCGCACGCACAACCCGGAGCCGTTCAGCGAGGACGACCTGCTGCTCGCCCGCGAGCTGGCGTCCCGCGCGGCCGTGCAGATCGACAACGCCCGCTGGTACCAGAACGCCCGGGACACCGCCCTCACTCTCCAGCGCAGCCTGCTGCCCAGCCACCCGCCGGTGACCGGCGGCCTTGAAGTCGCCTCCCGCTACCAGCCCGCCGGAGCCACCAGCGAGGTCGGCGGCGACTGGTTCGACGTGATCCCGCTGGAGGGCGGCAAGACGGCGCTGGTGGTGGGCGATGTGATGGGCAGCGGCATCAACGCGGCCGCGACCATGGGCCGGCTGCGCACCGCGACCAACACCCTCGCCTCCCTCGACCTCGATCCGGCCCGGCTCCTCGAACACCTCGACAAGATCACCGAGGGCCTGGACCACTCCATCGCGACCTGTGTGTACGCCGTCCACGACCCGCAGCTGCGCCAGTGCCGGATCGCGAACGCCGGGCATCTGCCGCCGGCCCGGCTGCGGCCCGGACACCCCCCGGAGCTGCTGGAACTGCCCACGGGCGTACCGCTGGGCGTGGGCGGGGTCGCCTTCTCCACCACCACGGTCGACCTGGAGCCCGGCGACCGTCTCGTGTTCTACACCGACGGGCTGGTCGAAACCCGGCAGCATCCCCTCGACGAGCGCCTGGACGCCCTGCTCTCCCTCCTCGAAGGGCCCGACCGCCCCCTGGAGGAGGTCTGCGACCTCCTGCTGCGCACCCTGCACCAGCCCGACAACTCCGACGACGTGGCGCTTCTCATCGCGCGCGTGCAGAAGCCGAAGCCGAGCTGACGCCCGGGGCGGGCCGGGGCGCCCGGGCTCTCACAGCTGGTGATTACGGGTTCCTTATCGCCCGCATCCGACAATCACAGCAAGGCATGGCATGCAGACTGCCGCCTGCCGTGGCCGATGGGAGCAAGCCGTGATGCACGAGCCGGAGCAGGAACCCACTGCCGGGGGCGAGCCGCCTGACGGGCGCTTCGGGACGCCCCCGGGCATGGAAGTGATGACCGGTCCGGGCGGCCCGGACCGCGAGCCGGGGCCGTGGCGGCGCCGCTCCCGCCGGGCGCGCGCCGTGGCCGCGGCGGCCACCGTCGCCGTGCTGGCCCTCGGCGGCACGGTCGCCTACGCCGCCACCTCGGACGGCAGCCAGAGCGCCACGCCCTCCGCGTCCGGGTCCGCCTCCCCCTCGCCGGACCGCCCCGGCGGCCGGCACGGTGTCGGCCCCTGGTTCGGTTTCGGCTTCGGCGGCATGGGCGTGCACGGCGAGACGACGGTCAAGGATCAGGACACCGGGAAGTGGGTCGTACGGATCTGGCAGCGCGGCACCGTCGAGAAGGTCACCGGCGACCGGGTCACGCTCAGGAGCGACGACGGCGCCACCTGGACATGGACCGTGAACTCCGACACCACCGTTTTCCATGACGGTACGAAGGGTTCGGGCACCGGCACCCTGAAGAAGGGCGAGTCGGCCCTCCTGGCCGGCACCCGCTCCGCCGACGGCACGCGGACCGCTACCCGGGCGATCTCCGGCCCCTTCGACCGCCAGGGACCCGGCGACCGGCACGACAGGTTCCGGGGCCCCGGCAACAGGGACTGGCGCAACCACGCCACGTCCCCGAGCCCGTCGGGCAGCGGCGCGACGACCTGAGGCACCGATAGCCTGCGTCCTCATGACACGTCCTTGGATATTGCCGCTTGTGCTGGTGCTCGGCGGTTCGGTCGTTGCGGCCGGGCTGCTCTTCAGAGGCAGCCCGGCGGCCGCCGTGGCCTTGCTGCTGGTGTTCGTGGCGCTCGCGGGCGTGAACTCGCCCCTGGTCTTCCCGCGCTCGATCGGTTGGCCGGAGGCACAACGCCGCAGCGCGGCCGACGGCCGACCGGTCGTCTTCTGGCGCCCCGGCTGTACGTACTGCCTGCGACTGCGCCTCCGGCTGGGCCGCAGCGCCCGTCAGTTGTACTGGGTCGACATCTGGCGCGACCCGGCCGGCGCGGCGGCGGTTCGGGAAGCCAACGACGGCAACGAGACCGTACCGACCGTCGTCGTGGCGGGCCGGCCGCACACCAACCCCGATCCGGAATGGATACGCGAACAGCTCGCCCCTTCCGCCTGACCGGGAACGGTGTCCGCAAAGGCGAGTTCAGGGGCGGACGCCGATCACGACATGGGCGTACAGCTCCTCGGAGGCCGCCAGGCGCACCCTCAACCCGCCCGTGGTGAAGGCGTCCACGGCCGCAGCGGCCTGCCGTTCGCTCGTCTCGACCAGCAGGCAACCGCCAGGGGCGAGCCAGTGGCACGCCTCGGCGGCGACCCGGCGCAGGACGTCGAGTCCGTCCGCGCCGCCGTCGAGCGCGACCAGCGGTTCGTGGTCGCGGGCCTCCGCGGGCAGCAGGCCGACCTCGCCGGTGGGCACGTAGGGCACATTGGCCGCGAGGATGTCGATACGGCCGCGCAACTCGTCCGGCAACGCCGTGAACAGGTCGCCCTCGTGGACCCTGCCGCCGACGGCGCCGACATTGCTGCGGGCGCACCGCACCGCGGCCGGATCGATGTCGGCGGCGTGCAGTTCGACCTGGCCGAGCGCGGTGGCCAGGGCCGCGCCGACGGCGCCCGAGCCGCAGCACAGGTCCACGACGACGGATGCGTCGGGGGCCTGGGCGAGGGCCTGTCCGACGAGGAACTCGGTACGGCGGCGGGGCACGAACACACCGGGTTCCACGACGATGCGCAGCCCCCGGAACTCGGCCCAGCCGACGACGAGTTCGAGGGGAAGTCCGCAGACCCGGCGGTCGACGAGAGCGGACAGTTCCTCCGGCGTGCGCGCGGCGGCCAGGATCAACTCCGCCTCGTCCTCGGCGAAGACACAGCCCGCGGCGCGCAGCGCGGCAACGACCGATTCGCGGGTGGAGGGCGACGGCAGGGAGGCAGGTGAAGGAGACAAGGGAGGCATGAAAGCCGAGAGCCTTTCGGTGAGTCGAAGGGCGCTCTCGCGGTCGCCTACGGCCGGCGGCCCGCGTCGACTCGAGGTGTGAGCACCCGACCTGACACAGCGGTAATGGGTCTCACCTCCTCGGTCTTCGGTGGCCGGGAGCTTCCACGGCCGGGCGCCAACAATACCGCAACGCGTCAGACGCCGACCGTCTCCTCGACCTCTTCCTCCGCTTCCTGTTCGGCCTTCTCCTCAGCCTTCGGTTCGGCCTTCCGCTCCTCGGCCACGCGGACCGGCGCGGCGGCGGTCACGGGCGCCTCCGTCCGGCCACGCGCCCGCTCGTACCCGGCGGCGATCGCCGTGACGGCGAGACCCAGCAGCAGCCATGCGATGAGCGTCCACACGTTGCGGGACAGACCGTCGCTGTGGAAGTACAGGAGGCTGCGGGCGCCCTCGACGAATCCGGCGCCGTTCCAGAAGGCGTGCAGGGTGCCGAAGAAGCCGTTCTGCAGGTCGGGGCGGAACAGACCGCCGGAGCTGGTGAAGTTGAGCATGACGAACAGCACC
The DNA here is from genome assembly GCF_053593775.1 of Streptomyces sp. NPDC002092. Classification (NCBI taxonomy): domain Bacteria; kingdom Bacillati; phylum Actinomycetota; class Actinomycetes; order Kitasatosporales; family Streptomycetaceae; genus Streptomyces; species Streptomyces sp. NPDC002092. The sequence continues at coordinate 314,882 of NZ_JBSFDG010000007.1, forward strand.
ATCATGGCGAGGGTGGTCCAGCGCTTGAGGAAGGTGTGCAGGCCGATGCCGACGAAGAGGATGCCCGCGGAGTAGAGCCAGGCCATCCCCCACAGGCTCGCGAGGTCGTGGTGGGCGAGGTGGAAGACGGGCCCGGCGAGCAGCGCGCCGATGCCGCTGACGACGGCGGAGACGCCGAGTGCCAGCAGGGCACGCAGCCGCATGGCCAGACCGGCGCCGGCGGCGCCGAGCGCGGCGACGGAGGCGTAGGAGCCGATGCTCAGCGCGATCAGCAGGAAGAACAGGCCCTGCCCGGTGGGGTCGTCGTCGACCGGTGCGGCCACGTCGGTGACCTTGAGCGGGACGCCCTCCCCGGCGGCGACGGGCGTGAAGACCTTCTCGACGGCCGTGGTGTCCATGTCGGAGGCGGCGCTCGCGACGACCAGTTCCGGCGTCTTCGCGCTGGGCACGTAGGCGCCGGTGATGTCACGGGAGTCGAGCAGGCCGACGGCCTCGGAGCGGGTGGCGACCGTGCGGACGTCGAGCCTGTCCCCCGCCTTGTCCTTGACGGTCTGCGCGAACACCTTCGCCTGCGGGCCGGAGCCGACGACGGCGACGGGCAGGTGGTGGGGCTCCGGGGTGACGAACGCCCCCATGTACGCGAGGCCCATGCCGATGCACATCAGCAGCGGGGTGATCAGGTGCGTGATCACATGGCGCAGGGCCGGAGACCTCATGGCTCACAACCTCCAGATGGTTGGCTTATACAACTCTCACTTCAAGTTGTACTATACAACCAAGTGGGCTGGGGTGGTATTCCGTGGTGAACGAGGGAGGTCCGGTGGAAGCAGACGAAGCCGTGGAGACGATCCAGCGCGAGATGACGGCCTTCGCCCGCCGCGCCCGTGCCTCGGCGGGCCGTATGCACCCCGAGCTGTCGCTGGTCTCGTACACGCTGCTCGGACATCTGGAGGAGAGCGGCGGCTGCCGGGCCACCGACCTGGCGGCGCACTACGCCCTGGACAAGTCCACGGTCAGCCGCCAGGTGGCCGCCCTGGAGCAGGCCCGGCTCATCGAGCGGCGCCTGGACCCGGACGACCACCGCGTCCAGGTCCTGCACCTGACCGAGGCCGGGCGCCGGATCCTCGCCCAGGTCACGGACAGCCGCCGGGCGGCCTTCCGGGAGCGGCTGGCGGACTGGCCGGAGGAGGATCTACGGCGGTTCGCGGGCTATCTCGTGCGCTACAACGCGTGGACGCCGGCCGACGGTGAGGGCTAGGTCCTGTCGTCACATTCCCGTCGTCCGCCCGAAAGGGGGCCCGGCTCCGCTGCCCACCCGGCGGGCAGTGCAGGGCCGTCGAGCGGCATGGTCGCCATGGGCTTGGGCAAGGACCGCGTCGCGAGGTGATGCTTTCTACACGGACCACCGGCTGCCCGGCGAACAGCGGCAGTCACCGGCAGCCAGTCGACACCCGCCGGGAAGGCGCCAGCCCCATCAGGGGCGGAGGAGAGGCACCCAGCGTCTTTCCGACTCGTCATACGCGGCGACACTGTCCCCTGTGATGTCCGCCAGAGGCACCCACTGGTCCTCCGGCTCCCAGGCAGCGCCGCCGGTCGCTTGCGCATACAGAGGGCTGGGCGCCCACGACACCAGCACTGCAGTGGCGGTCACTTCCGTTGCCCACCCAAGGAACTCGCGTCCGTCCTGGAACGTGAAACCGATCTTGTCCACCCGTTCTACGCACCGTTCCAGGGCCTGCCGCAGTGCCTCCGTCGCCGCCATTCGGTCATCATATGCAGCGGCCCCGGTGAGGCCCATGCCATCCATCTGCCGCAGGGCTCGTTCCAGATCGAGCAGCGAGTCCAGTGCCTGCAGCACACCCCGGGCCGGGCCCGGCCGTTGCGTAGCTTCTGCAGCGCCCGGAGCCCGGCCCTCCCCAAGCAGTTCGCGGATCGCCGACTTCGGCGCCGGGGGAAGGCGCTCTGTTGCTGCGCCTGGCCGAACCGAGCGTGCGCGAGATCCTGGCGAAGGCTGACCAAGCCCTACTGGGAGGCTGCCAACTCCCGTTCGTCCGTGAGGGGTTCGGGAGCGCGGGCTGCCAGGAACGCGGTGGTGCGGCGCAGCCGGAAGCCGAGGGACTCGTAGAGGCGGATGGCGTTGGTGTTGCCCGCGCCGGTGTGCAGGAACGGGGTCTCGCCGCGCTCGCGGATGCCGTGGGCCACCGCGAGGATCAGCCGGGTCGCGAGGCCCTCGCCGCGGAAGGCGGGGTCGGTGCAGACGGCGCTGATCTCGGTCCAGCCCGGCGGGTGCAGCCGCTCCCCCGCCATCGCTATCAGGGCGCCGTCCCGGCGTATACCGAGGTAGGTGCCGAGCTCGACGGTGCGGGGCAGGAAGGGGCCCGGCCTGGTGCGCTCGACCAGGTCGAGCATCTCGGGCACGTCGGCGGCGCCGAGACGGACGGCCTCCGGGTCCGGTGCGGCGGCGAGGCCGTCGTCGACGAGTTGCACGCCGTCCACATGGAAGGTGATGTCCCAGCCCGCGGGGAGCTCGCCGCAGTAGCCGGCGAGCGGCACCTCCGCCCCGGGCCCGGCGAGCGCCGCGAGGTCGGCCCAGTCGTCGGGGCCGGGATCGTCGGGCAGCGCAAGCCACGGCGACACGTCGGCGGGGTAGCGCAGCACCCGGCCGCGCCGCTCGGCGAAGTGCGCGTGCGGTCCGGTCAGCGAGGCGAGGGCGGGGTTGTCCAGCACGTGGCTCACTTGGCGACCTCGATCACGATCTTGCCACGGGCGTGGCCCTCTTCGACGGCGCGCAGCGCCTTGCCGGCCCGCTCCAGCGGGAAGGTCTGCGTCACATGCGGGTCCAGGTGGCCGCGGACGACGAGGTCGGCCGCCGCCGCGAGCCGCTCGGAGGTGCGCACCCGGGCGACTCGGGCGCCGCCCAGCTTCTCGACCACCTCGGGCGGGGCCCCGGCCGTGATGAGCCTGGTCCGGTCGGTGAGCAGCGTCGCCGCCTCCGCGAGGACGTCACCGCCCACCAGGTCGTACACGCCGTCGACAGCGCCCGCCACGCGCCCGGTCCAGCCGGGGCCGGACGCCACGTGCCGGGCCCCGAGCGATTCGACGAAGCCCTTCTTGGCCTCGCTCGCGAGGCCCACGACCCGCAGGCCGAGCGCGCGGGCGATCTGCACCGCCGCGACACCGACGCCGCCGCCCGCGCCGGTCACGAGGAGGGTGGCGCCGGCCGGCAGGTCGAGCCGGCGGATTCCGTCGTACGCCGTCACGGCCGCGACGGGCAGCGTGGCGGCGTCGGTGAAGGACAGCGCGTCGGGCTTGTGCGCGATCAGGTCGACCGACAGCAGCGCGTACTCGGAGTACCCGCTGACGACGGGCCGGCCGAAGACCGCGTCTCCCACGGCGAACCCCTCGACTCCCTCACCGACCTGCTCCACGACCCCGGAGACCCCGTTGCCGAAGTAGGCGGGGAAGTCGCGCTCGCCGCTCTCGCCGGGGCGGGGGTAGCCGGTGCGCTGCTTCCAGTCGACCGGGTTCACCCCCGCGGCACGCACCGCGACCAGCACCTGACCGGGGCCGGGGCTCGGCCGGTCCACGTCGACGAGGGCCTCGGCCTCCGGTCCGCCGTAGCGTGTGAAGACGTACGCCTTGGGCATATGATCCCACTCTCCTTCGCTGCCGCCGGGTCACCGGTTGTACGGGGCACCGGTTCCGGCACCAGTCCGCAAGGACGATCAGACGCGGGCTATTCCCAGGACGCCGGAGTCTTCATACGGCCTTAACGATCGCGGTACGGCCCGGGGCCGGAGCACGTCTGACGAGCACGTACGGTTGAATGCGTCAGCAATCACTTCCGTCCCGCTGGATCCGTATGAACGTCACCCGAGGCTTCACCGGGCGCGCCCGCGTCGACAATCCGGGCCTGCCGCCCGGCCAGTACGACGCGGGCGACGACTGGCCCGTCCTGTCCGCCGAGGTCACCCCCGAGCTTGCGCCCGCCGACTGGACGTTCCGGGTCGACGGCCTGGTGGAACGGCCCCGCATCTGGGACTGGGAGCAGGCGCACGCGCTGCCGGCGTCGGCGTACGAGGGCGACATCCACTGCGTGACCAGCTGGTCGAAGTTCGGGGTGCGGTTCACGGGCGTGTCCCTGGACGCCTTCCTCGACGAGGTGCGCCCCCATGCGTCGGCCACCCATGCCGTCGCCTACTCGCACACCGGCTACACCACCAACCTCCCCCTCGCGGACCTGACCGGCGGGCGTGCCTGGATCGCCTGGGAGTACGACGGACAGCCCCTTGCCCCCGAGCACGGCGGGCCCGCCCGGCTGCTGGTGCCGCACCTGTACTTCTGGAAGAGCGCCAAGTGGATCGCGGGCCTGATGCTCCTCGACCACGACGAGCCGGGCTTCTGGGAGCAGAACGGCTACCACGCGCGCGGCAACCCCTGGCAGGAGCAGCGGTACTCCGGTGACTGAGCAACTGACGCAGCCGTCCCCTTCCCCCGGGTTCACTCCCCCGACCCGTTTCGCGGTGCCCGGCCGGATCGCCGTGAACAGCCGGGCGGCCACCGAGTGGCAGACCGCCACGCTCACCGAGATCCGCCGCGAGACCCCCCATGCGGCCACCTTCCGCTTCGCGGTGCCCGACTGGGAGGGGCATCTGCCGGGCCAGCACCTGATGCTGCGGCTGACCGCACCGGACGGCTATGTGGCCCAGCGCCACTATTCGGTCGCGTCCGCGCCCGACGAGCCGGGGCACATCGAACTGACCCTGGACCATGTGGCGGGCGGTGAGGTCTCGGGCTGGTTCCACACCGTGGCCGAGCCCGGTGACCGGGTCGAGGTGCGCGGACCGCTGAGCGGCTTCTTCGCCTGGCCGGGCGACCGGCCCGCGCTGCTGGTCGGGGCCGGTTCCGGGGTCGTACCGCTGATGTCGATGGTGCGGCATCACCGGGCGCGCGCGCTGGATGTGCCGCTGCGGCTGCTGGTGTCGGCGCGCAGCCCCGAAGAGCTCATCTACGCAAGGGAGTTCGGCGCGGAGACGACGCCCGTCTTCACGCGCCGCGCACCGGCGGGTGCGCCCGTGGGCCGTCTGGCCGCAGCACATCTGGCACCGCTCCTGGCCGAGCAGCCACCCGGTGGGTGGGAGGCCTATGTCTGCGGTTCGAACGCCTTCGCCGAGCACGCCTCACGGCTGCTCGTCGAGGCGGGCCAGCCCGTGGACCGGATCCGCATCGAACGCTTCGGCTGACAGTCCGAAGGTCAGGCCGGGCCGATTGAGCGATCTCCCGTGTGCTGGGTACCCGTCTCTCCTGGGCACTCGCGCGGATACGCGGCGCGGAGGGACAATACGGACCGAGGACGATACGGCCCCTCCGGCTCCGGCGACGGCGAGGAGGTGGACATGCGAACCCGGGTGCGCGGCTGGCGCTGGCGGCGCAATCCGCTGCGGCGCCGGTCGGACGTGGTCGAGGCGTGGACGGCACTGCTCGTCGCCGTCCTGTTGTTCGTGGGCGCGCCACTGGCGGGAGCGCTCGCGGGCTGGTGGGCCCATGACGACGCGCGGGCCGTGGCGACCGCACAGCGCGCCGAACGCCACCGGGTACGGGCCGACGTCGTCGGCAGGACACCCGAGAGGCTGCCGTCGGCGCAGAGCGGCCGGGACCACTCGTACCGCGTGGACGTGCGCTGGACGGACGCGACCGGCACCCACACCGCTCACGCACGCGTCCCGGCGGGCACCAAGCGCGGCGACACCGTCGACGTCTGGTTCGACGCCGCAGGCAGGGCCGTTCCTCCACCGCCGGGCGAAGCCCAGGTCTGGCAGCACACCGCGACCATCGGCATCTGCGCCGCGGGCGGCGCGGTGGCCGTGGTGCTGCTGGCGCACACGGTCGTACGCCGGGTGTCCACCGGACACCGCCTGGTCGAGTGGGAACGGGAGTGGGCACGCACGGAGCCGGAGTGGACGCGGCGCCGGGCGTGACGCACGCCGGGACCTGCCGCCGGCGCCATGGCCGCAGGCAGGCCGCCGGGTGTCCGAGCGCTCGTCAGGCGCGGCAGCGCAGCATTTCGAGCGGGGGGTTGGCGATGAAGTCCGCCCAGAAGTCCGCGCCGAACGCGCGCACCCCGGCCTCGGAGACCTGCAGCGGGACCCAGGTCGGCTCGCCGAATCCGGCCGCCCGCAAACAGTGCTCGTAGACCTCGCGGCGGGGTGCGGTGGAGACGATCTCGATCGGCGGGTCGAGCAGCGCGGTGACCCGGACCCGCGGTCCGGTCTCGGCCTCCTCACCGGTCGGCTCGCAGAGGAAGCCGTACTTCTCCAGGGAGGCCTTGTCGAAGACGTAGTCGGGTGACTGCATGAGCGCGAAGAACTCGCCGCCGGGCTTCAGGCTGCGGTGTACGTGACCGCACATCCGTTCCATGGCCGCGATGCCCTCCGCATAGTTGAGCATCTGCACGCCTGTGACGATGTCGAACTGGCCGTCCAGAGGCCGCAGTTCAGCCACATCGCCCACCTCGTAGCGCACGCCCAGCGGCTCGCGCTCTTCCAATTCCCGTGCCGCGGCGACCATTTCGCCGGAGATGTCGATTCCGAGTACGTCCTCGGCGCCGCGCCGCTTGAACTCCCTGCTGTAGAAGCCGGTACCGGAGGCCAGGTCGAGGACCGACTTGCCGCGCACGTCCCCGACCAGGGCCAGGAAGCCGGGTACTTCCGCGTACTGCGTCAGCGGGAGGGACTTGAAGCCCTCGAAGGCCTCACCGATCTTGTCGTACTGCTGGACACTCACGTTGCTTTCTCCCCTGTGCTCGGTCATGTCCTTCGGCCCGGCCCCCGCGCCCTGGGCACGCCGCAGCCACTGACCGGCAGTCTCCCGGCCCCCCGGCGGACCGTCGTACTGACAGAAGCCACAAAGATCCGGCCCCCGGCCCGGCCTCATGCACAAGCCGGCCTCAGGGACGCGACGCGCTCAGGCGGGCTGCCACAGCTCGATCCGGTTGCCCTCGGGATCGGTGACCCAGCCGAAACGGCCGACGCCCTCCATGTCCTGTGTCTCCTCGGCCACGTCCGCACCCTTGGCGCGCAGTTGCGCGAGCATCGCATCCAGGTCGCGGACGCGGAAGTTGAGCATGGTCTGCTGGGAGGGGGACCCGAAGTAGCCGGTCCCGGACTCGAACGCCGCGAACACCGTCGGCCCGGCTTCCGGACGCCACAGACCGTTCTCGTCGGCGTCGAGACCCAGGCAGTCGCGGTACCAGGCGCTCAGGGCCGCCGGATCGGCGGCGCGCAGGAAGTAACCACCGATTCCAAGCACACGTTCCATGCCGCCATCCTGCCAGGACTGCGGCTAAGCCTCCTGCTGCATGCTCCGGGTGATCCGCCCGTGGTCCCGCAACGCCTCCGCGAGCCCCGGTAGCACCGGTTCGCCCCGGTCGACGAGGATCCGGCCCCCGACCACCGTCGTCCAGGCACGGGCCGGACCGCAGCGCAGCCACGCCTCGACGGGATCGCTCAGCGCCCCCGCGAGAGCGACCTCGTGCAGATCCCAGACGACCAGGTCCGCGCAGGCGCCCGGGCGCAGATGGCCCAACTCGTCGGCGCGACCGCGGCAGTGGGCCGAGCCGCGGGTGGCGATGTCGAGGGCGTCGCGGGCGGTCATCGCGCCGGGTCCGCCGCGGTAGCGGCCCAGCAGCAGGGCGCCCCGCGTCTCCATCCAGAGGCAGGCGTGGTCCGTGGAGGCGGAGCCGTCGCAGCCGATGCCGACGGGCAGGCCGAGTTCGCGCATCTCCTTGACGCGCGCGGTGCCGCCGCCGATGAGCATGTTGGAGCTGGGGCAGTGCGCGACGCCGACGCCCGCTGCCGCGAGCCGGCCGAGCTCGTCGTCGTTGGGGTGGATGCAGTGGGCGACCCAGGTGCGGTCGCTCATCCAGCCGCAGTCCTCGAAGTGCTCCACGGGCCGGCAGCCGTAGGTCTCGAGGCAGTAGGTGTCCTCGTCGTGGTCCTCGGCGAGGTGGGTGTGCAGGCGCACGTCGTGGCGTTCGGCGAGTTCCGCCGTCGCCGTCATGACCTCCTTGGTCACCGAGAACGGCGAGCAGGGCGCGAGCGCGACCCGGATCAGGGCGCCCGGCGTCGGGTCGTGGTGGGTCTTGATCAGCCGCTCGCTGTCGGCGAGCACCTCGTCGACGGTCTGGGTGACGCTCCTGGGCGGCAGTCCGCCGTCCTCGACGGAGCGGGTCATGGAGCCGCGGGTCGCGTGGAAGCGGAAGCCGATGTCGCGGGCGGCGCGGATCTCGGCGTCCACGAGGTGCGGGCGGGGGTGGACGTACAGGTGGTCGGAGGAGGTGGTGCAGCCGCCCATCAGCAGTTCGGCCATGCCGACGTACGCCGACACGTAGGCGGCCTCCTCGTCGAGGGCCGCCCACAGCGGGTACAGGGTGGTCAGCCAGTCGAAGAGGGTGCCGCTCACGGCGGGGGCGTAGGCGCGGGTGAGGTTCTGGTAGATGTGATGGTGCGTGTTGATCAGGCCGGGAGTGACCAGCCGACCGGCCGCGGAGACGGTCGTACGGGCCTCCGGCTCGGTCCCGGCCGCGCCCACGGCGGTGACCCGACCATTGCTGACGGCCACCCAGCCGCCGGGGATCTCGCTCTCCCCGTCGACGACCAGCAGACCGGGGTCCTTGACCAGCAGATCCACGGCTGACGTCATGGCGCCCATCGTAGACAGGTACGGCCGGAAAGACCTGGCGAGTCGTCCGACGACCCACGTACGGTGTGATCATCCGCAGTGTCCCTTCGTAACTGCCCCTTCGCAAAGGCGGTCCTACATGGCCCTGTTCGACCTCCCCCTCGACGAGCTCCGCGACTACCGCAGCGAGTCCGTCGAGCCAGAGGACTTCGACGCGTTCTGGTCCAAGACCCTGCAGGAGGCCCGAGAGCACGATCTGGACGCCCGTTTCGAACCGGTGGACACGGGGCTGACGACGGTCGACGTGTACGACGTGACCTTCGCGGGCTTCGGCGGACACCCGGTGAAGGGCTGGCTGACGCTGCCCGCCGGTGCCGAGGAACCGATACCGCTGGTGGTGGAGTTCATCGGCTACGGCGGCGGGCGCGGCCTGCCGCACGAGCACCTGCTGTGGGCGTCCACGGGCCGGGCGCACTTCGTGATGGACACGCGCGGGCAGGGCAGCGGCTGGGGCGGGGGCGGCGGCACCGCGGACCCCGTGGGCGGCGCGCCCGCCTACCCCGGCTTCATGACCCGCGGCATCGACGCGCCCGAGAACTACTACTACCGGCGGGTGTTCACGGACGCGGTGCGTGCCGTCGAGGCGGCCCGCTCGCACCCCCTCACCGACGCCTCCCGCACGGTCGCCCTCGGCGGCAGCCAGGGCGGCGGCATCACGATCGCGGTGGGCGGTCTGGTCCCGGACCTGGCCGCGATCGCCCCCGACGTACCGTTCCTGTGCGACTATCCGCGCGCGGCGACGATGACGGACCGGCACCCGTACCGTGAGATCGGCCTGTTCCTCAAGACCCACCGCGGCCGCACCGCGGACGCCCTGCGCACCCTGTCCTACTTCGACGCCGTCCACTTCGCCTCCCGCGGCAGCGCCCCCGCCCTCTTCTCGGCGGCCCTGGAGGACCAGACCTGCCCTCCATCCACCGTCTTCGCCGCCTTCAACGCCTGGGCGCACGACGACAAGGCGATCGAGGTGTACGACTTCAACGACCACGAGGGCGGCGGGCCTTTCCAGGAGGCGGTCAAGCTGAAGTGGCTGCGGTCGTACGTCTGAGGAGCGATCGGCATGGACACGCGTGAGGCCGCCGAGCGCTTCGTGCGGGTCTGGGAGCGGTCGTGGGCCACGCACGACGTGGACGCGCTCCTTGAGCTGTATGCCGAGGAGTGCGTCCACCGCTCGATGCCGTTCCGCGAACCGCACCGGGGGCGGGGCGAGCTGGCCGGGTACTTGCGGTGGTCGTTCGCCGGGGAGCGGGTGACGGACGTGCGGTTCTCGCCGCCGGCCGTGGGCCAGGACGGGGTGGCGGTGGCCGAGTTCCGAGTCCTGGCCGAGGAGGACGGCGTCGCCTCGACCCTCGCGGGCTGTGTGTTCGTGCGGTTCGACGAGGCTGGCCTGGCCGTCGAGACGCGGGACTACTGGCATACGGCCGACGGTCACCAGGAGCCCGCCGGGAAGCTGTTCCTCCTCTGACCTTCCCTCCAGTCCGACCAGTCGGTACGTTCAGGTGGCCCGGGCCGCAGCGTCGCGGCCCGGGTTCCCGGCGGACGACGGAGGGCCCCATGGCGGAGCGCGAACCAGAGGTGCACGGTTACTGCGACGAGCGGTTCGCCGCGGTGCGGGCGGCGCTGGAGGAGAACTTCCGGGAGCGGGCCGAGCTCGGCGCCGCGGTCGCCGTCACCGTCGACGGCAGGACCGTCGTGGATCTGTGGGGCGGCTGGGCCGATGCGGCGCGCACCCGGCCCTGGGAGCGCGACACACTGGTCAATGTGTGGTCGACGACCAAGGGTCCGGTCGCGCTGTGCGCGCACATCCTCGCCGACCGGGGGCTGCTGGACTTCGACGCGCCGGTGGCCGCGTACTGGCCGGAGTTCGCAGCGGCCGGCAAGGACAAGGTCCTCGTACGCCATCTGCTGTCGCACCGGGCGGGGCTGTCCGGGCCGCGTGAGCCGCACTCGCTGCAGGAACTGTACGACTGGGAGTTCACCACGCAGCGGCTCGCGGCGACGGAGCCCTGGTGGGAACCGGGGACGCGGTCCGGGTATCACGCGTTCACCTACGGCTTCCTGGTCGGTGAGGTCGTGCGCCGTGTCTCGGGGCTGCTGCCGGGGGCCTTTCTGGAGCGGGAGGTGACCGGGCCGCTCGGGATCGACTTCACCGTCGGGCTGCCGGAGAAGGAGGCCGGGCGGGCGGCCGAGCTGGTGCATCCGCCGGCCGCGTCCAGCAGCGAACAGACGGCGATCTTCAGCCAGTTGGGGCCGGAGGCTCTCGCCGCGCTGGCCAATCCGCTGGTGGGCGCGGGCGAGGCCAGCACTCCCGAGTGGCGGGCCGCGGAGATCCCGGCCGCGAACGGGCACGGGACGGCGCGGGCGGTCGCCACGCTGTATGGGATCTTCGCGGGCCGGGGCTCGTACGACGGCCACCGCATCCTGTCCCCCGAGGCGGTCGAGCGGGTGCGTGAGGGGCAGGGCAGTTGCTTGGATCTGGTGCTCGGCGCCGGGCTCGGGCACGAGACAGAAATCGGTCTTGGCCTGTGGCTGAGCGGTGCGAACGGATCGTACGGTCCGAACCCGCGGGCTTTCGGACATGACGGCTTCGGCGGTTCCTGCGGGCTCGCCGACCCGGAAGCCGGGGTGTCGGTGGGGTATGTGATGAACCGGATGGGGCCTCAGATCGCGGACGACCCGCGGAAGATGGCCCTGATCGAGGCCGTGTACGGGGCGCTGTGAACGTCACTCGGCGCGGACCGGTTTCGGCCGAACCACCGGGTCGGTCTTCCCTGGTGGTTTAGACCAATGCTAGATCTGGTGGCGCAATGAGCCCGCACGGCTACGTTCCGTCACCAACAGGAGGCGCGGCATGGCCCGCACCACCCCGCACGACCCTCCCCTCGCCGAAGGCGATCGCCGTGGGGACCCGCTGTACTGGCGCGTCGCGACAAAGCTGCTCGGCGAGCTGCGCGACGGCACCGTCCCACCCGGTGAACGGCTGCCGGGCGAGCGGCAGTTGGCCGGGTACTTCGGTGTCAGCAGGGAGACCGTCCGGCAGGCACTGGAAGTGCTGCGCCGTGACGGTCTGGTCGCCACCGACCGGCGGGGCAGCCACGCCGTGCTGCCCGGCCTGCCGGTGGAGACGGCGTCCTCGCTGACCTTCCCGGTCGGCGCCCGGGTCGCGGACCCGTGCGCCGTCGACCGGGCCACGGTCACCTGGGAGACGCCTCCGCCCGAGCACGCCGAGGCGCTGGGGCTCGCCCCGCGCTCGCAGACGCTCGTGCACCGGTACGAGTCGGCCGGCGCCGACGGCCGCGGCCGCCGCACGGCCGTCACCTCGTTCTCCGCGGTGGCGCTCGCCGAGGTCGAGGAGCTGGCCCGCTACCGCGACCGTGCCGACGGCGCCGCCTCGGCCCAGCTGCGCCGCGCCTACGACTGGATGCGCAGGGCGGGCCTGACCCTGCACCACCGGGACTCCATCACCCCGCTCACGGACGCGCCCTCGGTGCGGGTCAGACGGCGGGTGCACGACCAGTACGCGCGGCCGCTGGAGATCACCGACCTGGTGGTGGACGCCCAACCGGACGCCCTCGTCTACGAGTTCACGCTGCCCGCCGCGGGGTGAGCGCACCCCGGGCGCCGGAAAGTACAGCCGTACGACGGAGCCCGAGGAGTCGAGGCCGTCGGCGACCAGGCCGCTCAACCGCCGCACCAGCCACATCCGCTCACGGCGGCCGGCTCGGGCGGCGGATTCACGGTGTGCGCGCTGCGGTCGGAGACCTCGCAGATCACGTGGTCGCGGTCGCTGTGCAGCCGCACGCCGCCGTGGCGCACGGCGTTGACGACGCCTTCGTGCACTGCCGTCACCAGGTCGTACGTCCGCTGCTCGGTCAGGCCCGGGCGGCGGGCGGACGGGCCGGGGCGTGCTTGTGGCACTCGACGCGGACCCTGCGGGTGCGGCTCCTGCCGCTGGAGCTGACCACGGCCACGCAGCCGGTCACGGGCCTTCGGCGGCCTGCGCTTCCGGTTCGATGTGCAGGCCGGGCACCCGGTCCCAGCCGGTCACCCGCATCACGCGCTGGACGTGCGGGGCGACTCCGGACAGTTCGAGGGCGCCGCCCGCCGCGTAGGTCCGAGTCGGCGCGGTCGGCGGTGCTGTACGAGAGTGTCCGGCAGGCGGCCGCGAGGGACGGCGGGGCCGAGTTCTTCCAGCTGCTGACGCCGGCCGTGCAGGCGTATCTGCTGGCCAAGCCGCGTTCGAGCGGTGCGCGGCGGTCGCGGAGCGGCTGCGTGCCGAGTGCGCCAAGCGGGGGGAGCTGTGGATGCGGGCCTGGGGCGACTTCTGCGTCTCGCTCGCGGGGATCGGTCTCGGCCATCCGGACGAGGCCGTGCTCTCGGCGCGCGAGGCGCCGACCGCCAAGTGGCGGGTGCACGACCGGATCGGGGCGGCGGCGGTCGCCGACCTGCTGGTGGTCGCGCAGGCCTCGCGCGGCGAGGAAGAGCTCGCCGCCCGTCTCCTGGGCATCAGCCGGCGGCTGTGGCACGCGGCGAGCCTGCCGCGGCTCGGCAGGCCCGATCTGACGGTCTTCCACCGCGAGTTCGAGCGCCGGCTGCGCGCCACGCTGGGAGACCTCCGGTTCGACGAAGCGGTGCGTGGGGGGGCGGGGGTTGGGGCCGGACGCGGCGATCGCACTGGCGCTGGGCGGTGTCGCCGACCCGAACGGCCTGTGACCGCTCTCCCCGCCCTGGTCAGGAACGGACGGCGACGACCATCCGCACGCGCGGGCTGCCGTCCCCGCGCCGACCGAACTCCGGCAGCTCCTGAAGACCCACGCTGAACCCGGCCCACTCCAGCTCCCGCCGCACGTCCCCGAGCCGGAAGGCCCGGTAGTACATGACGAACGGCGGCCGCCACAGGGCGTTGCGCACCCACATGACCGCGTCGAACCCGAGCAGCATCCAGAACGCCGGGGAGCTGGGCCTCGGCGGGGCCAGGATGGGGAAGGCGAAGCTGCCGCCGGGCCGCAGCACGGAGTGAACCTGGGTGAACAGCCCGGGCAGTTCCTTGGGCAGGAAGTGCCCGAACGCCCCGAAGCTGACCACCAGGTCGAAGGCGCCCGGCGCGAACGGGAGCGCGCGGGCGTCACCTCGCACCCAGGACACCGCCGGCCCGGCCGGCCGTACGCCCTGCTGGGCCACGGCGAGCATGCCCGCACTGAAGTCGACCCCCGTGACGCTCCGCCGGCACACCCGCGCCAGCATGTCGGTTCCCGCCCCGGTGCCGCAGCACAGGTCGAGGCCCGCGTCGAAGGGTCCCGTCCGCGCCAGCGCCGTGGCGACGGCTTCGAGCACCGCGTCGGGGGTGCGGAATGGGGTGTGGTCGAACTTCGGGGCGAGCAGGTCGTAGCCGTGCTCGACGGACGAGAGCGCCTGGGCGGCGAGCTCGCGCAGACTGGGACCTTCGGGGCTGAACATCAGCGTCAGCTTAGGCGAACGGGCGCTGGACACGCCCTCCGCAGCTGATTACTCTCATCAGCACCTACTCAACTAGTTCACTATGAGGTGATCGGATGCGTGCGTTCCGCGAGGCGGTCGAGGCCGGCGACATGGACGCCGTCGAGGCACTGCTGGCGGAGGACGTCGTCTTCACCAGCCCGGTGGTGTTCAAGCCCTACCCGGGCAAGGCGATCACCGCGGCGATCCTGCGCGCGGTCTCGCAGGTCTTCGAGGACTTCCGCTACGAGCGCGAGCTCGCCGGGGCCGACGGCCGCGACCACGCACTGGTGTTCGCGGCACGGGTGGGCGACCGCGAGCTGAGCGGCTGTGACTTCATCCACCTCGACGAGGCGGGCCTGATCGACGAACTGACCGTCATGGTGCGGCCGTTGTCCGCCGCGCAGGCCCTGGCCGCGGCCATGGGCGCCCAGTTCGACCGGATCGAGAAGGAGGCGCGGGCGCGGGCCTGACGGCTCAGCACCACATCGCCCAACGGCGGACCAGCGCCCCGCCGAGTTCCCTCGTCGAGACGCGAAAGATCCTGCCGGCTTCGGCCCGTTGCAGGCCGTGGCGCGGAAACAGCCAGAGAGGGACCCGCGGCACCGACGCGAAGTCCGTTTCCAGGCGGGCGGGAACCGACCGGGACGAGCACGCTCCGGCCGTCGCCGTAACGGCGATCAGTAAGAGCGTCGGTTCATGAGCGTCATCGCATGCCTTCCCGAGGGAGCGAAACAGCCCTCGCGAACAGGGAGTTGGCGGTTCACACACATACCGGAACCCAGGGGCGGCGTCGGCCTTGGTTGCGCGGCACCGCCCGGGAGTCCGTCGCGCGAGCCGGCTCGCTCACTTCCATCCAATGTTTCGAGCCGATGTCTATCGGATCATCCGGACTTCACGCTATGTTTCGCGTCGAAAAATCGTCATACATGTGATGACTTCTAGTCTAGGACGGTCCGTGGACATCACCAGACGACAATTCGGCATACTCGCCGCGGTCGGCACCGGGGCGCTCCTGCTGCCCACGAGCACGGCGGAGGCATCCGCACTGTCGGCCGGGAAGTGGGGGGACCAGGGTGACGGCACCTACGTCAACCCGGTCCTCCCGGGCGACTTCAGTGACTGGGACTGCATCCGGGTCGGCACCGACTACTACGGCATCACCAGCACATTCGGGTACTCGCCGGGTATGGCCGTCCTGCACTCGAAGGACCTGGTCAACTGGCGAACGCTCGGCGGCGCGGTCACCGATGTCACCCAGATCGGACCGGAGCTGAACTGGGACCGGATGAACCGCTACGGCCGCGGCGTGTGGGCGGGCGCCATCCGCTACCACGCGGGGCGGTACTGGGTGTACTTCAACACTCCCGACGAAGGCTTCTTCATGACGTCGGCCGCGTCGCCGGCCGGGCCCTGGGATCCGCTGACCCCGGTGTGGCGGACCTCCGGCTGGGACGACCCGTGCCCCTTCTGGGACGACGACGGCCAGGGCTACCTGGTCACCACGCACTACGCGGACGGCTACAAGATCAACCTGTTCAAGCTGTCCGCGGACGGCAAGTCGCTGGTCGGCACGCCCACGGTCATCCACCAGTCGCCGGGCAGCGAGGCCAACAAGCTCTACAAGATCAACGGTCTCTACTACCACCTGTTCAGCGAGGTGAAGTCCGAGGGCCGGGTCCTCATGATGAACCGCGGCTCCAGCCTCTACGGCCCGTACGAGACCAAGCAACTGCTGCACGTCAACACCTCGGCGGACCGCGAGCCCAATCAGGGCGGCCTGGTGCAGACTCCGGACGGCGCCTGGTACTTCGTGACCCATCACGGCCACGGCGACTGGGAGGGCCGCGTGCTGTCCCTGCTGCCGGTGACCTGGGTCGACGGCTGGCCGATCATCGGCACGGTGGGCACGGACGGCATCGGCAACATGGTGTGGACCGGCCAGGTACCCGCCGGCGGCCCACCCGGTCTGCCGGTCGACGCGCTGCCCCCCGTCGTCACCGGCGACCTGTTCACCGACACCAGCCTCAAGCCCCAGTGGGAGTGGTACTACCAGTCGCGCGCGGACCACTGGTCGCTGACCGAACGCCCCGGCCGCCTGCGGCTGAAGGCGTTCGCACCCCTGGCGGGCGACAACCTCACCAAGGTGGGGAACACCCTCACCCAGCGGGTGCTGCGCCCGGCGGGCGGGGGCACGGTGACGGTCCGCCTGGAACTGGCCGGCCTCGCCGACGGCCAGCACGCCGGGCTGTGCCACTACGCGGCCACCTACGCCGGGTTGGGCGTCCGGCGCTCCGGGACCACCACCACGATCACGCAAAACGTCAACGGCACCCTGACCGGCGGTCCGCCGATCACGCAGAACGCCGTGTGGCTGCGTACCACCTGGGACGTCGATGGAGTCAGCCAGTTCTCCTACAGCCTCGACGGCAGCACGTTCACCTCGTTCGGCGGCACCTACCAGCTCACCTGGGGCGGTTACCGCGGTGACCGGATCGGCCTCTACACCTACAACCCGAACGGCACCGGCTACGTCGACGTGGACTCGGTGCAGTACTCCGTCGCCCCCGCCAAGGCGTACAACTGCGTCAGCGTACGCAGTAGCAAGGTCGCCGACGTCTCCGGCGCGTCGAACGCGGACGGCGCCGCCGTGATCCAGTGGCCGGACAACGGCGCAGCGAACCAGCAATGGACCTTCCGGTCCACCGGGGACGGTTACCACACCATCATGTGCGTCAAGAGCGGCAAGGTCCTCGACGTGGCCGGGTCCTCCACGGCGGACGGCGCGCGGATCGTGCAGATGACCGCCGACGGCCGGACGAGCCAGCAATGGCAGCTACGCCCCCAGACCGGTGGCGTGTTCACCGTCGTCAACCGCAACAGCGGCAAGGTGCTCGACGTCAACTCGGGCAGTACGGACGATGGCGCCGCGCTGATCCAGTACTCCGACAGGGGCGGCACCAACCAGCAGTGGACCTTCCGACGCGTCACCGGCTGAGGATCACCCTTTTTCTCACTTCACCGACGATTCCGCGACCGGTCAGAAGTACTGGATCATCGCAACCGACCTGTGCGTCCGCTGCGGCTCGACGTGCACCAACAGCAGCCCCAGTTTCGGGTGTGGGAGTCGAAGGACCTGGTCACCTGGTCGCGGCCGCGACTGCCCAACGTCGCCGCCGCGATCCCCGGCGGGTACAGCGCCTGGGCGTCCTGCGAGCCCGCACCGAGGACTTCCGCACCATCACCACCCCGCAGGCCTACATCGCCCCCGGGCGCCACGCCGGTCGTCGACCACCCAGATCACACGGTGGCAGGTTACGGGAGCGTGGTCCACTTCTGGTTGTTCTGGCCGTTGCAGGTCCACAGGATGGCTGGGGTTCCGTTGGCGGTTGCTGCCTGTTCGGCGTCCAGGCAGAGCCCCGCGTGGACGTTGCGGATCGACCCGTCGGACTGCACGGTCCACTTCTGGTTGTCCTGGCCGTTGCAGGGCCAGATGATGACCGGGGTGCCGTTGGTGGTGCCCTGGTTGGAGGCGTCCAGGCACTTGTCGCCGTAGACGCGGATCTCGCCTCCGGCCCACGTGGTCCACAGCTGGTTGGCGGCGGTGTGGCAGTCCCAGATCAGCGTTTTCGTCCCGGACGCGGTGGAGGCGTTGTCCACGTCCAGGCAGCGACCGGACCCGGTACCGCGCAGACGTGCGGTAGTGGCGGCCAGCGGACTGCCGCCGGTCACCTTGAACACGGCGACACCGTGCGCCGGGACGCTCGCCGAGATCTGCCCGGAGGTGCTCGACGTGCCGCCGGTCCACAGATCCGTCAGGGTGAACGGCCCACCGGACAGGCCGACTTGGGCGGCCGTGGTGGTGATGGTCGCCGTACCGCCTCCCCGGTTGAACAGGCCCACGGCGACCGAGCCGTCGGACAGGGGCTTCGCGAACACCTCGGTGTCGCCGTCGTCACGCACCCGGCGTCCGCCGGCGCCCAGCCGGTCCTGGTTCACCGCCAGCAGGCGGGGGTTGCGCAGGATCGCGCTCACGTCGCCGGACATGGTCCGGATGTCGTTGCCCGCGATGAGGGGAGCCGAGAGCAGCGACCACAGGGCGAAGTGGGAGCGGGACTCGGTCAGCGACAGGCCGGGGCGGCCCACGACCAGCATGTCGGGGTCGTTCCAGTGGCCCGGACCCGCCTGCGCGGCCAGCGGCGCGTCGATGTCGAGGACATTGCCCACACCCATCGGGTAGCTGTTGGTGTTGCCGTTCTGCCAGGTGTCGAGCAGGTCCTCGGTCGTCCGCCACAGGTCGGCGACCTCACCCCAGTTGTAGGTGGCTCCGGTGATGGCGTGGAAGCTGTTGGGGTTGATGCTGTAGACGATCGGACGGCCGGTGGCGCGCAGGGCGTCGCGCATGACGGTGAACTGCGCGACCTGATCGGCCAAGGTGCCGCTGCCGGAGCACCAGTCGTACTTGAGGTAGTCCACGCCCCAGGAGGCGAACGTGTTGGCGTCCTGGACCTCGTGGCCCTTGCTGCCGGTGGAGCCGGGGTACGTACCCACGCCCTGCGCGCACGTCTTCTCGTTGGGCGCCTCGTAGATGCCGAACTTCAGGCCCTTGCTGTGGATGTAGTCCCCGAGCGCTTTCATGCCGCCGGGGAACTTGGTCGGGTTGGCCCGCAGATTGCCCGCGCTGTCACGCTGCGGGTCGAACCAGCAGTCGTCCACGACGACGTACTGGTAGCCCGCGTCCTTCATGCCCGAGGACACCATCGCGTCGGCGGCCTGGCGGACCTGCGTCTCGTCGACACCGCAGCCGAAGCTGTTCCAGCTGTTCCACCCCAGCGGCGGGGTGAGCGCGGGGCTGCCCGGTGCGGCCTCGGCGGTCGTGCCGGCGGAGGCGGTGACGCAGGCGGAGAGCGTCAGCGCGGTGGCTGTGAGGAGACGCATCAGCCGTCTGTGCGTGGGAAACATGCAGGATTCCTTCCTGGGATGGAGACAACGCGAAGCCGCTGGTGACCGTGCCTGTCCGGCACGGTCACCAGCTTGTGGTCAGGTGCGCGCGGGTCAGCGCTGCAGGGTGAGCAGGCCCGGCCGGTACGGCAGCCTCTCGTAGGGGGTGGTGCTCGGTGTGTTGGGGTCCAGGCCCTGGTAGAGGAACTGCAGGTTGCAGGGGTCGATGGTCATGGTCTGGTCGGGGTTGTTGCGGACCAGGTCGCCGTGGCTGATGCTGTTGGTCCAGGTGGCGCCGCTGTTGGCCTTGCCCGCGAAGGGGCTGGACTCGGTGGCGGCCTGCGGGGTCCACGGGCCGTTCAGGCTGGCGGCCGTGAACGAGCGGAAGAAGCGGTCCTCATTCACACCGCGAGCCTCGACGATCATGAGGTACTGGTTCTGGCCCTGGACCTTGTAGACCTGGGGCGCCTCGAACAGGTTCTTGACCGTGTCGCTCATGACCGTCGTGTACGACGAGCCGAAGCTGCCCGGGAAGTTCCCGATCGGAATGGTCGACTTGAAGATGCTGCCGTTGTCGTTGGCGAAGAACAGGTACATGTTCTGGTCGTCGGCGATCAGGGTCGGGTCGATCGGGCCGCCGGTGGGGAGGCTGCCGGTGAACAGCGCCTGCGGCGCGGACCAGCCGTTGGGGTTGGTGGGGTCGCTGGACGTGCGGTAGGTGAAGGCCCAGTTGGTACCCCACCCGAGCGAGGCCAGCACCCAGATGTTCTTGGGCGCGAAGTAGAACAGCTGAGGCGCCACCGCGGACGAGTTCATCGCGGTCTGGGTGGTCGTGGACAGGTCCGACCAGTTCGTGAAGGGAGCGAAGCCCATCGAGTGCCAGTTGCCGTCGGAGTACGTCGCGTAGACCAGGTGCTTGCCGTTGTACGTCGTGGTGGTGAAGTCCTTCAGCGAGAGCCACCCGTTCGCCGGCTGCGCCAGCGGACCGGTCGAGGTCCACTTGTACGTCGACGGAAGAGCGCACGAGTTGGTCGTGCCGGACAGGCCGGTCCACTTCTGGTTGCTGCCGCCGGTGCAGTTCCACAGCTGCACCGCCGTGCCGTTGGCCGTGGCGCCGCCCGAGACATCCAGGCACAGTCCGGACTCCACGGCGACGACCGTCCCGTCGGAGTTCACCCGCCACTGCTGGTTCGTGCCGCCGTTGCAGGACCAGATCACCGGCCGGGTACCGGCCGTGGTGGCGTGACCCGGCACGTCCAGGCACTTGTTGCCGTAGACGGTCAGCTGGCTGCTGTCCGTGAGCGTCCACTGCTGGTTGGTCCCGCCGTGGCAGTCCCAGATCTGCACGTTCGTGCCGTCGGCCTGGCTGCCGCCGGAAACGTCGAGACACCGGCCGGAAGCGACGCCGCGCAGGGTGCCGGTGGTGGCCGCCTGAGCGGGACTGGCGACGAGCATCGCCGCCAACGCGGCCAGGGCCGCGACCGCGGCGACAAGTACCGCAGACGGACGTCTGCGGAGGGAACTACGTCGGAGCATGGAGACCTCGCAATTCTGGAGCGTCCGATATATCGAACGATGGTCGAAGTGTCGGGCAAGCGGCAAGACAGAGAACGAACAGGTTCTGCGGCAGATCTAGTTCGGCAAGATGCGCCAGCGGTTGTCGGCGGTGCCGTCGTCCGCGTCCTGGACCGCGAACGCGCCCACGGCGGTGGAGTTGTTCGCGATGGCGAGCAACTTGCCGCTGTTCACGTTGCGGATCTTGTAGGTCCCGTCTCCCTGGTCGAGGAGCGTCCACTTGTGGTCGGCGGTGCCGTTGTCCGACCACTGCAGGACGGTCGCGCCGTCTGCCGTGGACATGCTCAAGACGCCGAGCACCCTGCCGCTGTTGGCGTTGCGGAAGCGGACCGCGTTTCCGTCGGTGATCATTTCCCAGTTGTGGTCGGCGGTGCCGTTGTCCGTCCACTGCAGAGCGCGGCCGCCGTCGGCCGTGGACATGTTCTGGATGCCCAGCACGAGACCGCTGCCCACGTTGGCGAGACGGACGGTGTTGCCGGTGGTGTTCCAGTAGACGGTGTAGTTGAAGCCGTGCGCGTCGTGGAACGGGCCCAGGTCGACGGTGGAGCCGTTGGCGGTGGCGGTGAAGGCGAGTGAACTGCTGCTGGTCCGCTTGACCGAGGACGTGTTCAGCGTGGGGAGGGAACTGAGAGCGGTGTCGCCGTAGTTGCCGGCCAGGACCACCGGGCCGTAGGTGATCGCGGCGACGTTCGCGTTGTCGTTGGCCGGTCGGATGCCGATCCGCATGGGCAGACGGACGGTGACCGTGTCGCCGGAGGTCCACGAGCGGTTCAGGGTGGCGAAGCTGCCGGGAGTGGTGCTGATGTTCTGCGCGGCCCCGTTGACACTGACGGTGGCCCCGCTGGTCCAGCCCGGGATGCGGATACGCATCGCCCAGGTTCCGCTGACGTTACCGGTGACCTGCAGGGTCGTGGTGTCGCTGACGGGGTACGACGTGGTCTGGGTGACCGTGATACCGCGCTCCGACCAGTTGAGCACCGAGGGCACGAACAGGTTAACGGTCAGGGTGTCGGCACTGCGGAAGTAGATCGACTCCATCAGCCTGGTGTGCATCTCCAGGCCCGTTCCCTGGCAGCACCAGAAGGTGCCGTAGTCGGTGCTCCAGATGCCGCCGCCCCACGCCGGGCCCACCCCACGTCGGCCTCCCGGGTTGAGCGAGGTGAAGTAGGTGACGTGGCCGTGGTCGTCGGCCGGGTTCTGCTGACCGATCATCTGGTTCAGCCACGCCCGCTCGTAGTAGTCGAACAGCGCGGCCCGGTCCGGGTCCAGCGTGAACAGTTCCCGGGTGAGGGTGAGCATGTTGATGGTGTTGCAGCTTTCGCAGGTGTCCTTGTCCAGGTAGCCGGCGATGGCGTTCGGGGCGCGGAAGTGCTCCGCCTGGCTGTTGCCGCCGATGGCGTAGGTGTGCGCGTTGACGGTGATGTTCCAGGCGTTGGTGGCGATGTCCCGGTAGCGGGTGGTGCCGGTGGCCTTGTACTCCCGGGCGGCCCCGATCCACTTGGGCACCTGGGTGTTGGCGTGAATTCCGTTGAGCTGGTCCTGGTTGGCCGCCAGCGGGTCGAACACCGCGGCATGGTCGAACCGTTGGGCGGCGGTGAGCCACCGCGGGTCGCCCGTCTGCTGGTAGAGATCGGTCAGCACGGTGTTCATGCCACCGAACTCGGTCCCCAGCATGGCCTGCATCTGCTGGCCGGTCAGCCTGCCGGTGCGCCAGTCGACCCATCCGGCCAGGGCGAGCAGCACATCACGGGCCTGTGTGCTGCCGATGTGGCGCCATACGTCCAGCAGGCCGGCGAGGGTCTTGTGAATGGTGTAGTACGGCACGTTGCCGTTGCTCAGCGTCCGCTGCTCCAGAGCGGTGAAGTCGGACTCGGGGTAGCCGGAGAGGTACCCGGTGTTGAAACCGGCGGCGCTGTCGTTGGCCTGGCATTTGGCCAACTCCGCAACCATGTAGGTGGCCTTGTCCCGGCAGGTGGTGTCCCCGGTCACGGCGTACAGCTGTGACCATGCCGTGAGGAAATGCCCCTGGACATGGGTGCGGAAGGGGAACGTCGGCGCGTCCCAGCCGCCGGTCGCGGCAGCACCGTTGGTGGACAGCCGGTGGTTGGCCCGGAAGTTGTACAGCAGCCGGTCGACATCCACGAACCGCAGGTAGTTCTGGGTGCGGTTCTGGTTGTCCAGCCACCGGCTTGCGGTGAGCCGGACCTGGCCGAGTTCGAAGGGGTTCGCCAAGACCCCGATGTCGGTCCTTGCGGGAGACACGGCGGCTTGGGCGGGAGAACTGCCGATGAGCGATCCGGTGGCAGTGGCGGCGGCGGTGGCTCCGGCTGCTTGCAGGAGACGCCGTCTACTGAGGGAGGAAGACATGTTGAACGCTTTCCGTGATCAGAGAGCAAGTGCTTGAGGCGCGGTGTGCGTCCGGGTCGTCAAGCCGACAAGAACTGTTCCGCGTGAGACTGATCCGGCAATGTGGTTCGTCCTGTTCGATCGTCGGAGCGACAGCGCGGCCGGGCAAGGAGGCCCGGGATCCGCAGGGTTCTCGGACCCATCGGCCCTGTCCAGTGACACATGGGATGGATTAACGGATATGAACGTTGCTTGTGTCTAGCCTTGTGACACAGATTCCTTGCGCTGCAGGATGAGCACCAACCCGCTGACTGGCAGCCCGCCAAACATGGGATGTACCGAGAAGGGGGAGGAGGCCTTGCCCGGTTGGCCCGGCAGCCAGGCCGTCATCGGCGCCCAGATCGTTACCGGGAGGGCGGAGGCGGGGTGAAGGCGATCACGAACACTCTCGACGCGGGGCAGACACGACGCTGAGGGCGTCGGCGGGCAGTTCGGGAGCCGACTGGTCGGGGGCGGAGTCCCAGTCCCGCCAGCCTGCATCGGGGGCGAAGGGCCCCAGGCGCGCTTCAATCATCGCGACCGCTTCCGCCCGGCTCTCTTCCACGGCCAGGTGGTCGCTCTCGCTCACGACACCGAGCCGGCGGCCGTGGGCGTACTCGTCCTCGTCCTTCCACGTCCACTGCGACAGGTCCGGTGAGATCACCAGGTCGAGGAGGAGGTCGAAGGTGTCGAAGCCGATGGCGGTGCGACGCATCGGATGCTGGAAGTTGACGTACCAATGGGTGAGCCGGTGGCCGTCGGCCGGATCGTAGAAGGCATTCACGCTGAACCAGGCGTCCGCGGGGACCCACTGCAGATGGGCCGTGTCCCGCCACGGCCAACGATCCAACTGCCACTGTCCGCACGCCAGATCCGCCACCGCCCGGGAGCGCGCGGTCGCGTCGCCGGTCAGCAGCCGGTCGATCCAGTTCGTCGGGGCGCGCATCTCCGCGCCCGGCCGACAGCCGAGGACGAGCGCCTCGGGTGCGTCCGCGACGACCCGGAGCGCGAGTGCACTCCACACCCTGTCGCGGAACACGTCACGTCGAACCGCCGTCTCGCCCGGCAGGAATCTCCGCATGCCGCACCTCCCGGCGTGATGACGTCTCGCATCACCGCCGGGGTTCCCCGGCGACGACTGCTCCGCCATGCCCATGCTCAACAGGCCGGCCCGGCGCGGGCCTTGGCCGAGCTCGCCGCAGCAGCACCAGCGCGCAGGCCAGCCCGGCCGCCGCAAGAGCGGCACATGCCGTGAACGCGGACCGGTAGCCCTCAGTCAGAGCCGCGAGCCGTTCCGGACCGCCCCCGTGGGAAAGGGCGACAGAGGTGACGACGGCGACCCCGAATGCGCCGCCGATCTGGAAGGCCGCGGTGTTGATGCCGGAAGCCACCCCGGACTCCCTCTCCCCCACGCCGGTCAGGGCGGCGATGGAACCCGCCACCGCGCAGGCACCCAGGCCCGGTCCGAAGAGCAGCAGGCCGGGAAGGAGATCGCGGACGAAGGCGCCGTCCACCGGGACTCCGGCCAGCAGCAGGCTGCCCGCGCCGACCAGGGCCAGTCCGCCGACCGCGACCGGGCGGGCGCCGATGCGGGTGACCAGGGCCTGCCCGGCGTAGGAACCGACGACGGCGCCGGCCGGCATCACCACGTTGGCGAGGCCGAACTGCAGCGGCGAGTAGCCGAGGACACCCTGTCCGTACTGGGACAGCGTGTACGACATCCCGAAGGCGGCGGCGCCGAGCAGGAAGGCGACCAGGTTGCCGCCGCTGACCGTCCGCGCACGCAGGAGGCGCAGGGGGACGAGGGGCGCCGTGGACCGGGCCTCGATACGGATGAAGAGCGCGGCGAGCAGCACGGCCGCGGCCAGCAGTCCCGTCGTGCCCGCCGACAGCCACCCGGCGCGGGGCGCCTCGACGACGGCGTACACACAGGCGACGAGCGCGGCGGTGGCGGTGAGTGCGCCGGCCGGGTCGTAGGCGCGGGAGCGTGCCCCGGTGCGGCTCTCACGCAGGAGCAGAGGGCTCAGGGTCAGTAGCAGCAGTGCGACGGGGACGTTGAGGAAGAAGACCCATTGCCAGCCGAGGACGTCGGTGAGGGGTCCGCCGATCAGCAGGGCGGCGGTGGCGCCGAAGCCGCCGCTGCCGGACCAGATGGCGAGCGCCTTGTTGCGGTCGTGGCCCTCCTCGAAGGTGTCCACCAGCAGGGAGAGCGCGCTGGGCGCCATGACAGCGGCCGACACGCCCTGCACGGCGCGTGCCGCGATCAGCACTCCGGCGCTCCAGGCGCATCCGCACAGCAGCGAGGACAACCCGAACAGGAACGTTCCGGTCATGAAGACACGGCGGCGGCCCAGCAGGTCGGCGGTGCGGCCGCCGAGGAGCAGCAGCCCGCCGAAGGTGAGCAGATAGGCGCTCATCACCCACTGGGCACCGTCCGCGGACAGGCCGAGGCCGCGCGTGATCGACGGCAGGGCGAGCAGGACGATCTGCGCGTCGAGGATCACCATGAACCCGGCGACGCAGAGCAGTGTGAGCGCGTACCAGCGGCGGGCGTTGTCGGCGATCATGGTCAGCCTCCCAGCCGGAGACCGGCCAGCCAGACGTCGGGCCTGCCGGTGGTCGGGCGCGCCCGCCGCAGCGAGGCGAGGAGGCGGCGAAGCCTGCTGGGGCTGGGGGCGGGGGCGGTCATGGTGGCCTCCGGTGTCGTGGGGTTGTTTCACCCCACCGACGAACGGCCCCTACGCGGATCGACACTCCGTGAGCCGCTTCTCCAGAAACCTCCGCTCGGCGTCGTTCTCCACCAGCTCCAGCGCCCGCTCGTACGCCTCGGCGGCTTCTGCCGTACGTCCGCTGCGGCGCAGCAGATCGGCGCGGGTGGCGGGCAGCAGGTGGTAGCCGGCCAGGTCGCCTTCGTGTTCCAGTTCGGCGACCAGGGCGAGTCCCGCGTCGGGGCCCTCGGACATGCCGACGGCCACGGCCCGGTTGAGGCGGACCACGGCGGAGGGCACGAAGCGGGCCAGCTCGCCGTACAGTCCGGCGATATCGGCCCAGTCGGTGCCCTCGGCCGTGGCGGCGGTGGTGTGGCAGGCGGCGATGGCGGCCTGGATCTGGTAGGGGCCGGGGCTGCCGCGGCGCAGTGCCGTCTCCAGCAGGGTGGCGCCCTCGTCGATCTCGGCGCGGTCCCAGGCGGTGCGGTCCTGGTCCTCCAGGGTCACCAGCTCGCCGGCCGCGTCCACGCGCGTGTGCCTACGGGCGTCGTGCAGCAGCAGGAGGGCGAGCAGGCCGAGCGTCTCGGGCTCGTCGGGCATCAGACGGGCCAGCACGCGCGCGAGGCGGATCGCCTCCGCGCACAGGTCCGTACGCACGAGGTCACCGCCGGTGGTGGCCGCGTATCCCTCGTTGAACAGGAGGTAGAGCACCCCGAGCACGCCCGTGGTGCGTTCGGGCAGGAGGTGCGCGGGCGGCACCCGGTACGGGATGCCCGCGTTGCGGATCTTCTTCTTGGCGCGCACCAGGCGCTGCGCCATGGTCGCCTCGGGGACCAGGAAGGCGCGGGCGATCTCCCCAGTGGTCAGTCCGGCCAGGGTGCGCAGGGTCAGGGCGACCCGCGCCTCGATGGCCAGCGCGGGATGGCAGCAGGTGAAGATCAGCCGCAGCCGGTCGTCCTGGACACCGCTGTCCTCGCGGTCGTGGTCCGGGTCGTACGGTCCCTCGTCGCGCGCCAGCACTGCCGCCTCCCGTAGTTTCGCCGCCCCCACCGCCTCCCGGCGCAGCACGTCGAGGGCGCGGTGGCGGGCGGTCGTGGTCAGCCAGGCTCCGGGGCGGCGCGGTACTCCGTCGCGCCGCCACCGGTCGAGGGCCTGGGCGAAGGCGTCCTGCGCGCACTCCTCGGCGAGGTCCCAGTCGCCGGTCACCCGGATCAGGGTGGCGACGACCTGGCCCCACTCCTCACGGAAGGCGGCGGCGACGGCCTCCTCGACATCGGGCACGTTCACTCCCGTACCGGCCGCACCTCGACGGTGCCGCCGCCCAGGGCGGCGGAGTGCTTGGCGGCAAGGGCGATGGCCTCGTCGAGGTCGTCGGCCTCCACGAGGTCCACGCCCGCGATGTACTCCTCGGTGCGGGCGAACGGCCCGTCACCGAGGAGGACTTCGTCGCCTGCGACGCACACGGTGGTGGCATCGGAGGGCGGCCGCAGGCGGGCGGTGACCCGTGCGGGGACGGGCTCCTCCTCGCCCGCGGGGGCGCAGACGAACAGTACGTACTTCACGGCCTGTCCTTCGCCGGGCGGGCGTCCGGGGCGGCCGAGACATGCTCGTGGGTGATCAGCCAGCGCAGGCCTGCGTTGCGGTAGCCGGTGGTCACGCGCAGCACCTCGTCCACCGGGGTGCCGTCCGTGCGGGTGGCCCGGGTCCGCACGAGGGCGTGGGCGAACGCGATGCTCTCGTCCGTGTGGATGCGCAGCTCCAGGACCTCGCGGGTGACGGGCCCGGTGAAGGCGGCGAACTCGTCCTCCACAGCCTTGCGGAAGGCGTCCGGGCCCTGCCGCTGCCCGCCGTCGGCGAGGTGGAAGATCTCGACGTCCGGCGCGTAGCAGGCCAGCATCCGCTCCACGTCGCGCTCGCGGGCCGCCTCGGTCAGCTCGGCGTCGAGCCGACGGACCGAGGTCTCCTCGTCCTCCTCGTCCCACATCGGCCAGAACGGGCGCACCTCCATGGCCCCGATGGTGGCCACCGGATGCTTGGCGGCGGCCTCCACGGCCTCCTCCAGGCTGTCGCACTCCAGGACGTCGAATCCGGCGACGTACTCCTTGGTCTCCGCGAACGGGCCGTCGGTGCGCAGCACCTCACCACCGCGCACCCGCACGGTGACCGCCTCGGAGGGCAGGGCCAGCCGGTGGCCGTGCAGCCGGACGCTGCGGTCGCCGAGCTCCTCCACCCAGGGTTCGACGGGTGCCATGCCCGAGGCGTCGGCGGTGTCGTCGCCGCAGACGAGCAGCATGTACTTCATGGGTCCTCCCGGTCGTCATGAGCTTCCTGCACCCCACCGACGAACGGGGTCCGCCGCAATCGACACCCCGCACGAACCCCTGGACGGGCTCACCCGGGGCCGTCCACCTCCCGCACGAGTTCGATCGCCCGGCCCAGGGTCGCGAGCCGGTCGTCCAGGGTCCGCCCGGCCGGATACAGACGTACGGTGTCCACTCCCGCCTCCCGCCACACCCGCAGCCGTGCGCGCACCATGGACTCGGTGCCGATCAGTGTCGTACCCAGCACCATCTCGTCGGTGACCAGGCCGGCCGCGCCGTCCCGGTCGCCCGCCTGCCACCGCTCGCGCACCTCGGCTGCCACCTCCGCCCAGCCCTGGCGGCTGTAGGCGTGGTTGTAGAAGTTGGTCGACGCCGAGCCCATGCCGCCCAGGCTGAAGGCCAGTTCCTTCTTGCGGCCCGCCACCATCGCGCCCAGTGCCTCCTCGTCGGGGGCGAAGGCGACCTCGGCGCCCTGGCAGACGTCCAGGTCGCCGCGGCTGCGGCCGCCGAGGGCCAGGCCTTCGTCGAGGTGGGCGAAGTACGCCCTCGCGGCGCCCTCGGGCACGAAGCTGGTGCCGAGCCAGCCGTCGGCGATCTCGCCGGTCAACCGCAGCATGGCCGGTGAGAGGGCGGCGAGGTAGAGGGGGATGTCGTGTTCGGCCCGCGTGGACAGCCGCATGGGGACGGCGTCGCCGCCGGGCAGTGGGATGGTGAACTCCCGTCCGGAGTAGGAGAGTTTGCCGCCGTCGAGCACCCGGCGCACGATCTCCACGGTCTCCCGGACACGGGACAGCGGCCGGGCGAACGGGACCCCGTGCAGCCCTTCCATCACCTGCGGGCCGGAAGCCCCGAGGCCCAGCAGGAAGCGTCCGCCGGAGAGGTTGGACAGCGTGATCGCGGTCTGCGCGACGGCCACCGGAGTGCGGGTGCCCACCTGCATGACGCCGGATCCCAGCAGGACCCGGTCGGTGCGGGCCGCGTAGTAGCCGAGGGCGGAGGGCGCGTCGGAGCCCCATGCCTCGGCCACCCAGCAGATGTCGAGGCCGAGCTTCTCGGCCTCGACGAGGAAGTCGGCCTGCTGCGACCAGTGTTCACCGCCGGAGGCCTCGATCGTGGTCGCGGTACGCATCAGCGGGCCTCCGCCAGCTTCTTGATGTGCTCGAGGGTGACGGTCATGTTGTGCTCGAACTCCCGCATCCGCACGAACACGATCTTCTGTTCCTTCTCCGGCATCCGCTCGATCGCCACGGACAGACCGGAGCGGCCGGGTCCCAGCTGCATCCACTGCGATAGCTCGGTGCCGCCGCCTCCCTCGTGCAGCCGGAAGCGCCAGATCGCGGAGGGCTCGGCGGGGTCCTGCACCGCCCAGGCGAAGACGTGCTGCGGCTCGTACTCGATGACGTACGAGGTGGTGGCCCATTCGCCGAACGCGGGGTGTTCGCTGCGGCCGAGGAAGCGGGCGCCGAGCGCCGGACCGGTGGCGCCGTCGAGCCATTCGACCGACTGGAGTTCGTCGCTCAGGCTCGGCATCAGCCCGATGTCGGTGACCAGCGCCCACACCGGCTCCGGCGGGGCGCCGATCCAGGTCCGGACCTCGACGGTGGGTTTGTCCGTGTAGTGCGCGCCGGTCCACTTCACACCGGTCAGCCTCCTCGCCTTTAAGGGTCTGACCACCAGAGTTGCTTTATAGAACTTGAGCTGTCAAGAGGGACCCGGGCGTTCCGCTGGGACTGCCGGCGCCGTCAGGCCGCACCGAACCGGCGCTGGATGTCGGGCCGTTGCCGCAGCCGTTCGGGATAGCCGGGACCCATCCGCATGGAGGTGTCCTGGGCCCGCAGGGGCTCCCGGCACTCGGCGCAGACCACCTCGGCCTCGGTGTCGTGGCCGCATGCGTCGTGGTGGTAGACGACCGGGGCGCCCGCCTCTTCTGCCAGCCAGCGGTCGCCCCACCGGGACATTGCGGCGAGTACGCCGAAGAAGTCCCGTCCCTTTTCGGTCAACACATAGTCATGGCGCACGGGTTCGTCCTGGTAGGGCCGCTTGTCGAGCAGACCTTCGTCCACGAGGAGGCGCAGCCGGTCCGCCAGCGTGTTGCGGGCGATGCCCAGCTCCTTCTGGAACTCGTCGAATCGGCGGATCCCGTAGAAGGCCTCGCGCAGCACGAGGGGCGTCCACGCGTCACCCACCAGGTCCATGGTTCTGGCTATCGAGCACGGCCAGTTCGAGAACGACGTCCGCTTCATGAACTCACGATAGCCAGTCTCACGATGAGACCCACCCTTCCAGCCGGCAGCTTCACCCCTTTCCTTAAGCATTGACGGATGCGGCGGACCCTGTCATGGTCTGGACCAGCCGTCAAGGCTGACGCGATCCTCCAACCAGGAGCTGCCATGGGCAAGTTGACCTCCGTCACGAAAGCCGTCGTCGGTGCTCTCGGCGCGCTGACACTCGTCTTGACGATCCCGGCGAGTGCCCACGCGAACGTCCTGCAGCTGCTGCCGCAGAACGCCGACGGCCTGGAGCAGACCTTCTCCCCGGCCTACGACTATGACCGCGACGGCTGCTACGCCACCGCAGCCATCGGCGCCGACGGCACCATCAACCCCGGTCTGAAGCTGGGCGGCGACGTCAACGGCCACTGTCACGACCTGGCCCAGCTGGACAACGCCAACACCTACTCACGCGCGAAGTGCAACAACGGCTGGTGCGCCGTGATGTACGCCAGCTACTTCGAGAAGGACCAGGCAACCCTGGGACCGGCCGCCATCGGGCACCGGCACGACTGGGAGCACGTGGTCGTGTGGATCAGCGACAACGAGGTCCGGTACGTGTCGGTGTCGCAGCACAGCGGTTATCAGGTGGCGGCCCGCTCGTCGGTGCGCTTCGACGGCACCCACCCGAAGATCGTCTATCACAAGGACGGCGTCTCGACTCACTGCTTCCGCTTCGCCAACACCAACGACGAGCCGCCGGAGAACGCCACCGGCCGCTGGTTCCACCCCCGTCTGGTCGGTTGGAACGGCTATCCCGACGGCTTCCGCGACAAGCTCCTGAGCGCGGACTTCGGAGCCGCCACCATCAAGATCAAGGACGGTGATTTCTCGTACGCCCTGGCCCATTCCATGCCCGCCCAAATCCCGTTCGACCCCAACGCCTGACCGGAAGGTCGGGCACATGGGGGAGGCCTCCACGTGCCGTTACGCCGACGCCGCCGTCTGCACCGTCGGCTCGCCCCGCCCACCGCCGAGCATGCGGTGTTCCCACGGACCAGCAGGAGCGTGACCAGGGCGCCCAGCAGCCGCAGATCACCACGGCGGCCGCCATGCCGCTTGCCGGGCCGGAACAAGAAACAGGTCAGTGAAGGGCCATCGGGGGGTTCGTACGGACGGCATGCGGGGCGAACCGAAATCACTCGATGTCGAGGATCGCCTTCCCGCGCAGACTGCGGCTGCCGAGCGCCTCCACGGCATCCGCGATCTTGTCCCAGGGGCCGCGCCAGCCGACCGGCACCCGCAGCTTCCCGGCGGCGACCAGGGTCAGCAGTCGCCCCAACTGGGCCTGCCGGTCGGTGAGTCCGCCGCCGTTGTAGACCGACACGATCGCCTTGGGCGCCGGGCTGCCCAGCGTCGACCCGACGGGCAGCACGGCCTCCCGCCCTGACGCCCAGCCGATGCTCTGCACACTGCCGCCGGACGCCAACAGGCCGTAGGCGGCGGCCAGTTGCTCGCCGCCCACGGTGTCGATGACCACGTCGAGCGGCCCGGACACCTCACCGGCCCCGCCCACCACCTCGTCCGCCCCGAGTTCGGCAACCCACCGCCGCCCGTCCTCGGACCCGGCCACCGCGACGACCTGCGCCCCGCCGAGCCGTGCAAGTTGTACCGCGAACCCGCCCACCCCGCCGGAGGCCCCGGTCACCAGCACCCGGCGGCCCAGCAGCGCCCCCGCCTGGTCGAGCGCCCTGAGTGCGGTGCCCGCGGCGACCGGCAGCGCGGCCGCCTCGCCGAGGTCGACGCCGTCCGGAACGACGGCGACATCGGCCACGTCCATGGCCCGAAGCGCCCCGAATCCGCCGCCCTCCGCGAAGCCCACGACCCGGCTGCCCGGCGCGGGCCCGGTGCCGTCCGCCGCGGCGCCCACGACGACGCCGGCCGCATCGAAGCCGATCACCTCGCCCGGCGCCGCCTGCTGCGCGAACCACAACTCGGCCGCGTTCAGCGAGGTGTGCCGGACCTCGACGAGCACCTGGCCCGGCGCGGGCCTCGGATCAGGGGCCTCCCCCAGGCGCAGTCGTCCGGGTGCCCCGGGGTCCACGATCAGTGCGCGCATGACTTGCCCTTCTCGTCGTCGGACACTCGTCCCACGCCAACTGTGGCCGATCCGGAGTTCTTCCCGCCTGCGCCGGGCGGCGGCCGACCACATCTCGTCGAGTGCGCCGGATGCGCGGAACAAGCGAGGCCGTCAACGCGTTGACCGGTGCAGAGAAGCGGTTTGGCGCCGTACATGTTGTGGTACGGTCTTGCTAGCACTTGTGTACGCCCCCATTGAGGGCGCCGGTGCCAGTTCCTCTTCAGTTCGCCGCATCGCCCGCCGTTCCCGGTCGGCGCACCGGCTTTCCAGCACCGCCTCGCGACCGGCACGGCTGTGCCGTACCCGAGGTGCTGTTTCTGCCGCCGAAGGCGCTTGGTCCGCCTCCGTTCCGCGGCCTCCCACCCCTTCCTTCCGCATGTCTCATGCCATCCGTCCTCGAAAGGACCGATCCCCATGACCACCACTCTCGAACACCCCCCTGTCAAGCAGGAGCCCACGACCCAGCAAGCCACCGGTGTCCTCGACATCGATGCGGGCGGCAAGGGGCACCTGCGCGCCGCGAGCCTGCTGGCCTCGCCCTCCGACGTATCGGTCTCCCCCGCGCTGATCCGCCGTCACGGCCTGCGCAAGGGCGACCTCGTCGAAGGCGTACGCGACGGCCGGCGCGCCCTGACCGAGGTCGTACGGGTCGACGGGCGCACGCCCGACGAACTGCGCGGCCGCCGCCACTTCCGCGACCTCACCCCGCTGCACCCGCGCGACCGCCTGCGCCTCGAACACCCGGCGGCCGGCCTCACCGGGCGCGTCGCCGACCTGATCGCGCCCGTCGGCAAGGGCCAGCGCGGCCTGCTGGTGGCCCCGCCCAAGACCGGCAAGACCGTGCTGCTGCAGCAGATCGCGGCCGCCGTCGCCGGCAACCACCCCGAGTGCCGCCTGATCGTGGTCCTGCTCGACGAACGCCCCGAGGAAGTCACCGACATGCGGCGCTCCGTGCGCGGCGAGGTGTACGCCTCGACCTTCGACCGACCGGCCAAGCAGCACATCGCCCTGGCCGAACTCGTCATCGAGCGGGCCAAGCGGCTCGTCGAGGCCGGCGAGGACGTCGTCATCCTGCTGGACTCGCTGACGCGGCTGTGCCGGGCCCACAACAACGCGGCCGCCGCCGGTGGCCGCACGCTGACCGGCGGCGTCGACGCGACCGCGCTGCTCGGACCCAAGCGGTTCTTCGGCGCCGCCCGGCTGGCCGAGGAGGGCGGCTCGCTCACGATCCTCGCCACCGCGCTGGTCGAGACAGGCTCCCGTGCCGACGACTACTTCTTCGAGGAGCTCAAGAGCACCGGCAACATGGAGCTCCGCCTCAGCCGCGACCTCGCCGCCCGGCGTGTCTTCCCGGCTGTCGACATCATCCCGTCCGGCACCCGCCGCGAGGAACTCCTGCTGTCCGCGGCCGAGTTGACCGCCGTACGCGGCCTGCGCCGCGTCCTGCAGTCCCGCGACGGCCAGGCCGGCCTGGAAACCCTCCTGGAGCGCATGCGGGACACCCCCGACAACGCGACGTTCCTGCGCCGCATCCAGCCGACGCTGCCGGCCGACTGACCCGGCGCCGGGAGTCGACGAAGGGCAGCTTGCGGGGTGCGGCCGGGCTGCCATTCCTCAAGAAGCGCCGTTCGGAGCTGCGGCCGCGCACGGTCGGACTGCCGGAGACGGGCGGGCCCCGCCGGGTCGCCGGACTCACCGGACTCGCCGGACTCGCCGGACTCGCCGGACTCGCCGAGAGGAGGTCGCCCAGCTCGCCTCGATCAGCACCGACTACTGCACCAGACTCGAACAGGGCCGTATGCAGGCGTCCGCTCCGGCGCTCGAGACCCTCGCCCGCGTCCTCCACCTGGACGCCGACGAGCGGGGCTGCCTCTTCCAGCTCGCGGGCGGGACCACTGCTCGCGCCCGCCGCCGCGGCAGACAACAGGTCCAGCCGCGGTTGCGGCGCGTCCCGCTTCCGGCACATCGAGTCAGCCCGGCGCCAATTCGAAGCCTGACGCAACGTGCCCGGCCTGCTCCTTCAGGCGCCGGCGCCGCCGTCGACCGGGAGGATCGCTCCGGTCACGTACGAGGCGCGGTCGCTGAGCAGCCAGGCGGCCGCTTCGGCGATCTGCCGGGGTTCGGCCATCCCGCCGAGCGGGATGCTCGCGGTGATCTGCTCGACGATGCCGGGAGTCGCCGATTCCCAGGTGTCGATCATCTGCGTGGAGGTGCCGCCGGGCGTGATGCCGTTGACCCGGATGCGGTCACCGGCCCAGTTCACCGCCGCGGTCTCGGTGAGGCTGTTGAGTGCGCGCTTCATGGCGCCGTAGGCGGGCAGGGCGGGGTTCGCGCGGCGACTGCCGATGCTCGAGGTGTTGACGATCGCCCCGCCGCCGCCTCGCCGCATGAGCGCGGCCTCGGCGGTCATGGCGGTCCACTGCGCACGGAAGTTGATGGCGAACTGCTCGTCGATGTCCTCGTCGCTGGTGGTGTCGACCGGGCCGACCTGCTGCTGGATGACGGCGCCGTTGTTGAAGGCGCCGTCCAGCCGCCCGTGCAGCTTCTCGACGCGGTCGACGGCGGCCCGGATGCTCGCCCGGTCGGCGAGATCCAGGGGGACGGCTTCGGCGGCGCCGCCGTCCGCGCGGATTTCGGCGACGAGCGCGTCGAGGGCGCCGGTGCTGCGGGCGGCGAGCACGACGGCGGCGCCCTCGGAGGCGAAGAGCCGGGCCGCGGCCGCCCCGATGCCGCGGCTGGCGCCGGTGATCAGGACAACCTTGCCGGTGAGCAGGCCCATGGTGGCGATGTCAGTGTCAGTGGTGTTCGTCATGACAGCAGCGTCGGCCCGGCTGCCGGCCGGATACAGGCACAGCCAGTACCAGGATCCGCGGCCACGCCGCGGGCACACTTGCCGTATGGACAAGCAGGAACTCGGAGCGTTCCTCCGCAGCCGCCGTGAGCGGCTCAAGCCGCAGGACGTGGGGCTTCCCGCCGGCCCGCGACGCCGGACACCGGGGCTGCGCCGCGAGGAGGCCGCGGTCCTCGCACACATCTCCACCGAGTACTACGTCCGGCTGGAGCAGGGCAGGGCGCCCAAGCCGTCCGCCGAGGTCCTCGGGGGGATCGCGGGCGCGCTGCGGCTCACCGACGCCGAGACCGACCATCTCCACCTCCTCGCGGGGACCGCGCCGACCCGTGCGCGGCTGCACCGGCGCGACGTCCGCCCGAGCATCCTCGCGCTCCTCGACCGGCTGCCGCAGACGGCGGGCTTCGTGGTATCCGCCGTGTTCGAGGTGCTCGCGTGGAACGACCTCGCGGCCGCGCTCATGGAGGACTTCGCAGCACTCACCGAAGAGGACCGCAATCTCGCACGCCGGGCATTCCTCCGGCCGACGTCCGCCGATGCGCCGTTGTACGGGGTCTCCGACGCCGCCGAGTTCCGCCACCACGTGGTCATGCAGCTCCGCACCACCCTCGCCCGCTATCCGGCGGACCCCGCAGTGACCGGCCTCGTCGACGAACTGCGCGCCGGCAGCCCCGACTTCGCCCGGCTCTGGGAACGGCACGACGTGCACGCCGCGCCGACACTCACCAAGACCTTCCGCCACCCTGTCGTCGGCGAGATCACCGTCGACTGCGACGCGCTCGCCCTCACCGACCGCGACCAGCACCTCGTGCTCTACAGTGCGCCGCCCGGCTCCCCCGGCGCCGACGCCCTGGCTCTGCTGAACGTCCTTGGCGCCGAGGTGGGTGGCCACCGGCGCTAGCGTCGCGATCGACGGCCGCCAGGGCGCCAACGCATGGCCCGAACCCGGTAGTTGAGGGCCCTTATTGGTTTGCCGCCGACCGGCCGGATCGGATAGGAAGCGTGCGTGCTGAGAGGTGGCAAGGTCGGGCTCAGGGCCCGGCACGAGGACGACATCCCGATACTCCGGGCCGAACTCTACGACGACGTGGTCAACTCCTCGCGGGCCGAGAGCGGGCCGTGGCGGCCGATCGCGCCCGGCTCGAAGGACCCGCGGCTGGTCGTGGACGGCACGAAGGAGGGGAGCGTCACGTTCTCCGTGGTGGCGCTGGAGGGCGACACCCTGGTCGGCACCGCGACGCTGTGGGGCATCGACAACCACAACCGGTCCGCGCACATCGGGCTGGGCCTGCGGCCGTCCTGCCGCGGCAAGGGCTACGGCACCGACGTGGTCGCGGTGCTGTGCCACTACGGTTTCGTCGTGCTCGGCCTGCAGCGGCTGCAGATCGAGACGCTGTCGGACAACACGGCGATGCTGCGCTCCGCCGAGCGCAACGGCTTCGTCCGCGAGGGTGTTCTGCGCTCCTCGGCCTGGGTGATGGGCGAGTTCCTGGACGAGGTGCTGCTCGGGCTGCTCGTCAAGGACTGGAAGCCCGACGCCACGAGCTAGACCGTGGGGGCGAGAACGCAGAACTCGTGGCCCTCCGGGTCGGTCAGGCACGTCCACGCGACGTCGCCCTGGCCGACGTCGAGGTCGGTGGCACCGAGGGCCCGCAGCCGGGCCACCTCCGCTGCCTTGTCGTCGCCGGGGTGGGGCAGCAGGTCGAGATGGACACGGTCCGGCACGGTTTTCACGTCGGGCGTGCGGAGGAACTCGACATACGGGCCGACACCCTCGGCGGAGCGCAGCGACGCATGATCGTCGCTCACCTCGTGCAGCGTCCAGTCCAGCGCCTCGTCCCAGAACCGGGCCATGGCCCGCGGATCCACGCAGTCGACCACCACCGCGGCGACCGGCCCGGTGTCCAGGTAGATCTCCCGGGGCTCCAGCACGCAGAACTCGTTGCCCTCCGGGTCGGCGAGAACCGTCCACGGCACCATGCCCTGGCCCACGTCGGCGGGCGTCGCGCCGAGAGCCTCAAGGCGGGCGATCAGCTCCGCCTGATGGGCCGCGGAGGTGGTGGCGAGGTCGAGGTGTACACGGTTCTTCGTCCTCGCCTTGGGTTCCGGGACGGGAACGACGTCGATGCCGACAGCGGTCGGGTGCGGCCAGACGAGGCCGCCGGTGGGTCCGACGTAAGTGGTCACGCCGGGGCTGTAGGCATGCCAGCCGAGTGCTTCCGCCCAGAACCGGCCGACCACCGGGGCGTCGACAGCCTTGATGTTCACCTGAACAGGTCGCAGTGCCATGCCGGTGATCCTAGGCACCCGCTCTGACGCCGGGCGAACTGTTCACTC
Organism: Streptomyces sp. NPDC002092; assembly: GCF_053593775.1. Classification (NCBI taxonomy): domain Bacteria; kingdom Bacillati; phylum Actinomycetota; class Actinomycetes; order Kitasatosporales; family Streptomycetaceae; genus Streptomyces; species Streptomyces sp. NPDC002092. Next base: position 352,561 of record NZ_JBSFDG010000007.1, read on the forward strand.
GGCGGAAAACAGTCGGACGGCGATGTCGAGAACCCGCGTCCGGCTCCGTCCCCGGGGTGAACGCGACCACAATGGGTCGCACCCCACCGAGGAGAACCACGATGGCCAAGTATCTGCTGCTCAAGCACTACCGTGGCGCCCCGGCTGCGGTCAACGACGTGCCGATGGAGCAGTGGACGCCGGAGGAGATCTCGGCCCATGTGCAGTACATGCGCGACTTCGCGGCCCGGCTGGAGGAGACCGGCGAGTTCGTCGACAGCCAGGCGCTCGCCCCCGAGGGAACCTTCGTCCGGTACGACGGCGAGGGGCGCCCCCCGGTCACCGACGGCCCGTTCGCCGAGACCAAGGACCTCATCGCCGGCTGGATGATCATCGACGTCGACAGCCACGAGCGCGCCGTCGAGCTGGCCGGGGAGCTGTCGGCCGCACCGGGTGCGGGCGGCAAGCCGATCCACGAGTGGCTGGAGCTGCGCCCGTTCCTGGGCGCGCAGCCCTCCACCACGGAGTGCACCTTCAAGTGACTCAGATCGACGAGGCCCTGCTCAGGAACCTCACGCCGAGTGTGCTGGCCGTCCTCGTCCGCCGCGGAGCCGACTTCGCCGCGGCCGAGGACGCCGTGCAGGACGCGCTCGTCGAGGCGCTCCGCGTCTGGCCGGCCGACCCTCCGCGGGACGCGAAGGGCTGGCTGGTGACCGTGGCCTGGCGGAAGTTCCTCGATGCGAGGCGGGCGGATGCCGCCCGGCGTCGGCGCGAGGACCGCATCGAGGAGGAGCCGGCTCCCGGGCCCGCGTCCGCGGTGGACGACACGCTCCAGCTGTACTTCCTGTGCGCCCACCCCTCGCTGACGCCGTCGTCCGCGGTCGCGCTCACGCTGCGCGCCGTCGGCGGACTCACCACCCGTCAGATCGCCCAGGCCTATCTGGTGCCCGAGGCGACCATGGCGCAGCGCATCAGCCGGGCCAAGCGCACCGTCTCCGGCTTGCGGTTCGACCAGCCCGGTGACGTCGCCACCGTGCTGCGCGTCCTGTATCTGGTCTTCAACGAGGGCTACTCGGGCGACGTGGACCTCGCCGCCGAGGCCATCCGGCTCACCCGCCGGCTCGCAGCCGCCTTCGACCACCCCGAGGTGGCCGGGCTGCTCGCCCTCATGCTGCTCCACCACGCCCGGCGCGCCGCACGGACCGCGGCCGACGGCAGCCTGGTGGCGCTCGCCGAGCAGGACCGCACCCGGTGGGACACGCAGCTGATCGCCGAGGGCATCGAGATCCTGCAGGCCGCGCTGGCCCGCGACCGGCTGGGCGAGTTCCAGGCCCAGGCCGCCATCGCGGCACTCCACGCCGACGCACCCAGCGCCGAGGAGACCGACTGGGTGCAGATCGTCGAGTGGTACGACGAGCTCACGCGCCTGAACGACAGTCCCATCGTCCGCCTCAACCGCGCGGTCGCCGTCGGCGAGGCCGACGGACCGCGCGCCGGCCTGGCAGCGCTCGCAGCCCTCGACGACGACGCGCTGCCCCGCCACACCGCCGTGGCGGCGTACCTGCACGAACGCGACGGCGACCTGGCGACGGCGGCGCGGCTGTACGCCGAGGCGGCCCACAAGGCTCCGAACCTGGCCGAACGCGATTATCTCACCCGCCAGGCGGCCCGGCTCAACACCCGCCGAGGTCGCTGACGTTCGGCATTTCCCGGAACGGGTGTGCCTAACTGCCCTCCGGGCGGTACGGGCACGCCGGCTCGGCCGCCGGTGCGCCGATACCGGCGGGTGACGTGTAGACGGCGCCGGTGCTGCGCTCGCGTGGACGCAGCCGCACCATCACGTCCCGCAGGGGGCGAAGGGAGATCACCGGTGAGCCGTACTGCCGCGAGTCTCCCGGGACGAGGTTGAGCCGGAACCGCTGGTTGATCATCGCCACGATGATCCGCAGTTCGAGCAGTGCCATGTTGTTCCCGACGCATTGCCGAGGGCCCGCCCCGAAGGGCAGATACGCCATGCGGGGCCGCTCCCGTACGGCCTGCGGGGTGAAGCGGTACGGGTCGAAGGCCACCGGGTTGTCCCAGTGGCGCGGGTTGTGGTGCGAGGCCAGGGGAGAGAGCAGGATCGACGACCCGGCCTCGATGCCGTAGCCGCCGAGGGTGTCGGGGCCGACGGCGGCCCGCGGGAAGATCCAGATGGGCGGATACATCCGCAGACTCTCGTCCACCACCATCCGCGTGTACGTCAGCTCGGCCGCGCTGTCGGCGTCAGGAGTGGCGCCGCCCAGCACACCGTTGATCTCCTCGTCCAACTCGGCCTGCACACGCGGGTGGTTGGCGATGGACAGCAGGGTCCAGCACAGGGAGACTGCGGTGGTCTCGTGGCCCGCCAGATAGATGGTGAGCAGCTCGTCACGCAGTTGCCGGTCGGTCCACGGCTCACCGGTCGCCGGGTCCTCGGCCTGCTCCATCAGGGCGATCAGCGGGCCCTCCCCGGTCCGCGCGTGGTTCTCGCGGACGTCCGCGACCACCTTGTCGAAGACCCGGTGGATGTGGTCGATCTTGCGTTTGCGAGCCGTGGGCAGCCAGGACGGAAGCATCTCGGACGGCGTGCCCCGCCGGAACATGACCTCCACGACGTCGTCGACGATCCGCTTCAGCACGGCCGACGCGGGCTTGATGTCGTAGGCGAACAGTGAGCGGCTGAGCGTGACCAGGGTGAGGCGCAGCATCTCGGTCATCAGGTCCACGGGCTCGTCCCGGGCGGCCTTCGCCTCCCATTCGTCGAGCATCTCCTCGGTGGCCGCGACGATGTTGGGCACGATGTCGGTGACCGCGTTCTTGAGGAACACCGGCTGCACGGCCCGGCGGTGTCCGCGCCAGAAGTCGCCGTCCGAGGTGAGCAGGCCCTTGCCCATGACCACGCCGAACTGCTCGTAGAGCGGTCCGCGCACGTAGTTGGCGTTGTTCTCCACCAGCACCCTGCGCACCGCCTCGGGGTCGGTGACCTGATGGACGGTCATCGGCCCCAGCCGCATGCGGACCATCTCGCCGTAGTCGCGCTGGAGTCCGAGCAGGAACTCGGCGGTGTTGCGGCGCCAGGGGCCGAGGCTGCCCAGGAGGGGGGCGCCCTTGGGGCCGGGGGCGGTGCGCAGGGCTGTGGTGGCTGTGGACGTGGTCGTGGAGGTGGTGGTCATCGGGGGTCCTTACCTGGTCAGGCTGCGCGGCTGGGCCGTGTGGTGCGGTACCGGAAAGGCGCGGCGCACGACGAGGTGGTCGAAGACCGCGTCCGGGGCCAGCCGCCGCAGCGCGATGGTGCTTCGGGCGAGGAAGCCGACGGTGTAGCGGGCGCGGGGGCGCCGCTTGTGGACGGCGCGTTCCACCACGCGGGCCACGTCGTCGGCGTGGACGGTGAAGGTGCCGGCCAGGGTGCGGCGGCTGCCCGTGTAGATCGCCTCGAAGTATTCGGCGGTGCGCTCGCGGAACTCGTCGTAGACGTCACCCGCGGACGGGAGGTTGTCGACGTATGTGGAGCCGAAGTTGGTGGTGCGCACGGGACCCGGCTCGATGACGACGACCCTGATGCCGAAGCCGGCCGTCTCCAGCCGCAGTGCGTCGCTGAGGGCCTCGACGGCGTGCTTGGAGGCCTGGTAGAAGCCGCCGCCCGGGACCGCGTAACGGCCGAAGATCGACGAGATGTTGACGACGGTCCCGCTGCCGGCGGCCCGCATGCCGGGCAGGACCAGCTGGCTGAGCCGGGCCAGTCCGAAGACGTTGGTTTCGAACTGCTGCCGCATCCGGTCGGGTTCGATCTCCTCCACGGCGCCGGAGGCGGCGAACCCGGCGCTGTTCACCAGTGTGCCGACCGCGCCGTGCTCCGCTTCGACCGCGTCGACGGCCGCACGCATGCTGTCCTCGTCGGTGACGTCCAGCCGCAGGGTGCGGATGCCCTCGGCGGCGAGCGGGGCGAGTCTTTCCGGCCTGCGCGCGGTGGCGTACACGAGCATTCCGCCGCGGTGCATCCGCAGCGCGCAGGCCCGGCCTGTGCCGGACGAACAGCCCGTGATCAGCACGGGATTCGATCGGTTGTTCACGATCTACCTCTTCACGGTTTAGGGCGGGCCGTTACGGAAAGGTGCCGGGCATGTATCACCGGATCGTGGCCGCGAAGCTACGCAAAGCGTTCTCCGACATCAACTCCGGAAACTGGCAGTCCATGGTGGAGACACTCGCACCCGAATTCACCTACGTCTTCTACGGGGAGCATGCACTCTCCGGCGAGCGCCATACCGTCGAATCCATGCGCCTGTGGTGGCAGCGTGTCTTCCGGCTCATTCCCGAGGCCGAATTCGAACCGCAGGAAATCATCATTTCCGGCGGCCCCTGGCTGACCGGGGTGGCCGCCCGGGTACGGATCGGCGGCCCGCTGCCCGACGGCACCCGCTACGACAACGTCATGACCCAGTTCATGTATCTCAAGTGGGGGCGCATCACCGAGATCCACACCCTGGAGGACACCGTCGTCCTGCAGCGGGCGCTCGACCGGATCGCCGCCTCGGGGAACTCCGAAGCCCACGCCGAGCCCATCACGGACAAGCGCTAGCCCCCTCGACCGGCACCGGCACCCACGGGGTGCCGGTGCCGGCGCACGTTCAGCCGAAGGCACCCAGCTGCTTCGCGAGGTCGAAGGCGTCCAGGGAGAACCAGCTCTCCACGATCACCCCGTCACGGAACTCGTCGATGACGATCCTGGGGACGGCGAACTCCCGCCCGACGGCCGGGATTCCCTCGTAGGGCTCGCCCGTGTGGGTGCCCCGCGCGGTGAAACGGCTGACGACCTTCTCGCCCTCCAGAATCCAGTCGTCCACCGTGACGTAAAGATCGGGGAAGGAGGCGCGCTGGATCCGCACCCATTCCTTGAGGTGTTCCACACCTTCTTCGCCGTTCGGGGCCGTGCCGTGGCTGATGTGGTCGTCGGCGGCACCCTCGTAGATGACGTCGAGATTTCCCTTGTTGAGGCATTCCTCGTAGTAGCGCTCCAGAACTGCCTTGTTCTTCAAGGTGTTCGACATTTGGCTCCACTCCCATTCCGTGGGGTTCTGTGCGGTGTCGGTGAACGATCGGCTCGTCAATCGCCCCTGACCGGGCCCTCGAATCCGGTCATCGTCATGACGCGGGCGCCGGAGGCCGCGCTCGTGATTTTCCAGGTGCCGAGCGCGGGATCTCCTTGGATGACGGAATTTCCGTTCTCCTCGGCGTGGACGGTGATGCGTCCGACGGTCAGCGGGTCGACCGCGACCGAGATCCCCGCGCTCTGTCTCGCGCACAGCCGCACCACGTTCTCCAGCGCGGACATGGCCAGGGTGGTGCGCGGGACGGCCGCTGTCGCCCACAGGTCGTTGGGCGCGCAGGGGGGTACCTCGCTGGTCCAGCGGCCTTCCGCGGTACGGGTCCACCGCGCGCGGGGCACGACCGTGGAACGCCAGCTCAACAACTCGGGCCCCGAGCGCCAGGTGGTCATCCGGGTGAGTTCGCCGCGAGGCGGGGCGGGCGAGCGGGCGTCCCCCGGCGCGTACACGATGCGCGCCCTTGCCTCCGGGCCCGCACCACCGGGGCGCCGGAAGCGGGCCTCGACCGTCCAGGACCGTCCGTCGTGAACGCCTCGAAGCTCCCGCTCCCAGACCGTCACGGGCCCGTCGAGCCGCAACAGGTCCAGGGGGACGACGACGTCCTCCAGGCAGTCGAGGCGCAGCTCCTGGAAGTCCGGGGGTACGACCCACTCCGCGCCCCGGACCGCGTTCTCCAGCAGCAGGCTCACCGGGACCGCCTCGGCGCCGTCCACCAGGAAGTCCGTCAGCACCGGGGTGGTGTCCCGGTCGAAGCGGACCCTCGACACCAGCCGGGCGTGCGGCTCGTAGGAGGTCACCTCGCCGAGGTGGTGGATCTTCGGGTACACCTCGGCGTATCCGGGCAGGTCGGGCACGACCGGGTAACCGGTGGCCTGGCCGGGGTCGATGGCGTCGCCGAGCGGTCCCACGAAGGTGACCTCACCGGCGGAGCCCGCCAGCAGCTCGGCCTGCCACTTGGCGAGTCCGTCCGCGACGCCGAGCGGTGCCATGTAGCGCCGCGTCGCCGAGAAGTTCGCGATGAGGCCGATACGGTCCCAGGTCGGCCAGGCGAGCGTCATCACCGGGTAGGCGGCCCGGCGGTCCGCCCACCGGCCCAGCCGGGCGAGCGCCTCGTTCGCGGCGGCGTACTCCAGCTGGCCGACCATGCCGCCCAGCCGCCCAGCCGCCCAGCCGCCCAGCCGCCCGGTGAGCGAGCCCACGTTGCAGAAGAACTTCAGCCTGCTGTCGGCGAGTTCACCGAAGAGATGGACGAAGCTGTCGATCTTCGTCGCCACGGTCCGCAGGATGTCGTCGTCAATCTTCTTGGGCAGCCTGGCCGCAGTGTCCACGCCCGCGTTGTGCACGACGCCGGTCAGCGCGTCGCCCTCCCGCGCCAGCAGAGCGCGCACCTGCTCCAGGTCGGTGAAGTCGCACGGGACGTACTCGATGCGCAGTCCGCGCGCCCGCGCGCCGGTGATGTTGCCCGTCAGCTCCCACAGGCGGCGGACGCGGGCGATGTCGCGGCGGATCTCGGGCAGCGGGCGCCCCCGGCGGCTGCCGGACCACAACTCCTGCTCGTACGCCTTGAGTTCGTCCGCGTCAGCGCCGAACCACGCCTCGTCCGCGGAGGGAAAGGGCTCACGGCCGGTCACGACCACCCGCGTACCGTGCCGCTCGGCGAGTGTGCGGGCGAGTTCCCAGCCGATGCCCCGCCCGCCTCCCGAGACCAGGACGCAGTCCTCGGGGCCCAGGCTCACGGCGGGGGGGACCGACCGGGGCCGCCACGGGAGAGAGGGTCAGGCGCCGTCCGTCGCGGTGGCCGACCTCGATCTCGCCGGTCCGGCCCAGCTCGCTCACGACGACGCCGGGCAGGTCCTCCGCCGCCGAGAGCGCGGTGTCGACGACGCGCGCGTTGCAGTTGGGGAACTCCCGGTGCAGGGTCTTGGCGAGCCCCGCCCAGATGCCGCCCAGCGGTTGGGCCAGGTCGTCGTCCGGATGCTGTCCCATCCCGCCACCGAGGTGGGTCACGGCCAGGTGGAACAGCCGCCGTGCGGAGGTCTCCGCTGCCCAATTCTCGTACTGCTCGCGCAGCGCGGTCACGGCTCCACCACAAACGGGAGCGGGACATCGATGTGGTCAGCCGCCGGGGAGCGCGGCCGCCTCGCCTCCGAGGACGCCATCGCTCGGGGCACGACCGCGGTCGTGCCCCGAGCGGCCTCAGCGATCCGTAGGTCAGCGCCCGGTGGGGTACGCCGGGCGGTCGCGGCCGACCGTCAAGCGGGCCGGACGGTAGGGGACGTACGCCGCCCCGTCCAGACCGAGCGCGGTGGCGGACCGCTGGAGCGCCGCCGGGGTCGCGGCGTCGTCCCAGCGACCGGTGGTGACGCGGTGTTCGAGAGCGTGCAGGGCGGCCACGGTCTCGGCGGTGGTGAAGGTGCAGTGCCCCTGCCGCTCGACGTACGCCTGGCGCAGCAGCGCGCCGTCGCCGGAGGCACGCACGCGGGTGGCGAAGCGGTTCTCCTGCTGCACCGGGACCAGGTTGTCGGCGGTGGTGTGCACGTCGAGCAAGGGCACCTCGAGGCCCTGGCCCGCGGAGGACGTCCGCTGCGCGGTGCTGACGGCGGCGGGGTCGGCGGTGATCGCGGCGCCCTCGGTCAGCGTGCGCAGTTCGGCACGCAGGTCGAGACCGGCCGCCCGATAGAGGGCACGCACCTGGGAAGCGTGTTCCGAGCCGGCCAGCAGACCGGCGTAATCCACGCCCCGGTTCCAGGAGTTGTTGCCGCCGACGGACTGCTCTATGGCGTACCGGCCGCCCTCGACGAACGACAGGATGCCCTGCGCGAACCAGTCGTACTGCTGCTCCTCCTGGCCCGCCCAGTCGGTCGCCGCGGGCCGGTCCTTCCCGGGCGACCAGGCGGGCAGGTTGAGGAAGGCGGCGGCCAGCGCGACCCTGGCCCGGCCCTGCGGGGTGGACTGCGCCGCGGTGACCGCCTTGGTGAGCAGGTCGGCGGTGGCGGACGCCTCGGCGGAGGTGCCGAACCGTACGAGTTTCACGTCCTGTCCGGGCAGCAGCAGGCGGGCGACGGTGTACTCGGCGTCCAGCTGGTAGTTGTCCAGATCCGTGCCGCCCGCGACCAGACCGCACTGGCCGAGCGCGCCGTCGATGCGGCCGCCGCCGTCGCGGGCGAGCTGCGCGTTGACGAGTCCTCCCATGGACTGGCCGAGGGCCAGGGTGCGCCGCGGGGTTCCGATCTTCGCGGTGACGGCGCCGAGCGTCGCGAACTGGTCGCGTTCGGCGCTGTTCAGGGCCCACATCGAGCCATGGGGGTCGTACGACGAACCGGCCATCGCGTAGCCCTCGGCGAGCAGCTCGGTGCGCACGGCGTCCGTGGGGGCGTCCCTGGCGACCGTGGGGCCGAAGCCGTGGCTGAACAGCAGCAGGGTGCCGTTCCAGTGGTCGGGTACGTCCGCGATCCAGGTGGCGCCGTCGGAGAGGGTGCCGGTGAGGTGGCCGGCAGCCGGGGTGTCCGCCTGGGCGGCCGGTGAGGGGACGGCGGTGAGCGCCGCGGACGCCAGCGTGACCAGGGCGGTCAGGGCGATGCGCAGACGGGTGCGGGGAATGCGGGTACGGGTTCCGGCAGGCATGGTGCGGCTCCTCGGGGCGGATGCGGGCGTGCGGGGCGGGGCCGGAGCAGATGCTCAGTGCACTGAGCGAACACATTGAGGAATGTAGGGCTCTTTTTTTGCTGCCGTCAATGGAGTGCACAACCTTGGCGGTTCTTCGTGGGTGTCATGGCCGGTCACCTCGGAGAATCCCGTACCGGGGCAATTTTCCTCCCCCTCACAAGGTGCGCATCCGGTGCCAGGCTGGCTGCCATCCCCCGTATTCGCCTTTCGAGGAGCACCATCAGCATGTCCGATTCCGGCCGACCCACTGTCGCCGTCGCCTTCCACTCGGGCTACGGCCACACCGCAGTCATCGCCGAGGCCGTTGCTCGCGGCGCGGCGGACGCGGGCGCCGACGTGATCGCCGTCCCCGTGGACGCCATCACCGAGGAGCAGTGGGCGCAGCTCGACGCCGCGGACGCGATCATCTTCGGCGCGCCCACCTACATGGGCACCGCATCCGCGGCCTTCCACACCTTCGCCGAGGCCTCCAGCAAGCGCTGGTACACCCAGACCTGGGCCGACAAGATCGCCGCCGGGTTCACCAACTCAGGCGCCAAGAACGGCGACAAGTCCTCCACCCTCGGCTACTTCTTCACCATGGCCGCCCAGCACGGCATGCACTGGATCAGCCTGGGCGTACAGCCGGGCTGGGCCTCCACCGAGGGCAGCGAGAACGACATCAACCGCCTCGGCTACTTCGTCGGAGCCGGTGCCCAGACCCCCGTCGACGCCGGCCCGGAGGCCGTCCACAAGTCCGACATCGCCACCGCCGAGGGCCTCGGCGCCCGCGTCGCGCGGCAGACCGCGTTCTTCCGCGCCGGCCGCGCCGCCCTCACGGCCTGAACCACACACGCGCAGCCCGAACCACCAGACACCGTACGGAGCCCGGTCATGCCCGAATCCCCGAACGTCGTCCTCGTCCGCCGGCTCTACGACTCCGGCATGGCACCGGACGTGGTCGCCGAGGTCATCGACCCCGCCATCGTCTGGGACATCACCCCCGGCTTCCCCTACGGCGGCGTGTACCACACCTGGGCGAGCGCCGGCAGCGACTTCTTCGGCCGGCTCGCTCCCGAGTTCACCGCCTTCGGCGGGGTCGCCGAGGAGTTCTACGACGCCGGCGAGCACGTCTTCGTCCGCGGTCACTACCACGCCGTGTCCAAGTCCGGTCATGAGTCGGACGCCCGCTTCATCCATCTGTGGACCGTCCGCGACGGCACGCTCACCCACCTGTTCCAGGCCGCCGACAGCCACACCGTCCAGCAGGCCCTGACCGCCTGACCGCGCCCACCTCAGGGAGAAACCATGGCGAAGATCCTCTTCCTCATCACCGCCGCCGACCACTGGACCCTGGCCGACGGACACCGGCAGCCGGCCGGCTTCTGGGCCGAGGAGGCCCTCGGCCCGTACGCCGTCTTCAAGGAGGCCGGGTACGAGATCGCCGCGGCCACGCCGGGCGGCGTCCCGCCGACCGCGGACGCGCTCAGCCTGACGCCGGAGTTCAACGGCGGCGAGGAGGGCGCCGAGCGGATGCGGACCGCGCTGCGCGAGGCGACGGAACTGGCGAACCCGATGCGCATCGAGGACGTCAGGACCGCCGACTACGACGCCGTCTTCGTCCCCGGTGGCTGGGGCCCGATGGAGGACCTGTCGGACGACGCCGAGACCGGTCGGCTGCTGACCGAGTGGCTGGCGTCCGGGAAGCCGGTGTCGCTGGTGTGCCACGGGCCCGCCGCGCTGCTGTCCACCGTGGACGCCGACGGCAGGTCCCCGTTCCACGGCTACCGCCTGGCCGGCCTGTCCAACGCCGAGGAGACCCGGAACGGCCTCGCCGACCGGGCGAAGTGGCTGCTTCAGGACCGTCTGGTGGCCGACCTGGGCGCGGACTACCGCGAGAGCGAGCCGTTCACCCCGCACGTCGAGGTGGACCGCACCCTCTACACCGGCCAGAACCCGTACTCGGCCGTCCCGCTGGCCCGGGAAGTCGCCAAGGCCCTGGGCTGAGGGGTGGCGCGCCCACGGGGACACGCGGTGGTCCAGGGACACCGGTCCTCGGACCACCGGGGCCCGCTGCGAGGTGTGTCCAGGGAGGAATCCCTCCCTCCCCATGGTCCGCGATTCCGTGCCAGGCTGTCGTCCATGAGCAGGGACCCTCATCTGCACGAACTCGGGGAATTCCTCAAGGCTCGCCGTGCCGAGATCAACCCCGCCGAGCTGGGGCTGCCCCACAGCGGTCAGTCGCGGCGGGTACCGGGCCTGCGCCGCGAGGAGGTCTCCGTGCTGGCAGCGATCAGCACCGACTACTACACCCGGGTCGAGCAGGGCCGCCTGCAGCCGTCCGTCCCGCTGCTGAGCGAGCTCGCGCGGGTGCTCCGCCTGAGCGAGGACCAGCGTGCCTATCTCTTCGAGCTCGCGGGCAAGAACGTGCCGCACCGCGGGAACGACCGCCGGCAGGTGGACCCCCAGCTGCAGCGCATGCTCGACGATCTCACCAACACCCCCGCGTTCGTGATCGGCCGCCGTACCGAGGTCGTGGGCTGGAACCGCCTGGCCGCCGCCCTGTTCGCCGACTTCGGAAGGATCCCGGAGCCGGAACGGCTCTACCTCCGCCTGCTGATCACCGAGCCCGCCATGCGCAGGCTGTACGCGGACTGGGAAGAGGTCACCCGGCTGGCCATCGCGCAGCTGCGCATGGAGAGCGCCCGCCATCCCGACGACCCGCGGCTTGCCGCCCTGGTCGAGGAACTCTCCGCGCGGGACCCGCAGTTCCGCCAGTGGTGGGCCGCCCACGACGTGGCCCTGCGGACGACGGGAACCAAGCGGCTGCGCCATCCCGTGGTCGGTGAACTCACCCTCGACTGGCACACGTTGACCTGCGCCACCGACACCGACCAGCACATCATCGTGTGGACCGCCGCACCCGGCACCCCTTCTCACGACGGCTTGCGCCTCCTGGCGTCCTGGGCTGCCGACCAGAACGTGCCGGCGTCCGGCAGCGCCGCCGCACAGTGAGGCTCACGTTCGAGCAGGATGGCCCATCCCGTGATGCCGTTCCCCGCTTGCCGCGCCGTGCCGGCCGCCCTGCTGCCCGGCAGTAAGCCGGGCGCGTGAGTGCGCCCCTGGCCGTGGCTGTACGGTATGCGGCAGTCGATCGCGCGTTCTACGATCGCTGACGAACAAGGGGGTTCCATGAAACACCGCCGCCCGCGGCCCCGTAGTAGAGCCGTCGCCAGAGCGGTCGGTTCGGCTGGTGCGCTGGCCGTCGCGCTGGGCGTGGGGATCACGCCGGCCGTGGCCGCCGGGAAGACGTCCGACACGCCTACGGCCACCGGGTTCTCGCCCGACGAGCCCGAGCCGAAGCCGAAAACGGACTGGGCGCCCGAGAACGACGAGGGGCCGCTGGCCCAGAAGTCGGTACACCCGGAGGCGTTCACGTCGAACCGCACGGCCGCGTCCGCTCTGCAGCTCAAGATGCCCGCGCCGACCGGGCCGAACAGCGTGGGCATGGTCGGCCTGCACCTCGTCGACTCGTCCCGTACGGATCCGTATGTGGGCGGCAAGCGCGAGGTGATGGTCTCGCTCTGGTACCCGGCCACCGCCACGTCCGGGCACTACCAGGCGCCGTGGATGCCGTCGATCTCCGGCAACCACTACCTCACCACGCACGGGATGTCGCCGCAGCAGGTGACCCTGCCGCAGACCGCGGGCCATGTCCTCGCCCCGGTGAAGACGTCGCTCGGCAAGCTGCCCGTCCTGCTGTACTCGACCGGGCTGCACTCCGACCGTGCGCAGGGCACCGCGCTCGCCCAGGATCTGGCCAGCCGCGGCTACCTCGTCGTCACCGTCGACCACACCCACGACGCCAACGAGGTGCAGTTCCCCGGCAACAGGCTCGAGCTCAACGCGATGCCGGCGGGCACCCACTCCTCCGACACGCTCAAGGTGCGCGCGGCCGACATCAAGTTCGTCATCAACGCGCTCGGCAAGATCAGCACTGGTGGCAACCCGGACGCCGGCCATGCGACACTCCCCGCCGGGCTGACGCAATCGGTGGACATGTCCCGTATCGGGATGTTCGGCTGGTCGCTGGGCGGTGGGGCGGTCGACACCGCGATGCAGCTCGACAAGCGCATCGCCGCCGGTGCCGACCTGGACGGCCAGTTCTTCGGGACGGCGCCGAGCAAGGACCTGGACCGCCCCTTCATGCTCTTCAGCTCCGGCACCCACAACCGCAACAACGACGGTTCGTGGCGCACGCTGTGGTCGCATCTGAAGGGGTACAAGGTCGACATCAAGCTTCATGGCGCAGCGCACCTGTCGTTCTGCGACCAGGAGTGGATGGTGCCGCAGGAGGCGGGCCTGCTCGGGCTCTCCCAGGATCAGATCGAGCAGCAGTACGGCACGATCGACCCGGCTCGGGCGGTCCAGGTCCAGCGCGACTACCTCGCCGCCTTCTTCGACCAGACGCTGCGTCACAAGCACAGCACCCTGCTCGACGGGCCGACCACCAAGTACCCGGAGATCTCTTTCGTCCGCTGACCGGCGTTGACCGGTCAGCTGACCCCGCGTTCGAAGGGCCGGGCCTGCTTGCAGGTCCGCCCTTCGGCTTGCCCAGACGGGACATATGGCCGCCGTTCGGTCGTTCCCGTGAATTCGAATTAACACGTACGTCACATGGGGCGAAAGTGTGATGGTTACGTGACAGGCGGGGGCTAGGATGTTCGCTCTATCGAACATTTGGGCGCTCGACGCCAGTTGAGGAAGGACCCGTTCCCCTGCCCTCCGCACCCCGGTCGCCGCGCCGACACCGCATCCGCCGCCGCGCCGATATGCCGATGCTTGGCGGGGTGCGCCCGCCCATAGCCTCACTTGTCATACTTCTGCTGGTCGTCGCCGCCCTGACCCTGATCGGCCTCGACGGTGTCCACGCCGAGACCGTCCCGCAGGCCGTGTTGAACGGGGAGCAGCAGATCGCCGCGGACACCGCGCAGTCGATGCGCACCGCGATCGACGCCGAAGCGAGCACGGTGCGCCGTGCCGCGAGCGCTTATCCGGCAACGAGCACATCCACCCCCGTGACCACGCTCAAGGCGCTGACCTCGGCCAGGAAAGCGGTCCTCGGCAGTGCGCTGCTCGAGCGGCGCACCGGCAAGCTGCTGGCGGCCGGCGGCCGGATGGTGCCGCTGGCCGGGGTCGACGTCGCCAGGACGGCGTCCGGGGCCCTCCCGCCCCGGATGGTGACGTCAGGCGGCAGCCCGCAACTGCTGTACTTCGCCAGGGTCACGCTGCCCGCCCAGCAGGACGACCCCGACCAGGACTACCAGACCCCGAACCGGCCCGAGCGGCAGTGGCTGCTGGTGGTCTCCGAGGCGCTCCCCTCCCTGACGGCTCACGGCGACGGACGCACCGCCGAAGTGCTGGACGCGAGCGGCACGGCACTCGCCACCGCTGTCCACGGCAACGCGTCGCCGGGCACCGCCGACAGCGGCCTGTCCGCGGCGGCGGCCCGCGCGGCGCACCGATCCGGGGCCGACACGGACGCCTCGGGAAGCCTGCTGGGCGACACCACCGGCAGCCGACGCATCGTGGCCGGCTGGGCCCAGGTCGCCTCGACGACCGGCCCGGGCGACACCGACCACCTCGGTCTGGTGGTGCTCACCTCCCACGCGGTGCCCGCCACGACCACCACCGCCGACTACTCGCGCTTCGCGCTCCAGGCCGCCGGATCGCTGGCCGGGGTCGCGCTGCTGCTCGGACTGGCGCTGTACTTCTCCGTGCAGCAGCCACTGCTGCGGCTGTATCTGTCCGCCGGCCGCCTGGCCCGGGGTGCGACCCAGGACTGGCCGACCGCGTCGGCGGAGCTGTCCCGGCCTGTTCCGGTGCACGGCTTCGGGGAACTGGCCCGGATCGGGCGGGCGCTGGACTCACTGCGCCTGCAACTGCTCGGCGAGAGCGGCCCGCAGGAGTTTCCGGCCCGGCGCGGACCGGGCTACCGGGCGCTCGCGGTGGTCGGCGTGCTCGTGGTGGGCTTCTGGGCGGTACCGATGATCACTCTGCTGAACCGGGCGGACACCGCGACCGCGGTTCCCGCTGCGGTCCTCGCCGACCAGCAGGCACGGACCGAGATCGCGACGAACCGGATCCGGCAGTCCCTCGACCAGTCGTACACCGATCTGACCGCCGCGGCCGCCGGCCTGCCGGGCAGGAGCCGTGCCGCCCAGGCCGAGGTTCTGCGGCACTCCCTCGCCGATCACAAGCAGTACCGCTCGCTGTATCTCCTGGACCGCTCGGGCGGCATCACGCTCAGGGTGGGCGGCACACCGCTGCGCACCCGCGTCCATGTGCCCGACGGCGGCGGCATCACCACCGTCAACACCTCGGGCCGCATCCCGGCGATCGCCGCCTACACCCAGGTCCGGGCCGTCAAGGGCAAGGCCAGGGCGGCCGGGGTGGTCCTGTTCGGCGAGATCGACGTGAAGGCGCTCAACTCCGTCCTGCCCAGGCCCAAGCTGGGCAGCGTCTGGGTGACGGACGGCCACGAGAAGGTGCTGGCGGCCAGCGTGGGCTACCAGGCCTTCCAGTCGCTGCCGGACCCCGGCCTGACCCGTCTCGCCCGCTCCACCCAGAGCGCACCGGGGACCGCGGGTACGGCGACCTCGGCGGTGCACCTCACGTCCTCCGGTCCCTCGGTCGACGCCGCCGCGCCGCTGGCGCAGAGCGGCCCGACGGCCCGCCTCGGCTGGCACGTGGTGACCGCGGAGCCCGCGGCAGCACTCCAGATCCCCGCGGTGCAGGCCGAGCAGCGCACCATGCTCGCCGGCATCCTGGGGCTCGCCGTGGGCGCGGCCTGCCTGGGCTGGCTGCACGTCGTCGTGGTCAGGCCGCTGCGCGCGGTCGCCGTCCTCGTCGAGCGGCTCGCCGGCGGAGACCGCCGTACCGTGCTGCATCCGGTCAACCACGACGAGATCGGCTCGGTCACCCGCAGCCTGGAGCTGATCCGCCAGGCCCTGGCGGAGCGCGACCGGGCGGCCAGGTCCGGCCCCGCCGCCGTGCCCTCCCAGCCCCTGCGTGAGAACACCCTCCAGCGGTAGAAGGACGGAATCGGCGTGCTCTTCCTCTATGTCATCGTCCTGTCGTGCTGCGCCGGCCTGTGGATCGCCGGAATCCTGGAGCAGCGGCGGCACTTCGCCTCGCTGGAGCAGATACCGACGCGGGTGCTGGTCAACGGCATCCGCGGCAAGAGTTCGATCACCCGGCTGTGTGCGGGGGCGCTGCGTGGCGGCGGCCTGGTCACGGTGGCCAAGACCACCGGCACCGCGGCCCGGTTCATCCACCCGGATGCCACCGAGGAACCGATCTACCGCAAGTTCGGGATCTCCAACATCGTCGAGCAGATCGGCATCGTGCGGCGGGCGGCGACCTACCGGCCGGACGCGCTGGTCATCGAGTGCATGGCGGTGATGCCGGCGCTGCAGGAGACCAATCAGGAGAAGCTGATCCGTTCCACGATCGGCGTGCTGTGCAACGTCCGCGAGGACCATCTGGAGGAGATGGGGCCGACGCTGGACGACGTCGCCCGCTCGCTCTCCCGCTCGATGCCGGTGGGCGGGGTGTGCGTGACGGCGGAGAAGGACCGGCTGCACATCCTCCAGGAGGAGGCCGACAAGCGGAACTGCCGTCTGATCGCGGTCGATCCCGAGTCGGTGAGCGACGCCGAACTGCGCGGCTTCAGCTGGTTCACCTTCAAGGAGAACGTGGCGATCGCGCTCGCCGTCGCCGAACTGCTCGGCGTGGAGCGGCAGACCGCGATGCAGGGCATGTGGGACGCGCCGCCCGACCCGGGCGTGCTGTCGGTGGAGCGCTACGTCACACCCGAGGGCAAGAAGCTGCGGTTCGCCAACGTCTTCGCGGCCAACGACCCCGAGTCGACGCTGATGAACGTGAAGCAGCTGGAGGATCTGGGCGCGATCAGACGGCCGATCAACGTGGTCATCAACTGCCGCCCGGACCGGGTGGAGCGCAACGGCCAGATGGGCGCCATCGTCCCCGACCTCGCCGCCGACACGGTGTTCCTGATCGGCCACCCGACCAGGAGCGCCCGCGACGCGATTCCGGCCGACTTCACCGGGCGGGTGGTGGATCTCGGCGGCGACCGCCGGGACCCCGAGGAGCTGACCGCGGCGATGCTCGCGGAACTCGGCCCGGCCTCCTCGCTGGTGGCGATCGGCAACATCCACGGTCAGGGCGAGCTGTTCCTGGAATGCCTCGCCGAGCTGCCGCTGGACGACTCCGAGGACCCGCTCTTCGACGCCGTTCCCGACGGCGACGGCCTGGACCAGGAGACCATGCAGATCGCCCTGCCCCGGCCGCGGGTCTCGGTGGCCCGGCCGCCCGAGCCGGAGCCGTACAGCTGGGTGGCACCGCTGGAGACACCGACGTACGCCCTGCGCATCCCCGAACAACGCGACCTCGCCCGCCGTTTCGCCGCCCGCCACGGCCGCGCGGACGACCAGAGCACCGCAGACGACCCGCACCACTCCCGCGACCGGCACCACTCCTACGATCCGCCCCAGTCCACGAGGAACCCGTGATCCCCGCCAACCTCACCGCACAGACCGCCGCGCTCGGGATCGCCCTCGGGCTGGTCTTCTCGCTCGTCTGCTATCTGACCACCAACCTGTCCCCCGGGGGGATGATCACCCCGGGCTGGATCGCCCTCACACTCCTCACCGATGTGCGGATGGCCGGGCTGATGGTCGTCGTGGCGGGAGCCACGTACTTCATGACCAAGCTGCTGCAGCGCACGGTGATTCTCTACGGCAAGCGGCTGTTCGCCGCCGTGGTGCTGTGCGCGGTGGTGATGCAGACCACCGTGATGCTCGCCCTCAGCCACGAGTTCCCGCTGCTGTACACGTCACAGACCCTTGGCTTCATCGTCCCCGGCCTGGTCTCCTACCAGATGGTCCGGCAGCCCATGGCGGCCACGGTCATCTCGACCACGGCGGTGACGCTGGCCACGTATGTGGTGCTGGTCTCCGGTTTGTTGATGGGCGCCCTGCCCACGGGCTGACCTGCCCAGCCCCCTCTCACCTCACACTTCAAGGAGGATCGCCATGCACTCCAAACCTGTCGGCCCACGCGGCAATCCGACTCGCCGCAACGTGCTCGGAACGATCGCGGGCCTCGCGGCCGCCGGGGTGGCGGGCGGGTACGCCTGGGACCACCTCAGGCAGGGCAGCGACGGCCACGGCGGTACGGTCGCCGACCAAACGGGTACCGGCCCGAGCGCGCAGGCCACCGGCGCCCACACCTTCGAGCGGTTGTCCGCCCCCGCCCGCACCGTGGTCCGCGCCGCCGACGGCGGCACGCTCGCCACGTTCACCGACGGAGCCCGTACGGCCGTCCTCACCGGCCCCACCCGCACCTTCAGCGAGCCGCGGACCACCGAGGCCAAGGTGACCACGGACGCCTGGGTTCGGGTGCTGCCGCACGAGTGGCAGCGGGGCACGGAGAAGTCCGCCTCGTTCAGGAGCTGGTTCCGCAAGGCGCTCGGCGACACCAGCCCGGACGTCTTCGCGGTGGCGTTCCAGTACAGCAGCGCCGGGGCGCCCGACAAGCACAACGCCTCCGGCGTGCGCTACGCGGGCACCGCACACTTCGGCCCGCGCAACGCCGCGGTGAACAACCCGCTGGACTTCGCCTTCCACGACGAACAGTCCGACTTCTACGACTACCTGGGGCTGCCCTGGACCTTCCCGGACGGCACGCGCGTGCAGCCGGAGAAGGCCCGCTACGGCGATGCCGACTGCTCCGGCTTCCAGCGGCTGGTGTGGGGCTACCGGATGGGCATCCCCCTGCACAACACCAACACCAAGGGCGCCGGCCTCCCGCGCCGCGCGTACGCCATCGCCGCCGACGGTCCCGGCCGTCTGGTGATCCCCCACACCGGGAAGCAGCAGGCCACCGACCTGAGCGTCCTGCAACCCGGCGATCTGGTCTTCTTCGCCATCATCAAGGACCGGCCGGACTTCATCGACCACTGCGGCATGTACATGGGCCTCGACAACCAGGGCCGGCACCGCTTCTACTCCAGCCGCTCGGCGGCCAACGGCCCGACCATGGGCGACATGTCGGGCCACGCGCTGCTGGACGGCACCGACTTCTACGCCCGCGGCTTCCGGGCGGCCCGCCGCCTTTGATCCTGCGGCTTCGATCCCGCCGCCTGTGCACCGCCGCCTCACCTGACCAGCTGATCCGAGGACCACTGCCATGACCGCCATCCCCGACGCCCGGCCCACCGGAGCACACCGAGGCCGCCGGACGGCCGGCCGCCGCTCCGGCCCGCCGGAAGACGCCCCGCGCTGGGAGCGCCCGGCGCTCGCCGCGGTACTGGTCGTCGCCACGGTCCTGTACGCCTGGGGCATCGGGAACGCCGCCCTCCACCCCTTCTACGGCGCGGCGATACGGTCGATGTCCGAGAGCTGGCGTGCCTTCTTCTTCGGCGGGCTCGACGCGAGCGGTTCCATCAGCATCGACAAGCTGCCCGGTGCCTTCTGGCCCGACGCCGTCTCCGTCTGGCTCTTCGGCCCGCACACCTGGGCGGCCGCGCTTCCGCAGGTCGTCGAGGGCGTGCTCACCGTATGGCTGCTGCACCGGATCGTACGGGCCTGGGCCGGTCCCCTCGCCGCGCTGATCGCCGCGCTGGCGCTCACCCTCACCCCGGTCACCGTGGTCCTCAACCGTGCCACCATCCCGGACACCGCCCTCACCCTGCTCCTGGTGGCGGCCGCCGGCGCCCTGCAGAAGGCGGTGCGCACCGAGCGGCTGCTGCCGCTGATCACCTGCGGGATCTGGGTCGGGCTCGCCTTCCAGGCGAAGATGCTGCAGGCGTGGCTGGTGCTGCCGGTCTTCGCCGCCGTGTACCAACTCGCCGCGCCCGGAACCCGGTTGAACCGGGCCCTGCGCGTCCTGCTGGCCGGTGCCGTCTCCCTGGCGGTCTCCTGCTCCTGGGTGCTGATCGCCTGGGTGACGCCGGCCGCGAGCCGCCCCTACCTCGACGGCACGTCCAACAACGATCCGTTCACCCTGGTCTTCGGCTACAACGGCCTGAGCCGGTTCAGCAGCGATGCCACCGCCTTCGGTGCCGTCGCGGGCACCGCCGCCAGCCGCACCACGGGCAACACCGGCTGGAACATGCTGATCAACCACACCGTCGGCCCGCAGGTCGCCTGGTTCCTGCCGGTCGCCGTCCTCGCCGCGGTCCTGGGCGTCGTCTGGCGCGCCGGTCAACCGCGAACCGACCTGCTGCGCGCGGGATTTGTGATGTGGGGCGGCTGGCTGGCCGTACACACCCTGGTGTTCAGCACCTCCAACGGCAACCACGCCTACTACACCGCCGTCATCGCCCCGGCGCTCGCCGCGCTGGCCGGAGGCGGGCTCGCGCTCTTCCGAGCGGAGTACGAGGCGAAGTACGAGGCGGGGGTGGAGGCGGAGCACGATGCGGAGCTGGAGGCGAAATATGAGACGGCACTGGAGGAGGCGAGGTACGAACTGACGCTGCAGCTGAAATACGAGCCGCCGCCGGAGGCAAAGTACGAACAGTACGAACCCGGGCTGGGGGTGGAGCACGAACTGGGCCTGGCGGCGAAGTACGAGGCGGGCGACCGCAGGCACCTGGCGCTCCCGGCGGCGATCACTCTGACGGCGGTGTGGGCGCTGGTGCTCGACTGGCCGAGCCGTTTCGTCTCCTGGCTGTTGCCGGTGGCCGTGATGCTCGCACTGTGCGGTGTGGTGGGCCTGTGGAGCCGCGGGCCGCGCACCTCCCCGCGGATGGTCCACGCCGCCCTCACCGCCGGGATCGCGGCCACCCTGGTCGTACCGGCCGGCTGGGCCGTCTCGGGCCTCAACCCGCTCTACGCGGGCGCAGCCACCTCGCCGATGGCCGGTCCGGTCGGCAAGTCGTACGCCGCGCATCCCCGCCACGCTCCGCGAAGGAGAGGGCTCGGTGAGCCCAACGCCCGCGACACCGCTCTGCTCGACTACCTCACCACGCACCGCCACGGCGAGAAGTACCTGCTCGCCACCCAGGCCGCCTACACCGCCGAGCCCCTGCTCCGCGCGAAGTCCGAGCCCATTCTCGTCATGGGCGGCTTCACCGGCAGCACCCCCTTCCCCACCGCCCAGCAGCTCGGCAGCCTCGTCACCACCGACCAACTGCGCTATGCGCTGCTCACCACCCAGCGCCCCACCACTCCCGCCACCACCTGGGTGAAGTCCCACTGCACCCGCATCCGGCCCAGCGCCTACGGACGCCGCACCTCCGGCGCCTTCGCGCTCTACGACTGCAACCCTCGGCGGTGAGGCGCCGTTCCCGAAACTCGGCGTCGACAACAGGGCGGCGGTCGCCGAGGCGGTCCGGCTGAGCCTGCTGGAACTCACCTGACAGCCCTGGGCGTGCGACCCGTGTGCACACGGCTTTGCATACGTCGGCGATATGTTCCGCTGCTTAGGCTGCACGCATGCGTGTGCTGATCGTGGAGGACGAGCCCTACCTGGCCGAAGCCGTCCGTGACGGTCTGCGGCTGGAGGCGATCGCCGCCGACATCGCCGGCGACGGGGACTCCGCCCTGGAACTGCTCAGCGTCAACTCCTACGACCTCGCGGTCCTGGACCGGGACATCCCCGGCCCGTCCGGCGACGAGGTCGCCCGGTGCATCGTCGCTTCCGGCAGCGGTATCCCGATCCTCATGCTCACCGCTGCCGACCGGATCGACGACAAGGCCTCCGGATTCGAGCTCGGCGCCGACGACTACCTCACCAAACCGTTCGAGCTGCGCGAGCTCGTCATGCGGCTGCGGGCGCTCGACCGCAGACGCGCGCACGCCCGGCCCCCCGTCCGCGAGATCGCGGGCCTACGCCTTGACCCCTTCCGCCGGGAGGTCTTCCGCGACGGACGCTATGTCGCACTCACCCGCAAACAGTTCGCCGTGCTCGAGGTCCTCGTCGCCGCCGAAGGCGGTGTCGTCAGCGCCGAAGAGCTGCTGGAGCGGGCCTGGGACAACAACGCCGACCCCTTCACCAACGCCGTCCGCATCACCGTCTCCGCCCTGCGCAAACGACTCGGCGAACCATGGCTCATCGCCACGGTGCCGGGCGTCGGCTACCGCATCGACACCGGCAGCCCACCCGGCGGTACTCATGAATAGACGCCCAGGGCTCAGCGCCCGACTCAAACTCACCCTCAGCTACGCCGGATTCCTCCTCCTCGCCGGCGCTCTGCTGCTGACCGTGATGTGGGTGTTCGTGCTGCGCTGGCTCCGGACCGACGACCCCAAAGCCATCCAGCACAGGGTCGGCGTCGTCATCATCACCGGGTTCAACCGCTCCGACGCCCTGCGCGGCTTCGTCCCCGCCGCGGCCGTGGCACTGGCCTTCCTCCTCGTCTTCGGCCTGGTGGGAGGATGGATCCTCGCCGGCCGGATGCTCGTACCGCTCACCCGGATCGCGGACGCGGCACGGACGGCCGCGAACGGATCGCTGTCCCACCGGATCCGCATGGAAGGCCGCGAGGACGAGTTCCGCGAACTCGCCGACGCCTTCGACACCATGCTCGAACAACTCGAGTCCCACGTCGCCGAACAACAGAGATTCGCCGCGAACGCCTCCCACGAACTGCGCACCCCGCTGGCGATCTCCCAGACACTCCTCGACGCCGCCCGCAACGACCCCTCGCGGGATCAGGGCGAACTCATCGAGCGCCTCCACACCGTCAACACGCGGGCGATCAACCTCACCGAGTCCCTCCTGCTGCTCAGCCGCGCCGACGCCAGGAGCTTCACCCGCGAACCCGTCGATCTCTCCCTCATGGCCGAAGAAGCCGCCGAAACGCTGCTTCCTCTCGCCGAGAAGCGCCGGATCACGCTCGACGTCACCGGCGAGCCGACCCGGACCATGGGCTCCGCGGCGCTCATCCTGCGGATGGTGACGAACCTCGTCCAGAACGCCATCGTGCACAATCTGCCGGTCGGCGGCACCGTGACGGTCCACACCGAACCGCAGGACGATGCCGGCGTGTTGCGGGTCGAGAACACGGGCCCGCTGCTCCCCTCGGAGCTGGTACCGACCCTCACCGAACCCTTCCAGCGCGGAACGGAACGCGTACGCACCGACGAACACGCCGGCGTCGGCCTCGGCCTGGCCATCGTGCACAGCATCGTCCGGGCACACGACGGCGCCCTCGACCTCACCCCCCGCCCCACCGGCGGCCTTGTCGTCATGATTCGACTTCCCGGCGCTCAGCAGTCGTCGTGACCACTGCCGGATGAGCCGTGTGGCGTGCTCGGGGCACTCCTCATGCGGGTAGTGCCCGACTCCGGGCCAGTGCTCCACACGCGAACCGGACACATGCAGCGTGCTTCGCTCCCAGTCGGGGCTTCCGCCGATGTCCACACCGTCAGTGCCGGCTGCGGTCGCCGGGCCGTGGCCGAGGGCCTCGACCAGGGCGGCCAGGTCCTCCGCCCGTGTCCAGCGGTGTGTTGCCCTGTCCCGGCACTTCGAAGCGGCCGTGACCGCGCAGATCAGGGACGATCACGCGGAAGCCGTCGACCAGGGCCTCGGCATGGACCGACCACTCCCGGCCGTCGCCGACGGACCCAAGGCTCACGTCCGGCCCTCTCAATCCGCGGCCGCCCGCTCCCCGGCGGGGCGCCTGCGCAATGCGGGCTCGGTGAGCGACCGCGGCTGCCAGACACCGTCGGCCCGGTACAGATCGGTGCCGGGGGCCACGATCTCGTCGATACGGTCGAGCACCGCGTCGTCGAGCAGCAGGTCGGCTCCCTCGATCAATGAGGTGAGTTGGTCCATGGTGCGCGGACCGATGATCACCGACGTGACGGCCGGGTGCACCAGCGGGAAGGCGACGGCCAGTTCCGGCAGGGTGCGGCCCATCTCCTCGGCGAGCGCGAGGAGTTGCTCGACGGCCGCGAACTTCGCCGGGTTGCCCGGGGCTTCGGGGTCGAAGCGGTGCGGGGTGAGTCTTGCGCGGCCGGTGGTGAGGTCGACGGGCCTGCCCGCGCGGTAGGCCCCGGAAAGGAATCCCGAGGCCAGCGGCGACCAGGTCAGCACGCCCATGCCCAGGTGCTGGGTGGTGGGCAGCACGGCACGTTCGACGCCGCGCGCGAGAATCGAGTACGGCGGCTGCTCCGTGCGCATCCGCATCAGCCCGCGCCGCTCCGCCACATGATGAGCCTCGACGAGGTCCTCGGCCGGGAAGGTGGAACAGCCAAAAGTCCGGATCTTGCCCGCCCTCACCAGGTCGGTGAGAACGGACAGCGTTTCCTCGATGTCGGTGGTGTGGTCGGGGCGGTGCACCTGGTAGAGGTCGATCCAGTCCGTGTCCAGCCGCCGCAGGCTGTCCTCGACGGCCTTGAGGATCCAGCGGCGTGAATTGCCGCTGCGGTTGCGTCCCTCCCCGAGCGGAAAGTGCACCTTCGTGGCGAGCACGACATCGTCGCGCCTGCCCTTGAGAGCCTTGCCGACGATCTCCTCGCATTCGCCGGCCGAGTACATGTCGGCGGTGTCCACGAAGTTGATGCCCGCATCGAGGGCCGCATGGATGATGCGGGCGCTGTCCTCGTGGTCGGGATTGCCGACGGCCCCGAACATCATCGTGCCGAGGCAGTGCGTGCTGACCTCGATGCCGGTCTTGCCGAGTACTCGATAGCGCATTGCGGTGCTCCGTCGCAGGTGGGGGCGGGTCGGAAGCGTGACTCTAGGACTTGGAGTGCACTTGACCGCAAGGGCGACCTGACCGATGGTCACAAACGGGTCACGAGGTGGAATATGCGGGTGCCCCCAGTGACGGCTCATGAACAGAATGTCGCTCTCCGTTTTTTGCCGGACTTGTCCGGCGGCCTGGGTGCTGGGGACGCCCCAGGAGCAAGGGGGGATGGGGAATGACTGCATACCGCTTCGATCCGCCGCCGGGTTGGCCCGTGCCGCCTGCGGGATGGATGCCGCCGCCGGACTGGCGGCCCGATCCGTCGTGGCCCCCGATGCCGGACGGTTGGCAGTTGTGGGTTCCGGAGTCCGAACCCTCCGCCGATGCAATCGCCACCGGCGCCTTCCCGGTGCCGGACGCGACCCTTCCCGGAAGCACGACGGCGGTGCCGGCACCGCGAAAGGGCGGGCTGTTCGGGCGGCGTCGTGCGGATGCCGTGTCCGAGGCCGAAGAGCTGCGGGCGTGGATCACCAGGACTCAGGGGCTGGATGCCGAACGGGTCGCCGGCCTCGTACGGCAGGTCGAGGCAGAGGCCGCCGCCCTGCGCGAGAAGGCGGCTGCAGAAGCCGCCGAGGAGGCCGCGGGGGTCCTGAAAGACGCGCGCGATACGGCAAAGGAGATTCTCGACGACGCACGCCGGACGGCGAAGGAGACCGAGCGGGTGGAATGGGCGAGGAGTTCGCGGTGGCCGAGCCCCAGCCGTTCCATCGTGCCGGGACGGAAGTTCTCCACCAGGACGTCGGACTCGGCGACCAGGGCACGGGCCTGCTCCAGGCCGGCCTCGGTCGCGAGGTCCAGGGTGACGGACCTCTTGTTGCGGTTGACGCTCAGGAAGTACGTCGACGTTCCGTCCCGGTCCGCCGGGGGCAGCCAGGCCCGGGTGTCGTCCCCCGTGCCCGGCCGCTCCACCTTCACCACGTCGGCGCCGAGATCGGCGAGCAGCATGGTGGCGTAGGGCCCCGCGAGGACCCGGGAGAAGTCGGCGATGCGCAGACCCGCCAGCGCGCCCTGCGTGGCTCCGCCGAGTACGCCGGACCGTGCGTCCGGCGCGTTGTCCTGAGTGCTCACGCGCCCTCCTCCTCTGATCGTCCCGCTCACGCGATCGCCGGCGCGAGAGAGCTGCCGGTCATCGACCGGCGTCGCGGCGCTCGACGCTGAAGTCGAACGCCAGGGTCCCCGCGTCGCGTACCGAGACCCCGCCGTCCACCGTGAGGACCGCGCCGTTGACGAAGGACGCGGCGGGCGAGAGCAGCCAGGCGATCGCCTCGGCGACCTCGGACGGGTCGCCGGGGCGCCCCGCGGGCACCAGCTTCGTCGCCTCCTCATAGGCCTCGTCCACACCGTCGCCCAGTCCGGATTCCTCGGCGAAGCGGGCCATACGACGATCAGCCATCTCGGTCCGTACCCAGGTGGGGCACACCGTGTTGGCGCGCAGCCCCTGGCTGCCGTAGTCGACGGCCAGCGAGCTGCACAGCTGAAGCAGCGCGGCCTTGGAGGTGGCGTACGCGGCGTTGCCGACGCCGTTGCGCAACGCCGCGACGGAGGCGACGGCAACGACCGAACCGCGGGTCTCGAGCAGGTGCGGGAGTGCGGCGCGCAGCAGCAGGAAGGGGCCCGTCAGGTTGGTGCGCATCACCAACTCCCATGTCTCGTCCGAGAGATCTCCCACCGCGCCGCTGCGTCCGACGCCCGCGTTGAGGACCACTCCGTCGAGCCTGCCGTAGCGGGAGACCGTGGCCTCGACGAGCTCATCCACGGCGGTCGCGTCCGTGAGATCAGCGGGGTGCGGCAGGGCGCCGGTCTCGTCGGCGACGCGCTGCAGCGGCTCGGGCCGTCGGCCGGCGATGACGACCTCGTGTCCGCCGGCCCGCAGCAGCCGGGCGGTTGCGGCGCCGATGCCGGTGCCGCCGCCGGTGACCACCACAACACGCTTGTCCGTCATGGCCGTCGGGCCTCCTCATCAACCGGAAATCAGACCTTCGTGATCTTACGCAGACCCGCCTCGGAGCGTGGTGCCTGGGACGGTGCCGCCCGGGTCCCAGGTGGTAGTCCATGTGGACTCATCGGCATCACGGCATCCCGTCCGACCACTTGACCTCAACTGCGCTTGAGGGACGAGCCTTCAGGCATGGACATCGAAGAGATGCAGCGGCAGTTGCAGACCCTGACCGACCGCGCCGAGATCACCGATCTGCTGGACCGCTACCTGCGTTCCCTGGACGAGGGGGTCTTCGACGAGGAATGGGCGCGCGCGTTCCACACCGAAGACGTCACCGCGGAGATGCCCATCGGCACGGTCCACGGTCGCGATGCTCTGCTGACCCGCGTCCGGCAGGGCATGGCATTGTTCGACCGAACCGTGCATCTGGGCACCAACCCTGTCATCGAGATCGACGGTGACCGGGCCACCACCCGTGGCGTGCAGCTGAGCACCCACGTCCTTGCGGACGGCACAGACAGCGTCTTCATCTCTGCCGGCCATGCCGACGCCGAACTGGTCAGGACGGCCGAGGGCTGGCGGATCTCCGCATCGAGCCTGCGAGTGGTGTGGACCCAGGGTCCCCCTCCACGGGTGCCGGCCCCCACTACGGTCCGGGCTTGACGGTCTTCATCGTGAAATGCGACGTCACGTTCTTGATCCGGGGGATGGTCATGACCCGCCGGCTGAGGAAGGCCTCGTAGCCGGGCAGATCGGCGACGGCCACGCGGACGAAATAGTCGGGGCTGCCGAACAGCCTCCGTAGCTCCCGTACTTCCTCGGCCTGCGCCAGGGTCTCCTCGAAGCGCTCGACCGTCTCCGCGTCCTGCGCTTCGAGGCTGAGGTCGATCAGGACCTCGAAGGAACGGCCCACGGAAGCCGTGTCGATCACGGCCCGGTAGCCCCGGATGCCGTCGTACCTCGCCCTGGTCGACACCGCCAACGGCATCGCCGTCCGGCAGCCGCCCACCGCGTGGATGTTCCCCAACGTCGACCTGACCGTCCATCTGCACCGCGGGCCGCGAGGCCCCTGGACCGGACTGGACACCACCGTCACCTTCGGCCCGTCCGGCCAGGGCCTGACCAGCACCGTCCTGCACGACATCGACGGCCCGGTCGGACACGCCCAGCAGATCCTCACGGTCAGGCCGCTGCCCGGGACGTGAGGAGGCCGGGCCGCCCGGCTCAGCGGACGATCCGGTAGAGGTGTTCGGGACGGCCGGTGGTTCCGTAGCGAAGTTCGAGCCGGACCATTCCCTCCCGCACGAGGTACGAGAGATAACGCTGGGCCGTGGCGCGGGAGACGCCGGTGAGTTCGGCGGCCTGGGCCGCGGACAGGGACTCCCGGGCGGTGCGCAGGACCTGGTGGAGGAGGGCCAGGGTGGGCGCGGAGTGCCCCTTGGCCGGAACCCGGGGCACGGCCGGCGGGCGGGCGGCGCTGAAGAGGGCGTCCACGTCGGCCTGGTCGGTTCGCGGGGCGAGGCCCAGGGCGTCCACGCGGTGCTGGAGTTCGCGGTAGGCGGTGAGCCGCTCGGCCAGGTCGGCGGCGCCGAACGGCTTGACCAGGTAGCCCACGGCACCGAGCTTCATGGCGGTCCGCACCGAGGTGATGTCCCGGTCGGCGGTGATCATGATCGCGTCGGGCCGGGCGCCGCCCGCGTCCCCACTGAGCTGCCGCAGCACATCCAGTCCGCTGCCGTCCGGCAGGAAGATGTCGAGCAGCAGCAGATCGGGGTGCAGGGTGCGCACGGCGTCCAGGGTCTCGGCCACCGTCGCCGCCCGGCCGACCACTTCGAAGCCCTCGACGCGCGAGGCGTAGTCGCGGTGGATGTCGCTGACCCGGAAGTCGTCGTCCACCACCAGGATCCTGATCATCCGCGGTCACCTCCGGTCGGCGAGGCCGTCGTGAACTGTGCATCTCGTCGTACGGGAGTGGCGTCCTGCAGCGGCAGTACGACGGTGAAGACGGCGCCCGGGCCCTCGCTGACCGTGATGGTCCCGCCGTGCCGCGCGGCCAGCCGGTGGACCAGGGCCAGGCCGAGGCCGCGTCGGGCGGTGCCCCGGTCGGGGCGGGTCGACCAGCCGTCCTCGAAGATCGAGTCGGCGGCGCCCGGCGGGATGCCCGGGCCGCTGTCGGCGACCCGCACCAGCACCTGGTCGACGGCTTCGACCAGCGAGAGCCGCACCTCGCGGCCGCCCGCCGGAGGCGGTCCGCCGGCCGCCGCGTCGATCGCGTTGTCCAGCAGATTGCCGACGATGGTCAGTAGCCGGCGCAGCTGCGGCGGGTCCTCGCCGAGCGCCGAGTCGTCGCTGAGTTCCATGTGTACACCGCGTTCCGCGGCCACCGTGGTCTTGGCGACGATCAGTCCGACGAGCAGCGGGTTGCCGATCCGTTCGCGTACGGACTCGGTCAGCGCCTGGTCGGCGCCGGCCGACTCGACGGCGAACTCGTAGGCGGCGTCGTGGTCTCCGATGTCCAGCAGCCCGGCCAGGGTGTGCATACGGTTGGTGAACTCGTGCTGCTGGGCGCGCAGGGCGTCGGTCAGGCCGCGTACGGAGTCCAGTTCGCGCAGCAGCCCGATCAGCTCGGTGCGGTCGCGCACGGTGACCACCGCGCCCAGTTCACGGCCGTGCAGTGTCACCGGCATCCGGTTGACCACCAGGCAGTGGTCGTCGGTCAGCACATTGAGGTCGGCGCCGGTCAGGGTGCCGTCCAGGGCGCGGCGCAGCCGACCGTCGGGCAGCACCTCCTCGATCGTGCTGCCGAGCGCCGTGCCGAGACCGAGCAGCCGCCGGGCCTCGTCGTTGACGACGGTGATCCTGCCGTCGGGGTTGAAGGCGATGACGCCCTCGCGGATGCCGTGCAGCATCGCCTCACGGTCCTGCAGCAGTCCGGCGATCTCCTCGAGTTCCAGTCCGAACGTCGTCCGCTTCAGCCGCCTGGCCAGCAGGAACGCGGCGGCCGAGCCGAGGGCGACGGCGATCGCCGAGTACAGGGCGAAGGTGGGCAGCTCACGCCACAGCTCGCCCAGCACATAGTGCTCGGGGATGCCCGCGGACACCTCGCCGACCAGCTTGCCGTCGGGCCCGCGCAGCGGGGCCTTGCCGTTGGCGGAGCGTCCGAGGCCGCCCGGGTCGGTGCCGACGTGCGACTGGCCGTCGAGGACCACGATCTTGTCGCCCGTCGGTACGCCGATCAGCGCCGGGTCGGGGTGGGAGTGGCGCACGCCGTGCAGGTCGAGCACGACCACGTAGGACGCGCCGGACGCCTTCCGGATCCGTTCGGCGACGGTCTGCACGATGCCGTAGCCGCCGCCGTGCGCCATGGCCTGCCGGATCTGCGGCTCGGCGGCCGTGGTCTTCGCGATGGCCAGCGCCCTTTTCTCGTAGGCGCCGTCGATCTCGGCCCGCTGGGCGAACGCGAACAGGACGAAGCCGATGACTCCGGTGAGGGTCAGGATCGCCAGCTGGTTGGCCAGGATCCTCGCCGAGAGCCGCCCCTTCCCGCCGCGGCCGAACGGGATACGGATGGGTGTCACGGGTGTCTCTGCCTGTCGTACGAGACCCGGGCGCAGCCCCTGCGCCGCACCCGTGGTGGCGTGATTGTGCCCCCGACACCGAGCTTATGCCCACCCCCGGTCCGTTGAGCAGAACGCGCAGAACTCAAGGGAACACGGCTAACGCGAGATACAGATGAAACAGCGACGTAATACTCCGCGGCCTCTAGCGTCTGCCTTCCTCGACCTCCGAGGTTAGGAAGGAGAGGCCTCAGATGGCTTCACGAGACGATGCGGCGGTGAGCCCGGTCGCCGAGAAGGTCGGCCAGGACAGCGCACGAGTCGAGATATCCGGGCTCACCAAACGATTTCTGACTCCTGCGGGTGAGGTGTTCACGGCACTGCAGGACGTTTCGTTCACCGTGGAGCCCGGCCAGTTCTGTGCGGTGGTGGGCCCGACCGGCTGCGGCAAGTCGACGACCCTGAGCATGGTGTCCGGGCTCGACCGGCCCAGCGAGGGTTCCGTCAAGGTGGGCGGCCGTGAGGTGGACGGCGTCACCGACGGCGTCAGCTTCATGTTCCAGGCCGACGCGCTGCTGCCCTGGAAGACCGTCCTCGGCAATGTGCTGATGGGTCCCGTCTTCCGCGGTGTGCCCAAGCAGGAGGCCCAGGCCTCGGCGCGCGACTGGCTGCGCCGGGTGGGCCTCACCGGGTTCGAGGACCGCTATCCGCACCAGCTCTCCGGCGGTATGCGCAAGCGCGTGGCGATGGCCGCGGCGCTGATCAACGAACCCCGGATCCTGATCATGGACGAGCCGTTCGGCGCCCTGGACGTGCAGACCAAGGCGATCATGTCGAACGAGCTGCTCGGTCTGTGGGAGCAGATCCGGCCGTCGGTCATCTTCATCACCCACGATCTCGACGAGGCCGTGGCGCTCGCCGACCGGGTCGTCGTCATGACGTCCGGCCCCGGCTCGGTCAAGGCGGTCTTCGACATCGATCTGCCGCGCCCGCGCGGCTCGGTCCAGGAGATCCGTTTCCAGCCCCGCTTCATCGAACTTCAGCACCAGATCTGGGACTCGCTGCGCGAGGAGGTGGAGCGCGCCTACGCACGCACCGCAGGAGGTACGGCATGAGTACGACGTCCACCGTTTCCGCCGCTCGGGCCAAGGACGGCGCACAGCCCTCGGCCGCGGCAGCCGCCGCCAGGCGCAAGGTCCGCAAGGGCATCGCGCTGCAGTGGGTGGGCCGCATCGTCCTCGCGGCCATCGTCATCGGCGGCTGGCAGGCGTTCACCACCTGGGGAATCGTCGACAAGTTCTTCTTCGGGCAGCCGACCGGAATCGCCAAGCGGCTGATCGAACTCTTCCAGAAGGGCACCGAGAACGGGTCCTATTACGCGGACATCTGGACCACCGTCCAGGAGGCGCTGATCGGCTTCGTCCTCGGGACCGTCTCCGGAGTGATCTTCGGGATCGCTCTGGGCCAGAGCCGCTACCTCTCCGGGGTGCTCGGTCCCTATATCAAGGTGGTCAACGCGATCCCGCGTATCGTCCTCGGCTCGATCTTCATGATCGCGTTCGGTATCGGTACGCTGCCGAAGGTCCTGCTCGCCGCGGTCCTGGTGTTCTTCATCGTCTTCTTCAACGCCTTCCAGGGCGTACGTGAGGTCGACCCCAACATCCTCGCCAACGCCAAG
The DNA here is from genome assembly GCF_053593775.1 of Streptomyces sp. NPDC002092. NCBI lineage: Bacteria > Bacillati > Actinomycetota > Actinomycetes > Kitasatosporales > Streptomycetaceae > Streptomyces > Streptomyces sp. NPDC002092. Next base: position 384,266 of record NZ_JBSFDG010000007.1, read on the forward strand.
GTGCTCGGCGCCTCGGAGCTGCAGATCATCCGGCACGTCACGGTGCCGTCCGCGCTCACCTGGATCATCGCCAGCCTGCACAGCGCCTTCGGCTTCGCCATCGTCGGCGCACTGGTCGGCGAGGTGCTCGGCGCGCAGAAGGGCCTCGGCCTGGTCATCAAGACCGCGCAGGACAACTTCGACCCCAATGGCGTGTTCGCGACCATGGTCGTCATCGCGGTGATCGTGCTCGGCGCGGAGTGGCTGATCGGCAAGCTCGAACACCGGCTGCTCGCCTGGCGTCCGCCGGCCCCGTCCGAAGTCAGCTCCCTCTGACTCCGTCTGTGTCACCCCCCTCTGTTTCCCCCTCTTCTGATCCTCCCCTCAAGGAAAGTGGCCTCCCATGTCCAGACGACCCGCCGCCGTTGCCGCGTCTCTCCTCACCGTCCTCACCCTCGGTGCCGCCACCGCCTGTTCCAGCAGCTCGGGCAGCTCCAGCAGCTCCAGCGGCACGCCGACCGTCAAGCTCATGGTCGGCGGCATCGACAAGCAGATCTACCTCCCCTACGAGCTCGCCCAGAACCTCGGCTTCTACAAGAAGTACGGCGTCAACGTCTCGCTGAGCACCGAGAGCCAGGGCGGTCTCGGCGCTGAGGACGCCATGGCCTCCGGGCAGGTGGACATGGCGGGCGCCTGGTACGTCCACACCATCGACTTCCAGGTGAAGGGCAAGGCGGTCGAGGGCCTCGTCCAGCTGTCCGGGGCGCCGGGCGAGCGGGAGATGTGTGTCCCGAAGAGCGGCGTCCACTCCGGCGCGGACTTCAAGGGGAAGACGCTCGGCGTCACCGACATCGGGTCCGGCACCGACATGCTCACCCAGTTCATGGGCGCGCAGAAGGGCGTCAAGGCCAGCCAGTTCAGCCGGATCGGCATCGGCCAGGGCGCCACTGCCATCGCCGCGCTGCAGAACGGCAAGACCGCCTGTGTCATGACGACGCAGCCGACGGTCGCCGCGATCGAGAAGAAGGGCATCGGCACCTCGGCGATCGACCTGGCCACCACGGCGGGCGCCAAGGCGGCGTTGGGCGGCACCTGGCCGGCCGCGACCGTCCTCGCCCAGACCAGCTGGGTCAACTCGCACAAGGACACGGCGCAGAAGGTCGTCGACGCGCTCGTCGCCACCATGCACTGGATCAACACGCACAGCGCGGCCGACATCGCCAACAAGCTGCCGCAGTCGTACGTCTCGAACCAGCTGGTGACGAAGGCCGACTACATCAAGGCGCTGGACCAGGACAAGGGACAGTTCCTCCCGGACGGCATCATGCCGGCCGGCGGCCCGAAGACCGTTCTGGCCTCCGAGGAACTCGTCGGCCACGCGACGTCGAAGGTGAACCTCGGCACGACCTTCACCAATGAGTTCGCCCTCAAGGCCAACAAGACCGAGGGCTTCAAGACCACCACGACCCCGGCCGGGGCGAACGGCTGAGCCCGCAGCATTCACGGGGCCGCCCGGACGAGCGTCGTCCGGGCGGCCCCGGGCCGTTCAGTCCGTGCTCGGCCGCGCGAGTCCGAGGTCGTAGGCGAAGATCACGGCCTGGATGCGGTCCCGGGCACCGATCTTGGCGAGGACGCGGCCCACATGGGTCTTGACCGTGGACTCGGACAGCACGAAATGCCCGGCGATCTCGCCGTTGGTCCAGCCCTTGCCGACAGCGACGAGGATCTCGCGCTCGCGCTCGGTGAGGGAGCTCAGCCTCGGGTCCTCGGCGAGGTCGCCCCGGTGCGCGGGGACGTACTGGGCGAACTCGTCCAGGAGGCGGCGGGTCAGCGCGGGCGCGATCACCGCGTCGCCGATCGAGACGGCACGGATGCCCGCGAGGAGTTCCTCGGGGCGTGCGTCCTTGAGGAGGAAGCCGCTGGCCCCGGCGCGCAGGGCGGCGTGGACGTACTCGTCGAGGTCGAAGGTGGTGAGCACGAGGACGCGCGAACGCTCGCCTGCGGCGACGATGCGGCGGGTGGCCTCGATGCCGTCCATGCCGGGCATCCGGATGTCCATGAGCACGACGTCCGGACGCAGTTCGGCGGCCTTGCGGACGGCCTCGGCGCCATGGGCCGCCTCGCCGACGACCTCGGTCTCGGCGACGGAGTCCAGGAGGATGCGGAAGCCGTAGCGTTGCAGCGGCTGGTCGTCGACGACGAGCACCGTGGTCACCGGACACCGCCCTGGGGTGTGAGGTCGAGGACGGCCTCGACGCTCCATCCTCCGCCGCCCGCCGGTCCCGCGCTGACGGTCCCGCCGTAGAGCGCCGCCCTCTCCCGCATGCCCACCAGTCCGTGTCCTTCCTCGTGCGGGCCCGGCGGTGTCGCCGGGCCGGTGTCCTGGACCCGGATGGTCAGCCGGGTGCCCGCCTCGATGATCGCCAGGTGTACCCGGGTGTCGGCGTCGGCGTGTTTGAGGGTGTTGGTGAGGGCTTCCTGGACGATGCGATACGCCGTCAGCTGCACCCCGCTGTCGAGCGCGTCCACGTCGCCTGAGGTCCGGTAGACGACCTCCAGTCCTGCGGCGCGCACCTTGGCGCACAGGGCGTCGACGTCCGCGATGCCGGGCTGCGGGCTGAGTTCGGGCCCGGCCGGCGGACCGTCCGCCGCCTCGCGCAGCACACCGAGTACGCGCCGCAGCTCGCCGAGGGCCTGGCGGCCGGTGTCGCCGATGAGCTGGAGGGCCTCCTTGCCGCGTTCGGGAGCGAGGTCGCTGGCGTAGGCGCCGGCGTCCGCAAGGGTGATGATGACGGAGAGGTTGTGGCCGACGATGTCGTGCATCTCGCGGGCGACCCGGGTGCGTTCGGTGGCCGTGGCCAGCCTGCTGCGCTGGTCCCGCTCGATCTCCAAGCGGGCGGCCCGCTCCCGCAGTCCGGCCAGCTGAGCCCGGCGGATGCGGACCATCAGTCCGAGCGCGAGGGCCGCCGTCGTGGTGCTCAGCAGGAAGAACAGCGCGTCCCAGACGGACATGGCCGCGGACACCCGTACGGCGACCAGCACCATGGCACCGGCCATGGCGGCGCAGGCCCACGGCAGCTGCTTCAGCCGCCCGTGCAGGGCCAGGCTGTACAGGGCGATGAAGAGGGCGATGTCCGCGCGCAGCACCGCGTTCAGGGACCACTGCAGGACGAACACCGCGGCGATGACACCGAAGGCCGCCAGGGGCCTGCGCCGCCGCCACAGCAGGGGCAGCACCAGTCCGGCCTGCAGTGCCAGCATCCCGGCGAGGGGCAGCTGGGTGAAGACGAGCCGGAAGCGGCGCGGGCCGTCGCCGTCGCCGCCCCCGTCGTGCAGCAGGTCGGCCAGGCAGAACATCAGGAAGACCAGGACCACGACCGCGGTGTCCAGCACCCACGGACGGTTCCGGTCGGCCTGCCTGAGCCGCTGGCCGCCCCGGGACATACGGGCGACCAGCGGTCCCATCCCGCTGATGTCATCGGTGGTCACGGACGTCACCTGTCCATGGTGCGTCAGACGTCGCTGCGCGCGAGCCGGTAGGCCGCGCCGCCCAGCGCGAGCGCCGTCCAGCAGAGGAAGACCAGCAGCCCGGCGCCCGGCGACAGGGTCGTCGAGTCATGGGTCAGGGCGAACATCGACTCTCCGGCGTTGGACGGCAGGTAGGGGCTGATGTTGTCCTGCCAGGAGCTCGGCAGCAGCGAGATCAGTCCCGGGACCAGCATGAAGCTCGCCACCAGCACCGAGATCCCGCCGGCCACCGACCGCAGCAGCGCACCCAGCGCGGTGCCGATCACCGCGACCAGGCCGAGATACAGCCCGGCGCCCAGCAGACTGCGCAGGACACCCGCGTGCGAGAGGCCCATGGCCGCGGGCGTACCCGAGACGATACCGCTGCCGAACAGGAAGGCGACGAATGCGCCCAGCGTCCCCACCACCAGCGCGACCAGCCCGAACACCGTCGCCTTGGACCACAGCACGGGCAGTCTGCGGGGCACCGCCGCGAGCGTGGAGCGGATCATGCCGGTCGAGTACTCCCCCGCCGTGACCAGCACGCCGAGGACTCCGAGGGCCAGCTGGGCGAAGTTCGTACCGAAGAGGGACAGGCTCACGGCCGTCGAGGTGGCGAAGTCGCGGTCCATGTGGCCGGAGTTGATACCGGACTTGTACCGGCTCGCGGCGATCAGCCCGAACGCCACCAGGAACAGCAGGCCGAGGCCCAGAGTGATCCAGGTGGAGCGCAGGGACCACAGCTTGGCCCACTCCGAGGACAGCACCCGCCGTCCGGTCACCCGGTAGGCGGGGCGGGCCGGGGCGGTGCGGGGTTCTTCGACGGTTGCGGTGAGGGTGCTCATGCCGGCCTCCCGAGGGTCTCGATCCCGGTGGTGGATCCGTGGTACTCCACGGCCTCCCTGGTCAGGTCCATGAATGCCTCCTCCAGCGACACCGTCCTCGCGCTCAGCTCGAACAGGGGTATCCCGTGCTCGGCCGCCTTCAGGCCGATGCTGCGGGCGCTCAGCCCGGTGACCTGCAGTTCCTCGGAGCCCACGCGCCCCGTGATGTCGACGCCCGGCCCCGCCAGGACGTCCCGCAGCCGCGCCGGGTCCTCGGTGGCGACCTTCACCGTGTCGCCGCCCGCCTCGCGGATCAGGTCCCCCACGGTGGTGTCGGCCAGCAGGCGTCCCCGGCCCACGATGATGAGATGGTCCGCCACCAGCGCCATCTCGCTCATCAGATGCGAGGAGACGAACACCGTGCGGCCCTCGTCGGCGAGCGCCTTGAGCAGGTTGCGGATCCAGAGGACGCCTTCCGGGTCCAGTCCGTTGACCGGCTCGTCCAGCATCACCGTCTGCGGGTCGCCCAGCAGCGCGGCCGCGATGCCCAGCCGCTGGCCCATCCCGAGGGAGAAGGCACCGGCACGCTTCTTCGCCACACTGGCGAGGCCGGAGAGTTCGATGACCTCGTCGACCCGGCGGCGCGGAATGCCGTGGGTGAGCGCGAGGGCCCGGAGGTGGTTGTACGCCGAGCGGCCCGGGTGGATCGACTTCGCCTCCAGCAGCGCCCCGACCTCCTGGAGCGGGGCCCGGTGGCGGGCGTAGTGCCGGCCGTTCACGGTGACGGAGCCGCTCGTCGGGGCGTCGAGCCCGACGATCATGCGCATGGTGGTGGACTTTCCCGCGCCGTTGGGTCCCAGGAAGCCGGTCACCGTACCCGGCTTCACGACGAAGTCCAGCCCGTCCACGGCCGTCTTGTCGCCGTACCTCTTGGTCAGCTGCCGTGCGTCGATCATTCGCGTTCTCTCTGTCGGCTTACGGCGTCCGTCGCTTCCGACGCCTCACCGGCAACGCTAGGAGCCGATCCGCCCGATCCCGTGGTACCGGGAGGCTGACCCGTGCGGAGCGCGTAGTACCGCGGTACCACGTGGCCACCGTGGGTGTCCGCGTTCGTGGGCTCCGTCCGGCCGCGGCAGGCGGTCCGGCCGCTGTGCGGGTCCTGCACTGCGGCATCCGGGTGCTGGAGTGCCGCCCCCGGCCCGGTCACCGTCCCGTATGCCGGGCCGATTCCTACGTTGATCGTGTGATCATCCACTTCTCGTCCCGGACGGCCCTCACCGCCTGCGCGCTCTGTGCGGCGGGCGTCCTGGCGTTGACGCCCGTCGGCGTCGCCGCCGGCGCGGAGCCCACCCCGCCCGGCGTGCCGCGGGCGGCGCTGCCGGATCCGTCGTTCCTGTATCGCGAGGGCACTCAGGTGCGGCCCCATCACGGGGCGCCTCGGGTTCCGGACGTGTCCGCGTTGTCGTGGGTGGTGGCGGACGCCCGGAGCGGGGACGTGCTTGCCGCGCACGACGCCCATCGCAAGCTGCCGCCCGCCAGCACACTGAAGACCCTCTTCGCGCTGACCGTGCTGCCGTCGCTGCCTGCGAGCGCCCGGCACACGGTGCGGGAGGAGGAGCTGGAGGACATCGGTGAGGGCAGCAGCAGGGTCGGGGTCGCCGAGGGGCGGACGTATCGGATTGCCGATCTGTGGCGCGGTGTCTTCCTCAACTCCGGGAACGACGCCGTGGACGTGCTGGCCTCGCTGAACGGCGGCTGGCGGACGACGGCCGAGCAGATGCAGGCCAGGGCCCGTTCGCTGGGCGCCCTCGACACGCAGGTGCGGTCGCCCGACGGGTACGACACGCCGGGCCAGGTGTCGTCGGCGTACGACCTGGCGGTGTTCGGCCGGGCGGGGCTGCGCATTCCGGACTTCGCCAGGTACTGCGGTACGGCGGTGGCGAGGTTCCCGGGCGGGGGCGGCTGGTCGTACGAGATCGAGAACACCAATCGGCTGCTGACCGGGGCGGACGGTGTGGAGCCGTATCCGGGGCTGATCGGCGTCAAGAACGGCTACACCAGCAACGCGGGCAACACGCTCGTCGCCGCCGCCCGCCGGGGCGGGCGCACGCTCGTGGTCACCGTGATGAACCCGCAGGCGGGCGGCGGTTTCACCGTCTACGAGGAGGCGCGCGAACTGCTGGACTGGGGGTTCGAGGCCGCGGGGCGGGTCGAACCGGTGGGCTCGCTGGACGCGTTGCTGGAAAGACCGCGGCCGGGGCCGCGTGCCACGCCAGTGGCCGTCGCGCCGGACGGCGGGTCGGGGTGGCCGACGGCGGGTGTCGTCTCGGGTGCCGTCGTGCTCGGCGCGGGGGCGGTGGTGCTGGTGCTGCGGCGCAAGGGCGTACTGTCGGCGCGGAGTTGACCCACCGGCAGCCACAGCAGCAGTCCCAGGGTGATCCAGGTGTAGGTGTTGCTGCCGAGGAAACCGTCGACGCCGGACGCGTCGTGGAACCAGAGCCACACCACGCTGGTGCACAGCACCGCGTACAGGGCGCCCGTCACGCGCGGGTGCCCGGCGCGGACCAGTACGGCGAAGGACGGCAGCAGCCACACCAGGTGGTGCACCCAGGTGATGGGGCTGACGAGGCAGGCGGTCAGTCCGGTGAGGGCGAAGGCGGCCTGCCAGTCGGCGGCGGTGACGGCCCGGCGGGTGCGCCAGGCCCAGATGCCGAGGACCACCAGGACCGCCGCGGCCCACACCGCGCGGTCCGCCACGCCGAGCCGGGCCAGGATGCCCTGCAGCGACTGGTTGGAGACGTAGTCGAGGCGGCCCACCCGGTTCGTGTCCCACAGGGCCTCGGTCCAGTAGAAGCGGGAGGCGTCCGGGGCAACGCAGGCGGCGAGGCCTGTCGCCGCCGCGGTGACGGCCGTCGCGACCGCGGCGGCACGTCGGCGGCCGGCGAGCAGGAGCAGGCCGATGAAGAGGGCGGGCGTGAGTTTGACCGCGGCCGCCAGGCCGATGCCGATGCCCGCCCAGCGCGCCCGCCCGGTGGTCAGCAGCCAGGCGTCGGTGAGGACCAGCGCCAGCAGCAGGAGGTTGACCTGGCCGAAGCTGAAGGTGTCGCGGAGCGGTTCGAACAGGGCGAGCAGGCACGCGCCCAGGGCGCAGCCGAACCAGCCGTAGCGGCGCCAGGCGCCCTCGGTGAGGATGTGCAGGACCCAGGCCAGGGCCGCGAGGTTGAGCAGCAAGGATCCGGCGATCGCCGTGCGCAGGCCGACAAGGGCCATGGGCAGCATGCTGACGGCGGCGAACGGCGGGTAGGTGAAGCCGTATGCCGTGCCCGGCACCTGGTAGTCGTAGAGCCGGCCGCCGTGGTGGATCCAGCTGTTGACGGCGCCGTAGTACACGCGCAGGTCGAACCAGTCGCGCAGCAGCGGCACGGTCGCGGTGAAGGCGGTGACGGCCGCGCCGAGGGCGAGGGCCAGGAGCAGTCGGCCGCGGTCGGTGCGGGGCAGGGTCATGCGGTCTCTCCCAGGGCGGGCGCGTGGGCCGCCTGGTGGACCTGCCAGAGCACCACCACGGCCAGCGCCCCGCCGGAGACGGCCAGCATCAACTGCCCGCTGTCGACCGGCCCGCCGCTCGGCAGGGCGGCGAGCGCGAGCACACCCGTCACGGCCGCCACCCGGTGCCGTACCGAGGTGGTGGGGGCTGCGGCGGCGATCAGGAACAGCCCCCACAGGGCGTACCAGGGGCGGATCGCCGGGCCGAAGGCGGCCACGGCGGCGAGGCTCAGGCCGAGCGCGTAGACCGGGCGGGGACGCAGCCGCCACCAGATGGCCGCTATCACGAGCGCGGTGATCGCCAGGCCGAGCAGGTGCCAGACCGGCAGGGCGAGGGGGGCGAGGTCGCTGCCGAGGCGTTCCAGCATGGCTCCGGTGGCGCGGCCGAGGAGGCTCGTCAGGGCCCAGTTGTGCGGTGAGACGGGGGTGTCGAGGGCGCCTATCCAGCCGTATCCCGTGCCGGCGAGGGCCGTTGCGACGACCGTGGTGGTCGCGGCGGCAAGGGCGGTCGACAGGACGGCCTTCGCCGGACGGCGCCCGGCCCGCACCTGGAGGACGACGACCGCGGCGAGCCCGAGCACGGCGGGAGCCTTGACCAGGGCCGCGAGGGTGACGAGCACGGCGCCGAGGACCGGCCACCGGCCGAGCGCCGCGACCAGGCCGACGCCGAGCAGGCCGAGCATGATGGCGTCGTTGTGGGCGCCGGCGACCAGGTGGAGCAGCACCAGCGGGTTGAGGGCGCCGAGCCAGAGGGCGGCTGCCGGATCGGCGCCGCTGTGCCGGGCGAGCCGGGGCAGCGCGGCCGCCATCAGTGCCACGCCGAGCAGCGCGACCAGCCGCATCCCGACCAGCCCGGCGGGTATTTCGCCGCGGGTCAGGCCGGACAGCGCGGAGGCGACGGCGAGGAACACCGGGCCGTAGGGGGCACCGGTGTGCTGCCACAGCGGGGCGACCTCGTCGGCGAGGGGGCCGCCGAGCTGGGCGGGGCCGTAGGCGTAGACATCCATGTGGGCGTCGACCATGGCGCCCTGCGCGAGGTAGCTGTAGACGTCCCGGCTGAACAGCGGCGGGGCCAGCAGCAGCGGGGCCGCCCAGACGGCGAGCACGAGCAGGAGTTCGCGCGGAGTGGGCGCATCGGCGCTGCGCACGAGCCGTCCGAGCAGCACCCAGGCGGCGATCAGCAGCACGACGCCGAAGTACACGCCGACCAGGCCCAGGGCCGCGCGGGCGGTCGCCGGGGCCAGGAGATCCCGCACGGGCAGGGCGCCGGCCGTCTCACCTCCGAGCGCGAGGAAGGCGGTGCCGGCCAGGCCCAGCACCTGGCAGCGGCGGAGATCGACGGGGAAAGCCATGGCCAACACTCGGGAAGCGTGTCAACGCCGGGTGGCCGGAAGTTGACGCGCCGCCTTCGGGGCGGGGGCCTGCGTGTGACCGGCACGTGATCGCACGGGCACAGCGAGGTCTTCTTCTTCGCAGCCCGCCGGTCTCGTCCGCATCCGAGATGTCCGCCCCTTGCCGGCCGCAGTGCGGAGGTGATGACCGTGCCGAACCACGTGGGGAGCACTCGGCCGAGACGGCGGCGCGTCCCTGCCGGTGCCACCGCCGACCGAAGTCCTGGGCGGAAGCGCCGGTTCGGCCCAGGCCCGAGCCGCCGGTTCAGAACACCGACAGACCGGTCAGGGTCGTGAAGCGGTCCAGCGCCGCGACGCCCGCCACCGAGTTGCCGCGCTCGTCGAGGCCGGGGCTCCACACGCACAGGGTGCAGCGTCCTGGGACGACCGCGATGATGCCGCCGCCCACGCCGCTCTTGCCGGGCAGGCCCACGCGGTAGGCGAAATCGCCCGCCGCGTCGTAGGTCCCGCAGGTCAGCATCACCGCGTTGACCTGCTTGGCCTGGCTCTGGGAAAGCAGCCGGCTGCCGTCGGCGCGGATGCCGTGGCGGGCCAGGAAGCCGGTGGCGAGGGCGAGGTCCGCACAGGACGCGGTGAGGGAGCACTGACGGAAGTACTGGTCGAGCAGCACCGGGATCGGGTTGTCGATGTTGCCGTACGACGCCATGAAATGGGCGAGGGCGGCGTTGCGGTCGCCGTGTGCGGACTCGGAGGCGGCGACGTCCTTGTCGAAGTCCAGGGCCGGGTTGCCGCTCTCGCTGCGCAGGAAGGCCAGCAGTTCGCCCGCAGCGTCTCCGGTACGGGTCTGCAGGCGGTCCGTGACGACGAGGGCGCCCGCGTTGATGAACGGGTTGCGCGGGATGCCGTTCTCGTACTCCAGCTGGATCAGGGAGTTGAAGGGATTGCCGGAAGGTTCGCGGCCGACGTGCTCCCACAGTTCGTCGCCCTCGCGGGCCAGGTCGAGGGCGAGGGTGAAGACCTTGGTGAGGGACTGCGTGGAGAACGGCTCGCGCCAGTCCCCCACGCCGTACACCGTGCCGTCCAGTTCCGCGACGGCCATGCCGAAGCGGCGCGGGTCGCAGGCCGCGAGTGCCGGGATGTAGTCCGCGGGGCGGCCGCGGCCGGGGGTGCGCCCGATCTCCTCGGCGATGCGCTCCAGGACCGGCTGGAAGGCGTAGGACGACGTCGTTGTCATGATCACTATTGTGCCTCCGGGTCGGTCCTGGTGCGCGGCCGTGGCTCAGGTAAGGGCGGGGCCGCTGCCCGCGAGGACCTCGGGCCGCAGCAGGTCGGCGAGCCGCTCTGCGGGCAACAGGCCCTTCTCCAGGACGAGTTCGGCTACGCCTCGGCCGGTGGCGAGGGCCTCCTTGGCGATGTCGGTGGCGGCCGTGTAGCCGATGTGCGGGTTGAGGGCGGTGACCAGGCCGATGGAGTTCTCGACGGTCCGGCGCAGCACCTCGGTGTTGGCGGTGATGCCGTCCACGCAGCGCTCGGCGAGCGTGAGGCAGGCGCTCTGCAGGTGGGTGATGGACTCCGACAGGGAGTGCAGGATGATCGGCTCGAAGGCGTTGAGCTGGAGCTGTCCGGCCTCGGCGGCCATGGTGATGGTGACGTCGTTGCCGATGACCTCGAAGGCGACCTGGTTGACGACCTCGGGGATCACCGGGTTGACCTTGCCGGGCATGATGGACGAACCGGCCTGCACCGGCGGCAGGTTGATCTCACCGAGGCCCGCGCGCGGCCCCGAGGACAGCAGCCGCAGGTCGTTGCAGCTCTTGGAGAGCTTGACGGCGATCCGCTTGAGCACGCCGGACATCTGCACGAACGCGCCGCAGTCCTGCGTGGCTTCGACCAGGTTGGCGGCGGTGACCAGGGGCAGTCCGGTGATGTCGGCGAGATGGCGGCGGGCCGACTCGGCGTATCCGGCGGGGGCATTGAGTCCGGTGCCGATGGCCGTGGCACCCAGGTTGATCTCATGGATCAACTGGACTGCCTCGTCAAGACGGTTGCGGTCCTCGTCAATCATGACGGCATACGCGGAGAACTCTTGACCGAGCGTCATCGGCACCGCGTCCTGCAACTGTGTACGGCCCATCTTGAGCACCTTGCGGAACTCGACGGCCTTGCGGGCGAAAGCGTCCTGCAGTACGGACATCGCCTTGAGCAGTCCACGCACCGCGAAGACCGTCGCTATCTTGACGGCGGTCGGGTAGACGTCATTGGTCGACTGGCCGAGGTTGACGTCCTCATTGGGGTGCAGGTGCTGGTACTGGCCCTTCTCGAAGCCCAGCAGCTCCAGCGCCCGGTTGGCGACGACCTCGTTGGCGTTCATGTTGGTCGAGGTGCCCGCGCCGCCCTGGATGACGTCGACGACGAACTGGTCGTGCAGCTTGCCTTCGCGGATCTCGCGGCAGGCCTCGACGATGGCGGCGGCCTTCTTCGGCTCCAGCAGGCCGAGTTCCTCGTTGGCGAGGGCGGCGGCCTCCTTGACGGCGGCGAGCGCGTCGATCAGGTGCGGGTAGGCGGAGATCGGGGTGCCCGTGATGGGGAAGTTCTCCGTGGCGCGCAGGGTGTGAACACCCCAGTAGGCGTCGGCGGGGACGTCGCGGTCTCCGAGCAGGTCGTGTTCGCTGCGGGTGGCGGCGGTCATGAGGTGCGGGTCCTCTTTCTGAGGGTGGTGAGGGTTGGGTGGCCGGCGACGTCGGGGGTGGGGTGGAGCCGGCTCGGGCGGTACGGGGTGACGCCCGCCCGAGCCGGTCGAGGCACCGGCCCGGTGGTGACGGGGCCGGTGGTTCGGGGGCCGGCGGTTGGTGTGCCGGCTTGATGGATCCGGCCGTCCCCCGACCGGATCCGGTGGTCCGCCGGTGGCCACCGCGCACACTCGGTGGCCACCGGAGCCGTCAGGGCCTGTGTCACATCCCGGGTCGGATCAGCGCAGGCCGGCTGGGTCGCCCGCTCGCGCGAAGTCGAGAGTGGAGGGCCACCAGGCATGTGTGCCGGCGAGGCGCCCCGGGGCGGGGATGTGACACCGGCTCTCAGGCGCAGGCCCGGACCGTGAGGGGCTCCAGGGCGCGGACCGGGCGGATCTCGCCGACCGGTTCGCCTCCGCCGAGGAGGGGTTCGCCCGCGAACCGGGTGAGGAGGGCGGGGTCGACGCCGGCCCGGGCGAGGGCGGCTGCGGTGACGGGGATCCGGGCCCGGTTCGCGCCGTCGGAGATCTTGACGGCGACCGCCCTGCCGTCGGGCAGCGCGGCGACCTCCACGCCCTCGAAACCGTCCTTGGCGAGAAGCCCGGGGACGGTCCGCATCAGGGCGGCGACATCACGGCCGGAGCCGGAGGCCATCTCGGCATGCTCGCGCATGGCGTCCGCGACCCGGGCCTCCGGAGTGCCCTGCGCCGCCGTGGTGATCCGGGCGGCGGCCCGGGCGAGGCCGTGCAGGGAGATGGAGAAGAGGGGGGCGCCGCATCCGTCGACGGTGACCCGGGCGATCCGCTGACCGGTGAGGTCCTCGACGATCTCGGCGATCGCCTGCTGGAGCGGGTGCTCCGGGTCGAGGTAGCCGTCGAGGGGCCAGGCGTTGAGCTTGCAGGTGTACAGCATGGCCGCGTGCTTGCCGGAGCAGTTCTGGGCCAGCCGGGAGGGCTCGCGGCCCTCGCGTATCCAGGTGTCGCGGACCGCCGGGTCGTACGGCATGTCCTTGACGTTGCGCAGGTCGTCCACCGTGACGCCGGCCAGCTCCAGGATCCGCCGGGCCCCGGCGAGGTGGCGTTCCTCGCCGGAGTGGCTGGCGGCGGCGAGCGAGAGCAGTTCCCCCTCCAGCGGCAGCCCCGCCCGCACCATGGCGGCGGCCTGGACGGGCTTGAGCGAGGAGCGCGGGTAGAAGGCGGCCTCGATGTCGCCGAGCTGGAACTCGACCTCACCGTCCGCCCCCAGGACGACCACGGAGCCGTAGTGGACGCCCTCGGTCACTCCGCCGCGGACGACGTGCGCGACGGGCGCGTGGAGGGGTTCGCGGATCGCGGGGGCGTCCGCGTGGGAGCTGCTGTACATCACTGCCTGTTCACTTCTGGGTTGTCTGGAGCCGGCGCCGGGTTACGCGTCGGCCTTGGCTTGGGTGCGCTGCATGCGGCCGCGGATGGCGTACCAGCCTGCGACGAGCGCTCCGACGATCAGCGGCAGGCACAGCACGGTGGTGCGGCCGGCGCCTCCGTCGGCGTACATGAGGACCAGGACGGAGGCGAGGAAGGCCAGCGTCACGAGTTCGGTCCAGGGGGAGCCCGGCAGTCGGTAGCCGGGGCGGGTCAGCTCGCCCCTCTGGGTCTTCTTCCAGAAGAGGAGGTGACAGATCATGATCATGCCCCAGGTGGAGAGGATGCCGATCGCCGCGAAGTTCAGGACGATCTCGAAGGCGTCCGCCGGGACCACGAAGTTGAGGCCGACGCCCAGCACACAGATACCGCTGGTGAGCAGGATGCCGCCGTACGGGACCTGGCTGCGGCTCATCACCGAGGTGAACTTGGGTGCGGAACCGGACATCGCCATGGAGCGCAGGATGCGGCCGGTGGAGTACAGGCCGGAGTTGAGCGAGGACATGGCCGCGGTGAGGACGACGAGGTTCATCACGCCGCCGGCCGCCGGTATGCCGATGTGGGACAGCACGGTCACGAAGGGGCTCTCGGCGGCGCTGTACTTGTTCCAGGGCAGCAGCATCGAGAGCAGGACGACCGAGCCGACGTAGAAGAGGCCGACGCGCCACATGATCGAGTTGATCGCCTTCGGCATGATCTTCTCGGGGTTCTGGGTCTCACCCGCGGCGACGCCCACCAGCTCGACGGAGGCGTAGGCGAAGACGACGCCCTGGATGATCAGCAGCATGGGCAGCAGGCCGTTGGGAAAGACGCCGCCGTTGTCGGTGATCAGGGCCGGGCCGGGGTGGGCGCCGTCGACGGGGTGCTGGGTGACCAGCAGGAAGATGCCGATGCACATGAAGATCACGAGGGCGCTGACCTTGACGATGGCGAACCAGAACTCCAGCTCACCGAAGATCTTGACCGAGATCAGGTTGACTGTCAGGACGACCGCGAGGGCGATCAATGCGATCAACCATTGAGGGATGTCGGAGAACATGCCCCAGTAGTGCGTGTAGGTGGCCACCGCGGTGATGTCGGCGATGCCGGTGGTCGCCCAGTTCAGGAAGTACATCCAGCCCGCGGTGTAGGCACCCTTCTCGCCCAGGAACTCCCGGGCGTAGGAGACGAAGGCGCCGGACGAGGGCCGGTACAGGACGAGTTCGCCGAGGGCGCGCACCACCAGGAAGGCGAAGATGCCGCAGACCGCGTACGCGATGAACAGGGACGGGCCGGCGTCGGCGAGGCGGCCGCCCGCGCCGAGGAAGAGACCGGTGCCGATCGCGCCGCCGATGGCGATCATGTTGACGTGCCGGGACTTCAGCGACTTGCTGTAGCCGGCGTCGCCTGCGTCGACATGTGCGGCCGGTGTGCGCGTCTCTTCTTTGAGGTGCTCGCTCACGCCTCGGGTCCGCCTTCCGTGGGGATGTCCGTGCGCGCGGGGCGCACGATGTCGGTGAGGGTCGTCTCGACGCGGTCGAGGTGGTGCGCCATGGCGTCCACCGCGTCGAGTTCGGAACCGTCCATCAGCGCCTCGACGATCGCCCGGTGCTCGCGGTTGGACTGCTCGCGGCGTCCGCCCAGCTCGTTGAGGAAGGCCGACTGACGCGCCAGTGCGTCTCGGATCTCCTCGATGACCCGGCGGAAGACCGGGTTCTGGGCGGCCTGGGCGACAGCGAGGTGGAACAACGTGTCGAGGGCGACCCACGAGGTGGTGTCGGTCTCCCGCTCCATGCGCTCCAGCAGACGCGTCAGGTGGTCGAGGTCCTCGGGCGTGCGCCGCACGGCCGCGTAGCCCGCCACCGGGATCTCCACGTGGCGGCGCACCTCCAGCAGGTCGCTGGCCGCGTAGTCGCCGAAGGTGGGGTCCTCGACGGTGTTGGCCACGACGAAGGTGCCCTTGCCCGTCTTGGAGACGGTCAGGCCCATCGTCTGCAGCGCCCTGAGGGCCTCGCGCAGCACGGGCCGGCTGACCTCGAGGGTGCGACACAGCTCCGCCTCGGAGGGCAGCTTGTCCCCCACGGCGTACTCGCCGTTCTCGATGGCGGTGCGCAGGTGGGCCAGGACCGCTTCCATGGCGCTGATGCGCCGCGGACCCTGACTGGCTGTCTTGCTGTCTGACAGGTTCACGGGAGCGATCCTGCGGGTGACGGGCGGGCACTGTCAAGGGATGCGAGGGAGAAGCTGGGTAGACGCCTTCTTGACGAGAACGAGCCGACACGCGGAGGACCGTATGGACTGGGGTCGGTTCGCGCAGCAGATGGCGTCGATGGCCCGGGATCTCCTCGCCCAGGATTCGGTCCGTGCCACCCTGGAACGGATCACCCACTCGGCGACCGAGCTGGTGGAGGGCTGCGACGCCGCCGGCATTCTGATGCTGCACGGCACAACGGTGGAGACGCTGGCGCCCACGGAGAAACTGGTCGTCGAGAGTGACCAGTTGCAGGAGCGGCTGGGCGAAGGGCCGTGCTTCGATGCCGCCCGCACGGTGGAGGGGGAGCGGGTCTTCCGTATCGCCGACTTCACCCGGGAACAGCCGCAGTGGCCCGCGTACGCCCCGCAGGCGCGCGCCCTCGGCGTGGGCAGCATGATGGGATTCCTGCTGTTCACCGAGGACGAGGAGCTCGGGGCGCTGAATCTCTACTCCCGCAAGCCCGGCGTCTTCACCGAGGCCAGCGAACTGGCCGGCTGGCTGCTGGCCTCCCACGCAGCGGTCGCCTTCTCCAGCGCCCGAACGCACGCCCAGATGGAACGGGCCGTCTCCACCCGCCACATCATCGGCGAGGCCATGGGCATCCTCATGGGCGCCCACCACCTCACCGAGGAGCAGGCCTTCGACACGCTTCGGCGCTTCTCACAGGAGAACAACATCAAACTCCACGAGGTCGCCCGACGGGTCTGCGAGCAGGGCACCGTGTCCTGACCACGCGGCGGCTCCCCCGGCTCGTTGTCTGAACCAGAGGAGCCTGGCCGGGCCGGCCCCCCAGGGGAACGCCGCACAACCCGGCCTCACCCCCAAGTCCCCAGCCAGGCGACCCTCACGCATCCGAGCTGTTGTCACACGTGCGCGAGGAGCCGTTCCAGCGGCCGGGGGACGCGCGCGAGATCCAGGTGCTCGACCATCGCCTGCGCGTAGAGCGCCTTGCGGCCGCTGTGGGTGCCCATGAAGCGCCGCAGCTGGTGCTCCACGGGCCGGTCGCGCTGTGCCGGCTGGCCCTGGAAGGTGTGGAAGGGGCGCGTCTCGCCCTGGGCCTCGATCACCTGCTGCACACCTTCGGGCCCGAGCGCACGGATCAGCTCGTCCTCCAGGTCGGCGACGCACAGGTGGAATCCGAGTGCCTCCAGTCCGGCGCGGGTGAGAGCGGACCCGAGCCCGACCCTCTCCAGATGTCGCCGGAAGTGCCGCTCCTCGCCGATGTCGCAGAGACCGGACAGCGGGAGGCCGAGCCCCTCAGGGCCGCACACGTCCAGGAAACGCCCGATGTTCGTCGCGCCTCCGAGCGGCACCACCGCAACGCCCTGCGCGGCGAGGTCGCGGCCGTGGCGCGCGGCCAGCGCTTCGAGCGCGACCTGATCACTGCTTCCCTCGACGAGCACGACCGTCCGCACACCGCCGCCGGCCAGCTGCCGCGCCGCTTCGGCGGCCGCACTCGCCCCCGCTCCCCCGGCCGCCCACGCGATCAGCGCCCGGCGAAATCGCCTCATCTCGTCCACGAGACCTCGCTTCCCCGCGCCATCGTGGCACGGCGGAGATCCCGTACGCACGCGCGTTTTTCCGGGGCAGCGCCTCAAGAAGTCGGCGGATCCGGCGCCTGCTCGGCATCGCCGCGCACGAAGGACTCGTCCGCAACGATGGTCGGCTCCCGAGCGGCGCCCGTCTCCGCGACCGCGGTCAGCTGCTGAGGCCGCCCGTGCTGAGCAGACCCAGCAGCAGCACGCCGACGACGATCCGGTAGACGACGAAGGCGTTGAAGGAGTGCTTGGCGACGAACTTCAGCAGCCAGGCGATGGAGGCGTAGGCGACGACGAAGGAGACGATCGTGCCGACGGCCAGCGGGGCGGCGCCCACGCCCGCGCCCAGGGCGTCCTTGAGCTCGTACAGGCCGGCGCCGGTCAGGGCCGGGATGCCGAGGAAGAAGGAGAGGCGGGTGGCGGCGACGCGGTCCAGGTCGAGGATCAGGGCCGTGGACATGGTGGCGCCGGAGCGGGAGAAGCCGGGGAAGAGGAGGGCGAGGATCTGCGAGCAGCCGACCAGCATCGCGTCCTTGAAGGTGGTGTCGTCCTCACCGCGCTTGTGCCGGCCCATCTGGTCCGCGGCCCACATCACGCCACTGCCGACGATCAGCGAGGCGGCGACCACCCACAGCGAGGCGAGCGGGCCGTCGATGAGCGGCTTGGCGGCCAGACCCACGACCACGATCGGGATGGTCGCGTAGATCACCCACCAGGCGAACTTGTAGTCGTGGTGGTAGCGCTCCTCCTTGTTGCGCAGGCCACGGCCCCAGGCGGAGACGATGCGCACGATGTCCTTGAAGAAGTACAGGAGCACGGCGGCGATCGCGCCGACCTGGATGACGGCCGAGAAGCCGACGACGGCCTTGTCGTCGACCGGGATGCTCATGAGCCCTTCGGTGATCTTCAGATGTCCGGTGGAGGAGACGGGAAGGAACTCGGTCAGCCCTTCCACGACTCCGAGGACGGCGGCCTGACCGACGTTGATGACGCTCATGGGATCCAGTTCTGAGGAGTTGGTCGACAGTGCTGTAGACAGTCTTACTACGTGCGGAAGTCGGGCCGGTGGCCTACCCCCACAGGGCCTGGGCGACCGACACCCCGGCGAATGCCGCACCGAGGCCTGCCGCCACACTCCCGACGACGTTGGCGGCAGCGTAGAGCCCCGCCCCGGTCTCGGTCAGCCGCAGGGTCTCGTAGGAGAAGGTCGAGTACGTCGTCAGGGCCCCGCACAGGCCGGTGCCGAGGAGCAGCTGCAGATGGGGACCGGCGGCCCCCTCCGCCACCGCGCCGGTGAGGAGACCGAGGATCAGGCAGCCGGTGACGTTCACCGCGAAGGTACCCCAGGGGAAGACCGAGTCGTGGCGGGACTGCACCGCGCGGTCGGTGAGGTAGCGCAACGGGGCGCCGACCGTGGCGCCCGCGACGACCAACAGCCAGTTCACAACGATCTCTTACCCTTCATGCCCGCTTCGTCGGAGCCGTCCTCGCGGCCTCCGTACCGGATGACCTGGCAGTCGTCGAGGATGACGAGGCCCTCGTCGACGAGTTCGTCGAGCTGCGGCAGGAACGCGCGGACACGCTCCTCGGTGTCGACGATGACGATCGCGACGGGCAGGTCCTCGCTGAGCGACAGCAGCCGTGAGGTGTGGATCAGGGAGGAGGCACCGAAACCCTCGATCCCGCGGAAGACGCTGGCGCCGGCGAGCCCGGCCGCGTGGGCGCGGTGGACGATCTCCGAGTAGAGGGGCTTGTGGTGCCAGGTGTCGTTCTCGCCGATGAAGACGGTCACGCGCAGCGCACTGCCGGTCAGCCTCGTCATGGCTGCCTCCACTTCAGGACGCGGCGGGCCGCGGTGACCGCGAGCCACACCGCCGTGAGCGCCGCGAGCAGGGTCGCGGCGAGGTAGGCCAGCCCGGTGCGCGGGTGGCCGGCGTCGACCAGCTTCTGGATGTCGACGGCGTAGGTGGAGAAGGTGGTGAAGCCGCCGAGCACGCCGGTGCCGAAGAAGGGGCGTACCAGGCGGTGGGCGGCCCACACGTCGGTGAGGACGACCATGAACACGCCGATCACGGCACAGCCGGCGACGTTGGTCCAGAAGGTCGCCCAGGGGAATCCGCCGGGCGGGGCGGGCCACCACAGGGACAGGGCGTAGCGGCCGGTGGCGCCGAGGGCTCCGCCGAGCGCGACCACCGCGACGACGGGGGCCTGGGTGCGCCAGGCAGGCGGTCGCGGGGTGTGGGGGCGGGCGCGGACGCTCGCGGCTTCCGGGGCTGTCATGGTCGTACGTCTCCTACTCGCCGGGGCCCTGGGCATGCGGGCGCCGCTCCTTCGCAAGTAGGGACCGTTGGCGGCAGCACTGCCGCGGTTCGGGTACGGCGGGCCCCACCGCCGCGCCGCAAGGGGTGCTCGCGGCCGGGCAACAGGGTAGCGCCCGGCCCAGGCCCGGGTCACTTCGGGGCCGGTCGCTCGCACACGGCGATGCCCCGCTCCCAGAGGCTGCCCAGGACCAGCTGCCCGGCGGCCTCGCAGACGCTGGTGACCATGCGGTATCCGGACTGCCGGCGGGCGAGGTGGTGGACGATCGTCCCCTGGTCGTCGACCGCGAGGGCGCCGATGGTGCCGGTGGGGCGGTAGGGGGCGCGGACGGCGATGCGGGCGGCGGCGGCGCGGACGGCGGGGGCGGTGCGGTGCAGCAGGTCGAGCGGGGGGACGCGGGGCCCGGCCAGGGAGACCCAGACCGGCCCGTCGGCGGCGGCCCGCCAGAGGTTGTCGGGCATGCCCGGGAGGTTCTCCACGAAGGGTTCGCTCTGGCCGGCCTTCTCGCCGGTGAGCCAGTAGCGGGTCAGCCTGCGGGCGCCGGTCTCAGCGACGACCAGGAACGATTCATCGGCGCTCAGCGCCAGGCCGTTGGCGAACTGGAGCCCTTCCAGCAGTACTTCGGGACTCTCACTGCCCGGGGCGAGGCGCAGCAGGCGGCCGGTTCCGGTGTGTTCGACGATGTCGCCGATCCACTGGTCCAGCGGGTAGCGGCGGCTGGAGACGCTGAAGCAGACACTGCCGTCGGACAGGGCGACCGCATTGCTGCAGAACCGCAGCCTCTCCCCCGCCACCGAGTCGGCGAGGATCCGCACGATGCCCTCACGGAGGTCGACGCGCAGCAGACCGAGTTCGGCGTCGCACACCAACAGGGCGTCGTCCGGGAGAAGTTCGAGGCCGAGCGGCCGGCCGCCGGTCTCGGCGAGCACCTCGACACGGGCGGCCGAGGGCTCGGTCAGTCCGTCGATGCGCAGGATGCGGCCGTCCTCCACTCCGGTCAGCACCCTGCCATGGGCGTCGGCGACGACGTCCTCGGGGCCACGGCCGCCGATGGCGACGTACCGGAGCGGGACGAGTTCACTGGGACGGTCCATGAAAACCTCCTTGTCGAGGTCGGGACAGTTCATGCTGGCATGTGTAGGGATGCCCATCGGGTGCCGCGTCACCCGATCAGGTTTACCGGGATGCGTTCTGGCCACTCAGCACATCACCACCGGTAGTCCCGGCCGGAGGAAGGGGTGGTCCCCATGTCACGGCTGGCCGCCTGGCACCGGCTGGGGCTTGCCGAGCTGCACCGGCGCGGCAATGAGCTGGAGTTGATGCACCGGTCGATGGGGTTCGCGACGCTCGCCCTGGTCACGCTGGCGCCGCTGCTGATCGTCGTGGCCGCGGCGGATCCGTTCGGGCACGGCGGCTTCGCGCTGTGGCTGGTGGACGGCATGGCCCTGAACGGCCGGTCCGCCGACGCGCTCGCGCATGTCTTCGGCCCGACCCGCAAGGTGATCAGCACCACCAGCGCGCTGAGCCTCGCGCTGCTCGCGTTCTTCGGCATGTCCTTCGCCTCCAGCGTGCAGAACGGCTACGAACGGATCTGGAGGACGGCCGCCGCTCCGTGGCACCACCTCTGGCGGCACGCGGTCTGGCTGATCATGCTGATGGCGTACCTGTACGCCCAGGTCGAGACCCGGACCGTGCTGGAGGGACCGTCCCGCATCCTGCTCAGCATGGGGGTGGGCGTGCTGTTCTTCTGGTGGGGGCCGCACTTCCTGCTCGGCCGCCGGGTGCCCTGGCGGTATCTGCTGCCGGGTGCGCTCGCCACGATGGCGGGCCTGGTGGGCCTGCGCGGCTTCTCCTACCTGGTCTTCACCCCGCTCCTGGTCACCAACGCGATCAGCTACGGCCCGGTCGGCACGGTCCTGGTGGTGGAGTCCTGGCTGGTCGGGGTGGGGTTCGTCGTCTACGGCGGTGCACTGCTGGGGCGGCTCATCTGCGAGTGGCTCGGACATCTCGACGAGCCGCCGGACCCGCCCGGCCGGACGGCACGGGCACCGACGGACAGCGGGCAGGGGCCGTCGGCCCTGCGCTCCTAGGGCGGGACATGGGCGAGGGCCCGGCCGCTCCCCTGCGACCGGGCCCTCTCCACACAGGTTCAGCGGTGGCTGAACCAGCTCGTGGCCGAGGTGGCCTTGTTGTCGTAGTCGAAGAGGGCCTGGTTCTCCCAGCCGTTGCCGGAGGTGGAGTCGGTCGGGTCCCAGCCGTTTCCGGTGACCGCGGTCCAGGTCGCCTCCCAGTAGAAGACGCCGAGGCCCTTGTTGCCGGGGACGGCCTCCACGATGTTCGCGACGGCGTTCATCCAGGCCAGCTGGCCCGCCTGGGTGGCCGGATAGCCGGAGACCAGTTCGCCGGTGGTGTCGATCTGGTTGGTGAGTGAGTCCTTGCTGTCCAGCCGGAACGGGTAGGCCGTCTCGGCGATGAACACCGGCTTGCCGTAGCGGGAGACCACGTCGTCCAGGGTGGTCTGCGCGGCGGCGAGTGAGCCGTGCCAGTAGCCGTAGTAGGACAGACCGATCACGTCGTAGTGGATGCCGTACGTCTTGGCGTTGTCGAACCACCAGCGGACCGTGGAGTCGTCCCCGGCGTTGGCCAGGTGCAGCGCGACCTGGGTGCCGGAGGAGACGGCCTTGACGGCGCTGTAGCCGGAGTTGATCAGGCCGGCGAGCTGCGACCAGTTGTCCGTGGAACCCTCCGACCAGAGCATGCCGGCGTTGATCTCGTTGCCGACCTGGACCATGTCGGCGGTGGTGCCCTGGGCCTTGAGCGCGTTCAGCACGTCGTACGTGTGGTTGTACACGTCCGTCTTGAGTTGACTGTACGAGTGCCCCGACCACACGGCGGGCTTGCTCTGGGCACCCGGGTCGGCCCAGGTGTCCGAGTAGTGGAAGTCGACCAGCAGCTTCATGCCGGCCGCCTTGATGCGCTTGGCCATGGCCAGCACGCGCGTCTTGTTGTTGTAGCCGTCGGCGGGGTTGACCCACACCTTAAGGCGCGCGTAGTTCATGCCGGTGTTCTTGAGGATGGTGACCGCGTCCCCGGTGGTGCCGGAGCTGGTCCTGTAGACGCCGCCGAGGGCCTCGCTCTTGGCGAGGGAGGAGATGTCGGCACCCTTGATCGACAGGCCCGTCGAGCCGGACGCGAAGGTCAGGTCGTCAACATTGATCCAGTTGCCCGCGTTCGCGTCACTGTTGATGCTGATCGTGCACTGGTTGTCGGTCACATTGATCGACGTGACGATGCGGACCCAGCTGCTGGTGGACACCGGAAGGTCGGTGCGCTGGTCCGAGCTGCCGCAGTTCTTCAGGGCCATGTAGGCGGAGATCTGCCCGCCGCTGGAGCGGACCCAGGCGGTGAGGGTGTAGGTGCCGTTGGTCAGCCCCGACAGGTACTGGTACGTCTCGACCTTGTAGGCGGAGGCGGAGTAGTGGGACAGACGGTAGCTGCCGCTGTGGCCACCGGACTCGGTGTACGAGGCGGAGTTCTGGCCGGCTGCCGAGTACGTCGACCAGCCGGCCGGCGTCGCGGTGCCGGTGCCGTCGGACTCGAAGCCGCCGTTGGTCAGTGTGCCGGCCGCCTGCGCGCTGGGTGCGGGCAGGGCGACCAGGGCGAGCGCGGCCACCAGCGGCAGCAGCAGGGCCCTGAGGGTGCGTCTGGGATGGAACATCGTCGTCCGTCGTCCCTTCGACGAATGGGGATGGGGAGGTCCCCGGGGATGGGGGTGTCCCTCCGGTGGGTGCGGAGGGAGGGCCCCTCCGCCCGCGGCTCTCGTGGCACACGCGGGCGGAGGGGAGTCGGTTCAGCCGTCGAGCCGGACGACCCGGACGGCTCCCGCGGGGACTTCGAGGCGGCCCGCGGCGCGTTCGCCGGTCAGCAGCTCGGTGCCGTGCGACTCCAGCGGCACCTTGGCGTCCGAGGCGGTGTGGTTGATGGCGAACAGGTAGCTGCCCGACTCGCCGGTGCGCAGCACCACTTCGACGTCCCGGGGCAGGTCGGCGCGCGGGGCGATGCGGGCGTCCTCGATCGCCCAGCCGAGCAGGGCGTCCAGGCCCTGCGCGCCGAGGCGGGTGGAGACGTACCAGGCGGTGCCCTCGCCGAGGCGGTGGCGGGTGACGGCGGGGTGGCCCGCGGTCAGGCCGTCGGCGTAGGTCCACACGGTCTCGGCGCCCCGCGGGACGACGAACTCCGTCCACACATCGCCGCTGAGTTCGGAGCCGTCCGGGCCGCTGATGCGCACCGCCTGGCCCTGCAGCAGCGGCGAGAACTCCTCGACCGTCAGGCCGAGCGCGTCCCTGAGCGCACCCGGGTAGGGGCCCTCGTGCACGGCGTCGTGCTCGTCGACGATGCCCGAGAAGTACGACACGACGAGAGTGCCGCCGCCTTCGACGTACTCCTTGAGGTTGTTGCCGGCCGCCTCCGTCATCAGATACAGGGCGGGCACGACGACAAGGGGATAAGCCGACAAGTCGGCTTCCGGGTGGGCGAAGTCGACCGTGAGGTGACGGTCGTAGAGGGTCTCGTAGAAGGCGTCGGCGCGTTCGCGCGGGTCGTGGTCCTCGCTGGGGTGCCACTGGAGGGTCTGCGCCCACCAGGAGTGCCAGTCCCACAGGACGGCGACATCGGCCCGGGTGCGGGTGGTGCGGATCTGGCTCAACGAGTCGAGAGAGGCGCCCAGTTCGACGACCTCGCGCCACACCCGGGTCTCCGTGCCGCCGTGCGGGAGCATCGCCGAGTGAAACTTCTCGGCGCCGCGCCGGGACTGGCGCCACTGGAAGAACATCGCGCCGTCGGAGCCGCGGGCCACGTGGGCGAGGGAGTTGCGGGCCATCTGGCCTGGGGCCTTGGCGGGGTTGCGGGGCTGCCAGTTGACGCCCGAGGTGGAGTGTTCGAGCAGCAGCCAGGGTGCGCCGGCGGCGACGGAGCGGGTGAGGTCGGCGGCCATCGCGAGGTTGACGTGGGTGCGGCGGCCGTCGGTGATCAGATAGTGGTCGTTGGTGACGAGGTCGACCTCGCGGCCCCAGGCCCAGTAGTCGACGGAGTCGCACTGGCTGAGGGCGGTCATGAAGTTCGTCGTGACCGGGATGCCGGGTGAGAGGCGGTGCAGGATGTCCCGCTCCATGCGGAAGTTCTCGCGCATGGTGGCGTCGGCGAAGCGCTTGTAGTCGAGCGCCTGGGCCGGGTTGACGGCGGTCGGGGTGGCGCGCGGCGGGTTGATCTGCTCGAGGTCCGTGTACCGCTGGCCCCAGAAGGCCGTGCCCCAGGCCTCGTTGACGGCTGCCACGCTCCCGTACGTGGCCCCGAGCCAGCGGCGGAAGTGGGCGGCGCAGGAGTCGCAGTAGCAGGCCGAGACGGGGACGCCGTACTCGTTGTGCACGTGCCACAGCGCCAGGGCCGGGTGGTTGCCGTAGCGCTCGGCGAGCCGGGTGGTGATGCCGGCGGCGGCCGCGCGGTAGTCGGCGTTGCTGTGACAGATGGCGGCGCGGGAGCCGAACTCGTGACGCACGCCCTCGGGGGTCACGGGGAGGGCCTCGGGGTGGGCCCGGTAGAACCAGACCGGCGGGCAGACGGTGGGGGTGCCCAGGTCGGCGCGGATGCCGTTCTCGTGCAGCAGGTCCAGCAGGCGGTCCAGCCAGCCGAAGTCGTACACCCCGGGTGAGGGCTCCAGCAGCGCCCAGGAGAAGATCCCGACACTCACCATGGTGACGCCGGCCTCGCGCATCAGCCGCACGTCCTCGTGCCAGACGCTTTCCGGCCACTGCTCGGGGTTGTAGTCCCCGCCGAAGGCGAGCCTGGTGAGGCCCCTGGGGCTGGTCTCCGGCATGGATCTCTCCCGTTTCATCGATCATTTGGGAACGTGCACACACAGGAGCAGCGGTGCAAGCCCAACATAACCGCACAGCAACAACCATTGACAAGTGTCCGGGATGTTTCTCTACTGTGAACGCTCACAGAGAGCGTCTCAGGCCTCCGCGACGCGCGGGGGCCGGGCTCCTTGTGATTCGCATGGCAGGTTTCCGCACCAGGCGGGGACCCAGGTCAGGGGAGAGATCCATGCCCAACACGAAGCGCAGCCGGCTCAGTCGAGTGGCAGCATCCACCATCGCCGTCGCCCTCGGCGCCACCGCCCTCGCCGCCTGTGGCTCGTCCGGCTCGGACAGCAAGACCGAGTCGGGTCCGGTCTCGCTGACGTACTGGACCTGGACGCCCGGCATGGACAAGGTCGTGGACCTGTGGAACAAGGGTCCGGGCAAGAAGGACCAGATCACGGTCACGGTGAAGAAGCAGGCGTCCGGCGACTCGCTGATCACCAAGATCCTCACGGCGCACAAGGCGAAGAAGGCGCCCGACCTGGTCCAGGCCGAGTACCAGGCGCTGCCGACCCTGGTCAGCAATGACGCGCTGGCCGACATATCGAAGGACGTCGGCGACACCAGGAGCAACTTCGCCGACGGCGTGTGGCAGCAGACCACGCTGGGCACGGACGCGGTCTATGCGATCCCGCAGGACATCGGGCCGATGATGTTCTACTACCGCGCCGACCTGTTCAAGAAGTACGGCCTGACGGTCCCCACCACCTGGGAGCAGTTCGCCCAGACGGCCCGCGCGCTGAAGAAGAAGGCCCCGGACAAGGACCTCACCACCTTCTCCGCCAACGACTCCGGACTCTTCGCGGGCCTCGCCCAGCAGGCCGGCGCCAAGTGGTGGACGACCTCCGGCAGCAAGTGGAAGGTCGGCATCGACGACGCGGCCACCAAGAAGGTCGCCGGCTTCTGGGGCGGCCTGGTCAAGGAGGGCGCCATCGACAACCAGCCGATGTACACCCCGGCCTGGAACAAGGCGCTCGACACCGGCAAGCAGATCGCCTGGGTCTCCGCCGTGTGGGCGCCGGGCACGCTGACCACCGCCGCGCCCGACACCAGGGGCAAGTGGGCCATGGCCCCGCTCCCCCAGTGGTCCGCGGGCGAGAACGTCACCGGCAGCTGGGGCGGTTCCTCCACCGCCGTCACCACGGACTCCGCCCATCAGGCGGCCGCCGCCAAGTTCGCGGCCTGGCTGAACACCGACGGCGGTGCGCTGCAGGCGCTGGCCAAGGACAGCGGCATCTACCCGGCCGCGACGAACGCCCAGACCAGCGGCGCCTTCGCGCAGCCACCGGCGTACTTCTCCAACCAGGCGGACTTCTACACCAAGGCCGCCGCGATCGCGAAGACGACGGCGCCCTCCGCCTGGGGCCCGAACGTGAACGTCGCCTACACGACCTTCAACGACGCCTTCGGCGCCGCCGCGAAGAACAAGTCGGACTTCACCGCGGCCCTGGCCAAGATGCAGGAGGCCACGGTCGCCGACCTCAAGAAGCAGGGCTTCGAGGTCTCCGAGTGACCACCGCACGCCGCAGGTCGTACGGGGTCAAGGGGGCCCCGTACGCCTTCCTTGTCCCCGCCTCGCTCCTCTTCGCCCTGTTCTTCGCGCTGCCCATCGGCTACGCGGTCTACCTCAGCTTCCGCAAGGTGCATGTCTCCGGGCTGGGCCTGGGCGCGAATGCCCGGAAGGAAGTCTGGGCCGGCCTGCAGAACTACACCGACGCCCTCACCGACAACGAGTTGCTGGACGGGGCGCTGCGCGTCCTCGGCTACGGCTGCATCGTGGTGCCGGTGATGCTCGGCCTGGCCCTGCTGTTCGCGCTGATGCTCGACTCGGACAAGGTGCGGTTCGCGCCGTTCACCCGGCTCGCGATCTTCCTGCCGTACGCCATCCCCGGCGTGGTGGCGGCCCTGATGTGGGGCTTCCTGTATCTGCCCGACGTCAGCCCCTTCTACTACCTGCTCGAGAAGCTGCACGTGCCGCAGCCCAATCTGCTCGACGGCGGTCCGCTGTATCTCGCCATGGCGAACATCGCGGTATGGGGCGGCACCGGCTTCAACATGATCGTCATCTACACCTCGCTGCGGTCCATCCCGGCCGAGGTGTACGAGGCGGCGAAGCTGGACGGCGCCACGCCGCTGCAGATCGCCCTGCGGATCAAGATTCCGATGGTGGCGCCCTCGCTGGTGCTGACCTTCTTCTTCTCGATCATCGCGACGCTGCAGGTGTTCAACGAGCCGACCACCCTCAAGCCGCTGACCAACTCCCTGCCGCTGACGTGGAGTCCGCTGATGAACGTGTACCAGGACGCGTTCCGCAAGGGTGACATCTACCAGGCGGCCGCCGAGGCCGTGATCATCGCCCTCGCCACGCTCGTTCTGTCCTTCGGCTTCCTGCGGGCCGCGAACCGTCGTCAGAAGCAGGAGGCGGCACGATGAGTTCTCTTGCCGTACACAAGGCCCCGTCGGCGGCAGGCACCACCGGTGCCGCCCAGGGCCGTCCGCCGCTGCGCCGCCGTATCGCGCTGGTCCCGACGATCACGCTGGTGCTCGGCGCGGTCTACACGCTGCTGCCGGTGGCGTGGGTGATCATCGCGTCCACCAAGTCGGGCCGTGAGCTGTTCTCCACGTTCACGTTCCTGCCGGGCACCGGCTTCGCCGACAACATCAAGCAGCTGAACGCCTACCGCGACGGCGTGTACTGGAAGTGGATGGGCAACTCCGCCCTGTACGCCGGTCTCGGCGCGCTGCTGTCCACGGTCGTGTCGTCCTTCAGCGGCTACGCGCTCGCGACCTACCGCTTCCGCGGCCGCGAGACAATGTTCAACATCCTGCTCGCGGGTGTGCTGATGCCGCCGATCATCCTCGCCATCCCGCAGTACCTGCTGCTGGCGAAGGCCGACCTCACGGACTCCTACCTGTCCGTGATGCTGCCGCAGATCCTCTCCCCCTACGGCGTCTACCTCGCCCGCATCTACGCGGCCGCGGCCGTCCCGGGCGATGTGGTGGAGGCCGGGCGGATGGACGGGGCGAGCGAGTGGCGGATCTTCACCCGGGTCGCGCTGCCGATGATGGTGCCCGGCCTGGTGACGGTGTTCCTGTTCCAGTTCGTGGCGATCTGGAACAACTTCCTGCTGCCGTACATCATGCTCAGCGACGACGAGAAGTTCCCGATCACGCTCGGCCTGTACACGCTCTTGGAGCAGGGTTCCAACCAGCCGGCGCTGTACACCCTGGTGATCACGGGTGCGTTCCTCGCGGTGCTCCCGCTGATCGCGCTGTTCCTGGTCATCCAGCGCTTCTGGAGCCTCGATCTGCTCTCCGGGGCCGTAAAGTCATGACCATGAGCAACTCGGGGGGCCGACGCAGACCGCCGACGATCCACGACGTGGCCCGCGAGGCGGGTGTCTCGCGGGGCACCGTCTCGCGGGTGCTCAACGGCGGGCACTACGTCAGCCCGTCCGCCCAGGAGGCGGTCAACGCCGCGATCCGCAAGACGGGTTACGTGGTGAACCGGCACGCCCGTTCGCTGATCACCGGGCGTTCGGACTCGGTCGGCTTCCTGCTGACGGAACCTCAGGAGCGGTTCTTCGAGGACCCCAACTTCAATGTCCTGCTGAGCGCCTGCACCCAGGCGCTGGCCGCGCACGACATCCCGCTGCTGCTGATGCTGGCGGGCACCGAGGACGAACGGCGGCGCATCACGCGGTACATCACCGCGGGGCACGTCGACGGGGTGCTGCTGGTGTCCAGCCACTCCGGGGACCCGGTCGCGGAGCAGCTGCGCGAGGCGGGGGTGCCCCTCGTCCAGTGCGGCAAGCCCATGGGACTCGGCTCCAAGGTGAGTTATGTGGCCGCCGATGACCGGGACGGCGCCCGTGACATGGTGCGCCACCTGCTGTCGCGGGGGCGCCGCCGGATCGGCATGGTGAGCGGGCCGCTGGACACCCCGGGCGGTGTCGATCGCCTAGCCGGTTACAAGGAGGTGCTCACGGAGGCCGGCGTCGAGATCGACGAGCGGCTCATCGTCTCCGGCGACTACAGCCGGGCCAGCGGCGAGGCGGGCTGCGAACGGCTGCTGGCGCAGGCCCCGGACATGGACGCCGTGTTCGTGGCCTCCGACCTGATGGCACAGGGCGCCCTGGCGGCGCTGCGCCGCGCGGGCCGCCGGGTGCCCGAGGACGTGTCCGTGGGCGGCTTCGACGACTCCATCGCGGCGACGGAGGCCGTCCCCGCCCTCACCACGATCCGCCAGCCCTACGACCGCATCAGCTCCGAGATGGTTCGGGTGCTGCTCGCGCAGATCGGCGGCGAGGACCCGGCGGCGGTGATTCTGCCGACGGAGCTGGTGAAGCGGGACTCGACGTAAGGACTCCGCAGGGGGCGCGCCGGTCGGCGACACGGCGACCGGCGCGCCCTCGCCCCCGGCCGGCCCGGTCGACCGGTCAGGATCGAAGAAGCCGATTCCCCCTCCCCCGCCCTAGCGTGAGAGCACCGACGAAAACCGTCGGCCCACCACTGCGGAGGAGCACACCATGACCGCCGGTCTCAAGACGATCATCTACCCCGTCAAGGACATCGCCCGGGCGAAGGCCCTCTTCAGCGCCCTGCTGCAGACGGAGCCGTACGCGGATGCGCCGTACTACGTCGGCTTCAAGGACGCCGGACAGGACGTCGGCCTCGACCCCAACGGACACGCGAAGGGCCTCACCGGACCGGTGCCGTACTGGCACGTCGACGACATCCGGGGCCGGCTCGCCGCCCTGGTGGACGCGGGTGCGGAGGTGGTGCAGGACGTTCAGGACGTCGGCAACGGCCGCCTGATCGCCTCGCTGAAGGACGCCGACGGCAATCTGGTCGGACTGCTCCAGGACCCGCCCGCCTGACCACCGCCAGGCTGCATGCACCCGCATTCATTGCACAGTCAACTAATGGCTGATTCGGTGTTACCGTGCAGGTATGGCAGTGAAGACGGCCGAGTCCCGGCTCGAGGAGAGATGGCGCGACATCCTCTCCGTGCATGCCCGCACGATGTGCGAGATCGACCGGGTCCTCCACCCGCACGGCCTGGGCGCGAGCGATTTCGAGGTGCTCGACATCCTCGCGTCCGAGGCGCCCGGCGAGGGCGACCAGTGCCGGGTGCAGAACCTCGCGGGACGGGTCCATCTCAGCCAGAGCGCGCTGTCCCGGCTCATCGGCCGGCTGGAGAAGGACGGCCTGGTGCGGCGTTCCGTCTGCGCGGAGGACCGGCGCGGGGTGTATGTCGCCCTCACGGGCAAGGGCCGCGACCTGCACACCGAGGTGCTGCCGCTGCAGCGCGAGGTGCTGGCCCGGCTGCTGGGCGGCCGGGCCACATCCCACGGTTCTCCCTAGAGCTCCTGCCGAGCTCTCGGCCTCACAGCTGTGCGGCCGTCTGCTCCCCGGCCGCGCTCCCTGCGAGCCACTGGGACCAGCTCAGGTTGAACGCGGCGTAGCCGTTGTCGGCCGAGGCCTTGCCACGGGGCGAGCCGGTGACGGTGACCGGGTCGCCCTGCTTGACCTGGCCGTAGAACCACTTGGCGTCCGACATGGACAGATGGACGCAGCCGTGCGAGCCGCGGGCGCTGCCGCTGCCCGGGTTGGGGTCGCCGGTCGAGTAGTGCACGTAGGTGCCGGACTGGGTCAGGTGGACGTCCCAGGGCAGCGTCAGGTCATAGAAGTTCGGGCTGCTCTTGTCGCAGCTGATGCCGACGCTGCAGGAGGTCATGTGGACCTTCTCCTGCTTGTCGATGACGGCCATCGTGCCGTCCCACGTCGGGTACTGGGCGCTGCCCGCATTGATCGACAGGGTGCGCACCAGCTTGCCGTTCCGGGTCACCTTCATGGTGTGGCCGGTCACCGAGACGTCCGCGCGCACGTCGTCGCCGATGGTGAAGGTGTGCGTGTACCCGTGCACGCCGTAGCGCCCGTTGCCGTTGCTGATGCCCTTCAGGTCGGCGTCGATCTTCACCTTCGTACCGGAGGGCCAGTACGTCTTCGGCCGCCAGTCGGCGCGCCGGTCGCCCATCCAGTGCCAGGCACCGGCCACCGGCTGCGAGGCGCTCACCTTCATGTGCTTCTCGACGGTGGCCCGCGCCTTGGCCGCCACCGGGTTGGTGAAGATCACCGAGATCGGCATGGCCACACCGACCGTGGTTCCCGTCTGCGGGGTGATCGTGTCCAGCAGCATCGGCGGCCCCGCGGGCTTCGTCGGTGACGGCGAGGCACTCGCGCTCGCCTTGCCCGCCTTCCCGTCGTCCGCGCTCGCCTTGCTGCTGCCGGCTCCACCGCAGGCACTCGTACCCGCCAGCACCGCGACTGTGACGAGTGCGATCCCTATGCCCTTGCGCCGTCCCACGACCTGCCCCGCTCTCTCGCTCCTCGGCCCCGAGGGGCCTGCTTCCCTGTCAGACAGTTACGACACGGGCGGCAGTTGCATCAGGCGGGCAGATCTTTAGTGATCCATGTCACGCCGGCGCGGCGCCTCGCAGCATGAACGCGATCACGTCGTCCAGCCCGTGCTCGTCCGCCTCGGGGGGCAGCATGCCGGTCACCGCGAGGTCGGCGTAGCCGTGCAGGGCCGCGAACACCGGAAGGCCGACGCGCTCCATCGGGCCCTCCCGCACCTCACCCTGGGCCTGTCCCTCGCCGATCAGCCGGACCACCAGGTCCGACCAGCGCTGCTCGGCCTCGCGCAGCGCGTCGGAGGCCTCCGGATCGTGCTTGATCGAGTACATCAGGTCGAGCAGCTCGGCGTTGTCCCGGGCGAAACCCACATACGCACGGACCATCGCGTCGAGCCGCTTCGCGAACGTCTCGCCGACGCCGTCCTGCGAGGCCCCGAGGACGGCGGTGAGCCGCTCGAATCCGGTCAGCGCGAGCGCGTCCAGCAGTGCCTGCTTGTCCTTGAAGTGACGGCTCGGCGCGGCATGGCTGACGCCGAGGTCACGGGCGAGTTCGCGCAGGGACAGCGCGGTCGGCCCCTTCTCCCGGAGCGTGTCCTCGGCACGGGTCAGCAGGGCGGCGCGGAGGTCTCCGTGGTGATAGCGGCGGTTGCGGGTGTGCATGGGCGCCAGTGTATCGGTCATGTTTGTGGCGCCTACATTGTTGTCGCCGTCACTATTGTTGTCATTGACAGCATTGTTGGCGCCGCCTACATTGGCGGTCATGACTACTTCACCCAGCAAGTGGAACGTGACCGACATCCCCGACCAGACCGGCCACACCGCCGTCGTGACCGGCGCCAACAGCGGACTCGGCATCGCCACCGTCGAGGCACTCGCCGGTGCCGGCGCGCATGTGGTGCTCGCCGTACGGGACGTGAAGCGCGGAGAAGCCGCCGCCGCGGGTGTGCGAGGGAGCGTGGAGGTGCGCCGGCTCGACCTCGCCGATCTCGCCTCGGTGCGCGAGTTCGCCGCCGGCTGGCAGGGCGGCCTCGATCTGCTGATCAACAACGCGGGTGTCATGAACATCCCGGAGTCCGCCACCAAGGACGGCTTCGAGATGCAGTTCGGCACCAATCACCTGGGCCACTTCGCCCTGACGAACCTGCTGCTGCCGCACATCACCGACCGGGTGGTGACCGTGTCGTCCGGTGCACACAGGATGCCGGGCAGCCCGCGCATCCACTTCGACAACCTCAACCTCACCGGCGAGTACGCGCCCATGACGGCGTACAGCCAGTCCAAGCTGGCCAACCTGCTCTTCACCCTCGAACTGCAGCGCCGCCTGGCCGAGTCGGGCTCGTCCGTACGTGCCCTGGCCGCGCACCCCGGCTATGCCGCGACGAATCTCCAGAGCCATGACGGCAGTGCACTGCGCCGCGCCCTCATGCGGGTCGGCAACCGTTTCATGGCCCAGGACAGCAGGGCCGGCGCACTGCCCACGCTGTACGCCGCCGTGCAGGACCTGCCCGGTGCGAGCTACGTCGGCCCGGACGGCCTCGGCGAGATGCGCGGCGCCCCGACCCTGGTCGGCCGCTCGCCGGCGGCCAGTGACCCGGCGACCGCCCGCCGTCTGTGGACGGTCTCCGAGGAACTCACCGGGGTGGCCTTCCCGCAGCCGGCCTCGGTCCCGGCCTAGCCCGCCATCAGGTCGTTCTCGACGGCGGGCGCCACCCGGTCGAACCAGAGCTGCGTCTGCGCCGGTTCGAGTACGCGGTCCAGTTCCAGCGTGGGCGTCATGTGCTCGAAGACGCGGCCTACTCCCATGCCGAAGGTGCCGTTGGGCGGGTGCAGGACGAGCACGCGGGTGCCGTCGAGCGGTTCGATGTCGGCGGGGATGCCCTCGGGGTACACGTACGCGCCATGGCCGTCGAAGAGTCGGAAGCGCCGTATCGCGGGGTCGCCCGCGCCCAGGCCGGGATCCCCCGCGGTTGCCGCCTCGACCCACGTGCGTGCCGGGCGCTCCCCCGCCACCAACCCCTGCTCGGGATCGCCGATCAACCGGTCGGCGAGGAGGGTGTGCAACTGGAAGTTGTCCCCGATGCCGCCCATCGTCAGGGCGTACCCCCTGCGGGTGCGGGGGTCCAGGGCGAGCAGCGGCTCGTCGTCGAGGACCGCGGCCAACTGCCCCGCCCAGGCAGCGCGTTGTGAACGGTCTGCGACTGCGGCGGCGTGCTCGCGCAGTCCGGCCTTGACCGGGGCGGCGACGGCCGTCCGGAAAGGGCCGCGGGCGAGGAGTGTGATCAGTGCCTTGAGCCAGTCCTCCATGTCGAACCAGGACATGGCCATGCGGGTCAGGAACCCTTCGTCGGCGCCCTGCCGGGCCAGCTTGCCGAGGGTCTTCACCAGCCGGTCGGTGCTCTCGCTCACCGGCTCCGGCAGCGGTCGCCAGCGGGTCGCCCTGGCCCAGAACTCCGGCAGCGCCGCATTGAGCATCATGGCTTCCGAGGCCCGTTGCGGCAGGACGTCGACCAGGGCCATGGGCGATCCGCCCCATTCCACACAGGCCCC
Organism: Streptomyces sp. NPDC002092; assembly: GCF_053593775.1. Taxonomy (NCBI): domain Bacteria; kingdom Bacillati; phylum Actinomycetota; class Actinomycetes; order Kitasatosporales; family Streptomycetaceae; genus Streptomyces; species Streptomyces sp. NPDC002092. The sequence continues at coordinate 418,574 of NZ_JBSFDG010000007.1, forward strand.
CGCCAGCACGGCCGCCTTGGCGTAGTCGCCCTGCAGGCCGCGCAGCCACGGGGCAAGGGCCTCGATCACCGCGGTCGCGCTCCCGGGGCCGCCGGCACGGGCGGCCTCGCCGAGTCGGCGCATGGCCTCGCGGTATCCGGGGCCGGAGCGGGACCTCATCTGGGCGACGAGTTCGTCGACGAGCCGGGTGATCTCTGTGGGCACGGCCGCACGCTAGCAAGCGCTCCGGACGGCCCGTGCTCAGGGACCGCTGCCGGCTGACGGGTCCGGGTGCCCCGGCCGGTCCTCGCCGGGTCTGCGATCCGCCGGTCTGCGGGGCGGGATCGGCGTCGACGCGAAGGCGCGCGGCCCCGTCCACAGGGCGGGTACCGCATCGCAGCGGTGGCACATCTCGTAGGCGATCGCCTCGTAGTTGACCCGCCAGCCGTGGAAGTGCGGCCAGGCGTCGGCGACGCTGCGTTCGGCATGGAAGCCCGCCGCCTCCAGCATCGCGACGGCGGCCTCGAACTCGGCGTAGGTGAGACGCAGGGCGGCGTCCGGAGGGGGATCAGGGTCGAAGGGGAAGCGCTGGACGCGGGCGATGTCACGCAGCGCGGTGAAGCCGGCCCGCAGCACCAGGCGGGCCTCCGGCGGGGCGGTGCGCGGGGTGAGCGCCAGCTGTACGGCCGCCGCGTCCATCACCGCGACCAGGCCCACCAGCCAGTGCCGGTAGGGCCGGGGCGAGCGGAACGCCATCAGGACCGGGTACGTGGAGTGGCTCTCGCCGATGTCGGAGGCCAGCCGCTCCCAGGCCCGGTACAGCTCCGGCAGCGCGGTCTCGGTGTCGACCAGCCACTGCCTGGCCAGGATCTCCGGGCCCCAGGCGGGCTCGCCGGCCCGGGACTGCAGCAGGGTCACCTCCAGCTCGCGTCGGTTGTAGGCGGCGTAGAGCGTGGGCAGGTAGGCGATCTGCAGGGCGATCAGCACCGGTCCTGTGGCCGCAGCGACGAAGTCGAGCACGGACAGCCGCAGCCGGTCGCCACTGGCGAAACCGAGGGTGAGCAGGCTGGAGCCCGCCTCCCGGAAGGAACTGCCCCAGGACAGCCCGGACACGGCGTGCAGCAGCAGCCCGAAGCCGGCCAGTGCTCCGCCGAGCCAGGTCGCGAGCATGCCGATCAGGATCAGCGGGGCGAGCCAGGTCTGTGCGCGATCGACGGCGCCGTAGCCGCCGCGTACCGCGGCCAGCCGCAGCAGGCGGCGCAGCACCCACCACAGCCGGTACACCAGCATCGAGTAGAGCCCGCGCGGCACCACCAGGGTCCGCACCACGCTGCCGGCCATGACCGCAAGCAGCAGCCCGCCGGCCACGCCGGAGATCCACGTCATGCGGCCATTGTGGACCGCTCCGGCGTGCGGTGATCAGTTACGGCCGGGGAGGCGAAGGACCGGGTGATCGGTGAGGTCGGGCAAGGCGGTCAGGACCGCGGAGACCGTCGGCATGCCGCCGTACTCGCCACGACGGGCCGCCCCCAGGTTCGGACACGGCACCTCCCGGCGGTGAGGTCATCACTGCGGCCGCGGCGGGCAGAGGACCGGGTGATCGGTGAGGTCGGGCGAGACGGTGAGGACCGCGGAGACCGTCGGCATGCCGCCGTACTCGCCACGACGGGCCGCCCCCAGGTTCGGACACGGCACCTCCCGGCGGTGAGGTCATCACTGC
>NZ_JBSFDG010000007.1:420370-446284 GCF_053593775.1 Streptomyces sp. NPDC002092
GCGGCCGCGGAGCCTCGCCGTCCTCGGCTGCGGCGGCTCCTGGCAGACCCTGCGCGGTCGCCCGGCAGACGAGCGAGGGTGCAGGTTCAGTGGCCAGTCGGTCAGGCCGCGGCAGGAGACGGGCCGGCGCTCGCCCTCGTGCTCCAGGACGGCGACGGGCACCTCTGCGGGGCCCGCCGCGCACGAGAGCCGGGACACGTCAACGGACAGCTCGCCAGGCCCTATGCGGCGCCGAAATCGGGAAGCGTGAGCGAGCCGTCCTCGGCCAGCGGGAAACCGGGGTTGTGGGCGATCTCCCAGGCGTGGCCGTCCGGGTCGACGAAGGCGCCGGAGTAGAAGCCGATGGCGTTGGTGGCCGCGGGCTTGGTGATGGTTCCGCCGGCCCGCTCGACGGCGGCGATCAGTGCGTCGACCTCCGCCTCCGAGCGGACGTTGTGCGCGAGGGCGATTCCGCCGAAGCCCCCGGCGGCTCCGGGCTCCAGGCCGCAGTCCCGGGCGAGTTTCTCGCGGCTCCACAGGACCAGCCCCAGACCTCCCGCCTGGAAGAAGACGGTCTCCTGGACCTCCTGGCCCCGCCAGCCCAGCACCTCGTAGAAGCGCTTGGCGCGGGCGAGATCGGACACTCCCAGCGTGATCAGTGTGATGCGCTGTTCCATGCGATCACGTTACTTCGGCCGCCTGCGTCTGACTCCTGACGCAGCAGTCCCGCCCTCGATGGCGCCCGGCCTGGAACGGCCTGCCGGGCTATTGGGGTCCGCCGCCGGCGCCGGCCCGGCGCCCATGCGTTGCAGCAGCCGCCCAAGGATGGGTTCGTCCCGGAAGAGGTGCTCCATGAAGCTCTCCATGAAATGCCACAATCCGCTGTGTTCTGCGGGCGGTCGCCGCGCGTCCGGGAGCGGCGCGGCGACCGTGGCAGTCGTATCGTCTGGCACGGTGACCGCGGGCGCCCGGGCATGAGCGGGGACGGCGCCGTTCATCTCCCGGGCCCGGCGCCTTCCCCCGTCTCACTCGCCGGCCGTCAGGGCCGGACCAGCAGCGTGCGTACGCCCTCGGAGGTGAGCGTCAGCGGGTGCTCGGATCCGGCGTCGATGGTGAGCGACAGATCGTCGGCGGGCCACTGCGAGGCCAGCGCACCGAGCGGCACCAGCCGGTAGCGGGAGACGAACGGCAGCAGCCCGGCCATCTCCCCCTCCGAGGTGAACACGGGCACCACCGGGTCGCCGCCCGGCTGCTCCAGCACCGGCAGCGCCACCGCGCTGGGATCGACTGCGTCCTCCTGGCTTGCGTCGTCGGGCACGGGAACGAGCACCTCACTGCCGGCGAGCGTGTCCAGCGCCGCCGTGTCCTCGGTGTTCACGGCCAGCGCGTCCAGCGCCTGCCGGGCAGGTGTGGTGGTGTGGTCGTTGGCAGGTATCTCCATGGCAGATCCCCTGGTAGCGGCGGTCGTACGGCCCGCCCGGGACAAGATCGGCCCCCGGCACGGTCCTGCTCGCGTACCCGGTCCCAACCAGCCCATTCATCCGTTCCCCGGGAATTCACCAGTGTGGTTGCCTCAGGGAATCAGCGGTATGTCCTGCGAGGGCAGCCCGAGGCGGTCGCAGCCGACCCGGCGGGTCAGCGGCTCCGCCATGCTCGCTCCCACATGCGTCCAGTACGTGGCCGCGTCCCGGAAGTAGCGCTGCATCCGCTCGCCGTCGCGGGCGTGCCGGGAGCCGGCCGTGCGGAAGAGGATGCCCTGCAGCACGTCCCAGGCCGCGCGCCCGGCGTTCAGGAACATCAGCGCGAGCCGGTTGTCCTCGACGACGGTGAAGGGGGCCTCGCCGGTGACGTTGCGCCGGCAGGTCTCCATCCAGTCCTGTGCGGTCTGCCGCAGCGCCGCCTCGGCCATGTCGATGATGCCGAGCGCCTCGCCGAGGTGGCGCTGATAGTCGTGCAGGTCCGCACGGGTGCGGTCGGGTTCCAGGGTGAGGGGCCGGGCGGCGACGACCCGGGCGTACTCGTCGGCGGCCGCGTACGCGGTGCCGATCATGATGGCGGCCAGCTCGCCGTGAAAGAAGCTCGGCGCCCGCCCGGCGTACATCGGGTTGCCGTGCAGTTCCGAGCCGACGCTGCCGCCCTCGACCGGCAGGTCGAGCAGGAAGGCCTCGCGGGTGAGGTAGGCCGGGATGCGGGCCTGCTCCATGTGGATGCTGTTGGAGCCGCTGCCGCGCAGGCCGAGGACGCCGTGCCAGTCGTCTACCACCGTCCACACCGAGCGCGGCGCGACGAACAGCACGGGCGGTCCCGGTGCCTCGCCCGGTGCGGCCGGGGCGCGCAGGGTCTGGCCGACGTAGTGCGTGGAGTAGGGGGCGCCGGAGGAGTACGGCCAGGTGCCGTCCAGGACGACATGGCCGTCGCCGTCGGGCTGTGCGACCCCGACGGGGACGACGGTGGAGGCGGCCCGGAAGTCTCCGTCTTCGCCGAAGATCTCGTCCTGTGCCTGTTCGTCGAAGAGGGTGGCGACCTGGAGCACATGGGCCGCGGTCAGTGAGAGCGCCCACCCGGTGGAGGGGCAGCCGCGTGCGATCTCGGTGACCACGCGGTAGAAGACCGGCAGGCCGAACTCGTAGCCGCCGTAACGCCGCGGCTGGAGCATCCGGTAGAAGCCGGCCTGGAGGAAGTCGTCGTGGGTGTTCTTGGGGTAGTGCGTCAACCGCTCGGTCTCCGGCTGACGTTCGAGCAGAACGGGCCTGAGCGCTACGGCGCGCTCGATGATGTCGTCTTCGGTGAGGTCGGGTTCGGGAGCGGCGAGCACGGTGCCTCCTGGCGGGTGGGGCCGTGGGTCACGTCACGCGACAGAGGTGATTGAACACGGCAAGTGCCCTGCGGGTACCGACCGGATAAGGCCAACGTCGTCCGGGACTCAGCTGAGCGGACGGCACGGCAGCGCCCGCTCCTCGGCGCCGCCCCGCCCGTCCGGCTCCACCCGGTGGACCTGGGCACCCGGCACCCGCGTCACCGTCTCCGTCAGCTGCCCGTCCAGGAACAGTGCGCCCACCCCGTCGTCCAGCGCCCAGCCGGCAGGCAGCGAGCCGTCCGCGACCGCCGCACGGTACGAGGGACGGCGGCCCGGCTCGCTGTCGTAGTGCGGGCAGACCGAGCCGGGCAACAGGCCGAGGCCGTCCGGCAGGTAGGTGAGGGGGCCGAAGGAGTCGGTGTGCGATCCCTCGGCCCAGCAGTTGGCGCCGGCGCTGATGCCGCACAGCAGGGTGCCCCGGTCGTAGGCCTCGCGCAGCAGCCGGTCCACGCCGTGTGTGCGCCACACCGCCAGCATGTTCGCGGTGTTGCCGCCGCCCACGTACACGACGTCCTGCGCCAACAGGAACGCCCGCAGTGCTTCGTCGTCCAACTCCCGCCGGAAGAGCGGCAGTACGGTCGGCTCACCTGCGTGGCGTGACCGGAACACGTCGTAGAACCGTTCGATGTACGCGGCGGCGTCCCCGCTGGCGGTGGGCACGAAGCACACACGGGGTCGGGTGGTGCGCGCATGGCCCAGCAGCCAGTCGTCCAGCAGGCCGTCGTCGTCGAGGCTGAAGCCGCCGCCGAGGAGGGCCAGACGGCGCTGCTTGAGCGGGGATTGGCTCATCCAGCGTCCCCGAGCAGTTCGGCGACGGTGGTCACGCGGATCAGCGGGCGGTACAGGTCCATGATCTGCAGCGCCTTGGCGTGCGAGTCGTCGTCGGCACCCGCGCAGGCGTCGGCGGCGACCAGCACCTCCACACCGGCGTCGGCGGCGGCGAGCGCGGTGGACACCACGCAGCAGTCGGTGCTGACTCCGGCCAGGACCAGGCGTTTCTCTGGACCGAGGTGCCGGGCGAGTTGCGGTGTCCACTTGCCGAAGGTCGTGGCGTCGACGACATGCCGTGCCCGGTGGGCGAACTCGTCGGCGAGCTCCCAGAGCCGGGCGTCCGGCGGTTGGAGGGCGAAGGGCCACTGCTCGTAGTAGGCCTGCCACGCGCCGTCCGGCTCGGCGGGCGCCAGGAAGCGGGTGAAGGCTACCCGGTCGCCGTAGGCCGGCAGCAGACGTCGTACTCCTGCCGCGGCTTCGCTGAAGCGGGGGGTGGCCCAGGGGCTGTCGGGGTCGGCGAAGACACGCTGCATGTCGATGACGGCGAGCAGTCCGGTGGCGGAGGGGGTCATGCGATCGGCACCTGCTCCCCCGTGGCGGGGCTCGGCGCCTCGGTCTCCTGGGCGCGGACGCGGGCGCGGCCCAGGGCCAGGGTGGCGAGGAAGGCGAGTGCGAGGGCGGCGAGGACACCGAGGTTGGCGTACGCCCAGGAGCCGGACTTCCCGCCGAGGCCGAACGGTTCGAGGAGGTAGCCCTGCCAACTGAGCCAGCCGGCGGCGGAGTTGGTGACAAGGCCCCAGCCGAGGGCGGTGGCGGCAAGGGTGAGGAGCAGCGGGGCGGGCGGTACGTCGCCGTAGCGGCCGGCGGGACGGTAGAGGTCTGCCTCGTCGTAGTCGCGGCGGCGCAGGGCGAGATCGGCGAGCATGATGCCGCACCAGGCGGCGATGGGGACGCCGAGGGTGGTCAGGAAGCCCATGAACTGGCCGAGGAAGTCGCCGGCGAAGAAGACGATGTAGATCGAGCCGGCGATCATCAGGACGCCGTCCACGAAGGCGGCCAGATAGCGGGGGATCCTGATGCCTGCCGACAGCAGGGCCAGGCCCGAGGAGTAGATGTCGAGGACCGCGCCGCCGACCAGGCCGAGCACCGCGACCACGGCGAACGGGACCAGGAACCAGGTGGGCAGGATGGTGGTGAGGGCGCCGATCGGGTCGGCGGCGACGGCCGTGTCGAGTTTCGTGGAGGAGCCTGCCAGCAGCAGTCCGAAGACCAGCAGGAGCAGCGGGGCCACGGATGCGCCGAAGGTGGTCCAGCCGATCACGCCCCGGTTGGAGGAACTGCGGGGCAGATAGCGGGAGTAGTCTGCGGCGGCGTTGACCCAGCCCAGGCCGAAGCCGGTCATCATGAACACCAGCGCGCCGATGAACTCCTGGGCGGAGCCCGCCGGGAGCGCGCTGACGGTGCTCCAGTGGATGTGGTCGGCGACCAGCACGATGTAGACGACGGTCAGGACGCCCGTCACCACGGTGATCACGGTTTGCAGCCGCATGATCAGGTCGAAGCCCGTCACACCGCCGATGACGGTGAGGGCACCGACCACGACCAGCGCGACGACCTGGGTCCCGGTGCCGCCGCCCCAGCCGAGCCGTCCGAACACCGTCGCGGTGGCCATGGTGGCGAGCGCGCACAGCACGGTCTCCCAGCCGACGGTGAGCACCCAGGAGATCACCGAGGGCAGGCGGTTGCCGCGCACCCCGTACGCGGCGCGGCTGAGGACCATCGTGGGCGCCGACCCGCGTTTGCCGGCCACCGCGATGAACCCGCAGAGCAGGAAGGAGAAGACGATGCCGATGACACCCGCGGTCAGCGCCTGCCAGAAGGAGATCCGGAAGCCGAGCGCGAAGGCGCCGTAACTCAGCCCCAGGATGGAGACGTTGGCGCCGAACCAGGGCCAGAACAGCGTCCGCGGGGTGCCCTTGCGCTCGGCGTCGGCGATGACGTCGAGACCGTGCGTCTCCACCTGGAGCTGCCGGCCCGCGGCTCTGTTGTCGGGAGTGTCCGGGGAGTCTGCCATCGTCGTCCTACCTGTCCGGGCGGGTGTTGCCCGAAGCCTTGTCGGCGCAGGTCGGGGCGTCAAGGCTGCACAGGACGTACCCGTTCGCGCACCGGGGCCCCCAGGAAGAGTTCAGGGCCCCGGTGCGGGCCTTCCTGGTCAGGCCGTCGTCTTGGAGCGTACCGGTGCGGTCCAGTGGGTGTGGAAGGTGCCGGGGCAGTCGGTGCGGCGGTAGGTGTGGGCGCCGAAGTAGTCGCGCTGGCCCTGCAGCAGGGCGGCGGGCAGACGGTCGGCGCGCAGGGTGTCGTAGTGGGCGAGGGCGGCGGAGAAGGCGGGGACGGGGATGCCGCGGCGGGCCGCCGAGGCGATGATCTCCCGCCAGGGGACCTGCGCGTCGGTGATCTCCATGGCGAACTCCATCTCGCCGAGCAGGCTGACCAGGTCCCGGTCGAAGGCGTAGGCGGCGCGGATGCGGTCGAGGAAGGAGGCGCGGATGATGCAGCCGCCGCGCCAGATCCGGGCGACGGTGCCGAGGTCGATCTTCCAGCCGTACTGGGCGGCCGCGTCCTGGATCATCTTCCAGCCCTGGTCGTAGGCGATGACCTTGGACGCGTACAGGGCGTGCTCGACCTGTGAGGTGAAGCGTTCGGCTTCGGTGCGGCTGAGCGGGGAGCGGGTGCCGCCGGGCAGGCCCGAGTAGGCGGCGCGCAGGTCGCGCTGGCCGGAGGCGGCGCGGGCGAAGGTGGCCTGGGCGATGGCGGTGACCGGCGAGCCCAGGTCGAGCGCGGTCTGCACGGTCCAGCGGCCGGTGCCCTTCTGGCCCGCGGCGTCCGCGACGACATCGACGAACGGGACGCCGGTGACGGGGTCGGTGTGAGCCAGCACCTCGGCGGTGATCTCGATCAGGTAGGAGCCGAGCCGGCCCTTGTTCCAGTGGCTGAAGACCTCGGCGATCTCGGCCGGGGTGTAGCCCGCGACCTGGCGCAGCAGGTCGTAGGCCTCCGCGATGAGCTGCATGTCGGCGTACTCGATGCCGTTGTGGACCATCTTGACGAAATGCCCGGCGCCGTCACTGCCGATATGAGCGGCGCACGGTTCGCCGCCGACCTTGGCGCTGATGGTCTCGAACATGGGCCCGAGGACGTCATACGCCTCCGCCGAGCCGCCGACCATGATCGAGGGGCCTTCGAGGGCGCCCTCCTCGCCGCCGGAGACGCCGGTGCCGACGAAGTGGATGCCGCGTCCGCGCAGGGCGGCCTCGCGGCGGCGGGTGTCGGCGAAGTGGGCGTTGCCCCCGTCGATGATCATGTCGCCGGGTTCGAGGAGCGGGGCGAACTCGGCGATGACGGCGTCGGTGGCCTCCCCCGCCTGCACCATGATCATCAGTCGGCGGGGGCGTTCGAGGGCGGCCACGAAGTCCGCGGGTGTTTCGGCGGGCACGAACGTGCCTTCGTCGCCGTACACCTCCATCAGCGCGCGGGTGCGGCCCGCCGTGCGGTTGTGGACGGCGACGGTGTAGCCGTTGCGGGCGAAGTTCCGCGCCAGGTTGCGGCCCATCACGCCCAGGCCGGTCACGCCGATGGCTGCGGTTGCGTTCATGGTGTACGTCCCTCGGTCGGTCCGGTGGCGGTTGCGGGGCGGGCGTGCCCCATGCCCGTCAGGTACGGACGGGCGGCCGGATCGTCTCGATTCCGGGTCCGCGTGGGTGAGGAACGGTGTGACGAACCCCGCTCAAACGATCGATCAAACAGGGATTAACATATGAGCGCCGCCTAGCTCGAAAGATGGATCTGTGACTGTCAACGACGACTCGTTCACCAACTGGAAGACCCGCGAGGAGATCGCGGAGTCGATGATCCCGATCATCGGGAAGCTGCACCGCGAGCGGGACGTGACGGTCCTGCTGCACAGCCGCTCCTTGGTGAACAAGTCGGTGGTCAGCATCCTCAAGACGCACCGGTTCGCCCGGCAGATCGCCGGCGAGGAGCTCTCGGTCACCGAGACCCTGCCGTTCCTGAAGGCGCTCACCGCGCTCGACCTCGGCCCCTCGCAGATCGACATCGGCATGCTCGCGGCGACGTACAAGGCCGACGACCGTGGTCTGTCGGTGGACGCGTTCACCGCGGAGGCCGTGGCGGGCGCCACCGGCGCCAACAAGATCGAGCGCGGCGAGGGCCGTGACGTCGTCCTGTACGGCTTCGGGCGCATCGGCCGTCTGGTGGCCCGCCTGCTGATCGAGAAGGCGGGCTCCGGCAACGGCCTCAGACTGCGCGCGATCGTCGTGCGCGGCGGTGGTGAGCAGGACATCGTCAAGCGGGCCTCGCTGCTGCGCCGGGACTCCATCCACGGCCAGTTCCAGGGCACGATCACGGTGGACGAGGCGAGCGGCACGATCTTCGCCAACGGCAACGCCATCAAGGTGATCTACGCGAACGACCCCTCCGAGGTCGACTACACCGCGTACGGCATCAACAACGCCATCCTGATCGACAACACCGGCAAGTGGCGTGACCGCGAGGGACTTTCGCAGCACCTGCGCCCGGGCATCGACAAGGTCGTGCTGACCGCCCCGGGCAAGGGCGACGTCCCGAACATCGTGCACGGCGTCAACCACGACACCATCAAGCCGGATGAGCAGATCCTGTCCTGCGCCTCCTGCACCACCAACGCGATCGTGCCGCCGCTCAAGGCGATGGCGGACGAGTACGGCGTGCTGCGCGGCCATGTGGAGACCGTCCACTCGTTCACCAACGACCAGAACCTGCTGGACAACTACCACAAGGCCGACCGCCGCGGCCGTTCCGCGCCGCTGAACATGGTCATCACCGAGACCGGTGCCGCGTCCGCCGTCGCGAAGGCGCTGCCGGACCTCAAGGCGCCCATCACCGGCAGCTCGATCCGCGTCCCGGTGCCGGACGTCTCGATCGCGATCCTCAGCCTGCGGCTCGGCCGCGAGACCGACCGCGAAGAGGTCCTGGACCACCTGCGCAACGTGTCGCTGACCTCGCCGCTGAGGCGCCAGATCGACTTCACGACCGCTCCCGACGCGGTCTCCAGCGACTTCATCGGCTCGCGCCACGCCTCGATCATCGATGCGGGTGCCACCAAGGTGGACGGCGACAACGCCATCCTCTACCTCTGGTACGACAACGAGTTCGGCTACTCCTGCCAGGTCATCCGTGTCGTCCAGCACGTCTCCGGGGTGGAGTACCCGACCTTCCCCAGCCCGGCGGCCTGACCTCGGTGAACCGTCCGGTCAAGGGTCGGCAATGACCGCTTGACCGGACGCCTCCGGGGAATGAATCCGGCCACAGGGGCGGGTCATCACGCTGGAGGGTGCCGTGACCACTACGTCGGAACCGCGGGTGTCGGGCCTGGAGATCCGCTCCATCGACTACGTCCCGCTGGACGAGCGCCACGGCAAGCTGTGGCACCTGGGCCCGCTGTGGTTCATGTCGAACGCGCAGATCGCGACCCTCGCGGTGGGCCTGATCAGCATCACCGAGGGCGGCAATCTCATCTGGTCGCTGATCGCGATCGTGGCGGGCACCGTCCTCGGCACCTTCTTCATGGCCTTCCACTCGGCCCAGGGCCCGCAGCTGGGCCTCCCGCAGATGATCCAGTCGCGGCCCCAGTTCGGCTATGTGGGCGCCCTGCTGGTGTGGCTGTTCGCCTATGTGCAGTACGCGGGCTTCAACGTCTTCAACACCATCCTCGCCGGTGAGGCGATGCACACCACGGTGCACGGCGGCGTCAAGCTGTGGGTGGTCGTGGTCACCGCGGTCGCCCTGGTGATCGCACTGGTCGGCTACGACGTCATCCACAAGGCCGAGCAGTTCCTGACGTACTCCTTCCTGGTCGTCTTCGGGATCTTCACCGTGGGTGTGCTGGTCACGCTGCACTACCCGGCGGGCTCCTTCGACCTCGGCGCCTTCAAGGCCACACCGTTCCTCGCGCAGTTCGGCGTGGTCGCCGGCTACCAGATCAGCTGGGCCATCTATGTCTCCGACTACTCGCGCTACCTCCCGCCGGGCGTGACGGTCCGCAAGACCTTCTACTGGACCTACTTCGGTTCGGCGCTCGGCGGCATCTGGCTGATGGTCCTCGGGGCGCTGCTCGCCGCGTGGGCGGGCAAGGACTTCGAGACGATCAAGTCGATCAACGCGGCCGGCGACAAGGTCTTCAGCGGGTTCGGCGCGATCGTGCTGCTCTTCGCCGTGCTGGGACTCGTCTCCGTCACCGCGCTGAACATGTACGGCGGCTCACTGACCCTCATCAGCGCCATCGACTCGGTCAAGCGGGTGCGCCCGACGCTCGGCGTGCGGCTGGTGACCATCGGGCTGACCGCCGCGCTCTCCCTGGTGGGAGCGCTGGCCGCGACCTCCAACTTCCTTGAGAACTTCAACAACTTCCTGCTGCTAGTGCTCTATCTGTTCATCCCGTGGACCGCGGTCAACCTGATGGACTACTACGTGGTGCGCCGCGGCCACTACGCCATCGCCGAGATCTTCAACCCCCGTGGAATCTACGGCCGTTGGGGCTGGCACGGCATCATCGCCTACCTGGTGGGCTTCGCCGTCATGATCCCCTTCTTCTCCGTCGGCACCCTCTACACCGGCCCCGTCGCACACGCACTCGACGGAGCCGACATCTCGCTGTTCATCGGGCTGCCGGTGGCCGCGGCGCTCTACTGGCTGCTGACCCGTTCGATCGACGTGGAGGCCGAGCAGCGACTGGCCGAGGCGGAGGCGGAGGCGCTGGAACAAGCGGCACACGAGCACCGCGAACCCTGACCGTTCACCGGGAAGCGACGTCCGTCCAAGACGGTCGTGAGATGTGACCCAGACCATAATGAGAACGATGCCGTTTCGCTAACGGAGGGGGCTATTCTGGCCTCCGAGTGAACGAAACCGTTTCGTTTAGAGGCGGGAAGGACAGACATGGTCTCCGTACTCATCGTCAACGACCAGTCCCTGCAACGCGTCGGTCTGCGCATGCTCCTGGCGGCGGAGCCCGACCTGACCGTGGTCGGCGAAGCCGCGAGCACAGCCGAGGCGGTCGGCCTGTGCTCCGCGCTCCGTCCGGACGTCGTCCTGATGGACAGCCACCTCGCCGGTACCGACGACATCGAAGCCATCCGGCGCATCGCACGTCCCGCGCACCTCCCGCGGTTCCTCCCGGCCTCCGAGACCGCAACGACGGGCGGGCCCCCTCCCCGCGTCCTGGTTCTGACGTCGGCCCCGCACGAGAGGCACGCCTACGCCGCCCTGCGCGCCGGGGCCGCCGGCTTCCTCCTGACGGACGCCGCCCCGGACGAACTGACCGCGGCCATCCGCGTGGTGGCCGCCGGAGACGCGGCGATCACCCCCGCCCTGACCCGTGCGCTCATCGACGCGGTCCGCGAGCAGCCCTCCGTCCGACCCGCGGGGCGGGAGGCCGGGCTGAACACCCTCACCGAACGCGAACGCGACGTCCTGACGGCCGTCGCCTCCGGCTGGTCCAACACCGAGATCGCCGTACGGCTGTCCATCGCCCCCACCACCGTCAAATCCCACGTCAGCCACATCCTCGCCAAGATCGGCGCCCGCGCCCGCGTCCAGGCGGTGGCCTTCGCCTACGAGTCCGGGCTGATTCGGCCGGCGGCCTGAGGAGACGCTCTGCGCTGTCGACTGTGGCGAGGTATGCGGAGGAAATCCGGTAGACACCCGGCTCGTTGACGGGGCGCCGGGTGAACTCGCGTCCGAGATGCGGACCACGGTGGCGGGCGGCGACACCAGCACGGCGTTCGCGGACGGCCTCCACGCGCACGTGGTTCGCGCCGAGGCGGTCCAAAGCCCGTACGACACCGTGGATTTCGCGCCCGCGCCGAGCCGTGCAGGAATGAGACGGTCGCGCGCGACATCGGTCGAGCCAAGAGCGCCCGAGGGTCGCAGAACCGGCTCCCCGGCGCCGGCATCGTCCCTGCTCCGCCCCTGTGCGCCGGTCGTGCGTCTCGGAACTTCCGCGGAATTGTCCGTGATCAGTAACAGACGGATCCCGGAGCAACCTTTCACCGTCCTGACAGATGCACAAGCAACACCAGGATGACAAGGGCGGGGCAGAAATGGCGCGGCATGGCGGGCGGGGATGGTACGGCCGGGTATTCGCGGCGGCGGTCGGGGTGACGGCGGTGGCGGCGGCCACCTCGGTATGGACCGCGCAGGCCGGCCCCTCCAGCGGCCGGCACTCGGGCGCCTCGGCCCATCCCTCCTCAGCGGCGGCCGGCGCCGGCCGAACGACCCCGGTGGCGGTGAGCATCGTCCACGCCTCGGACCAGGGCGCCCAGGGCGTCAACGTCACCATCGACGACGGGCCGGACCCGGTCTGGACACCGCAGGTCCTGCAGGTGCTCAAGGACAACGGCGTGAAGGCCACGTTCTGCATGGTCGGCACTCAGGCCCAGGCGCACCCGGACCTGGTCAAGGCGGTGGTGGCGGCCGGGCACCGGCTGTGCGACCACACCGTGTCGCACGACACCACCATGGACAAGAAGCCCAACTCCTACCAGTCCAAGGAGATCCTGGGCGCCGCCGACATGATCACCAAGGCCTCGGGGGGCGTAAGGCCGCTGTACTACCGGGCCCCGGGTGGTGCCTTCACCCCGTACAGCAGGCAACTCGCCGCCGCGCAGGGGATGCGGCCGCTGGGCTGGAACGTGGACTCCAAGGACTTCGAACGCCCCGGCACCGCCGCCATCATCGCCACCGTCAAGAACGAGCTGTCCAACGGCCCGACGATCCTCTTCCACGACGCCGGCGGAGACCGCTCCCAGACGGTGGCCGCCCTGCGCGAAGTCCTGCCCTGGCTGAAGCAGCAGGGGCGCTCCTTCGGCTTCCCGGTACGCTGAACCCCGGCCGGGCAACTGCCTCTGCAGCGTCAGAGCTTGGCGCCGAAGTCCTGCGTCCACCACGGCCCGCCCGGCCCGTTGTGGACGCCCACGCCGATGTCCTTGAACGAGCAGTTGAGGATGTTGGCGCGGTGACCGGGGCTGTTCATCCAGGACTCCATCACCGCCTGCGGCGTCTGCTGCCCCTGGGCGATGTTCTCCCCGTACGTGGACCACTTGTAGCCCGCGGCGGTGATGCGCTGCCCGGGGTCGAGGCCGTCGGGGTTGGTGTGGTCGAAGAAGTTGCGGGCGGCCATGTCGTCGGAGTGGCCTTGCGCGGCCTTCTCCAGTCGGGGGTCCTCGGTGAGGGCACCGCAGCCGTTGGCCGCCCGTTCCTTGTCCACCAGGGCGACCACCTGCGCGACGGTGCCGGAAGGCGTCGACGCCGCTTCGGGTGTGCCGGTCGCCGTCCGCGAGGGCTGAGCGGAGGGGCGGGGAGCCGGGGCGTCCTTCTTCGCGGGGCGCGGGCTCTTGGACGCGCTTGCCTTCTTCGTGGGTGACGCGGAGGCAGACGCAGACGTGGAGGCCGACGGAGGCGTCTCGACGGCACTGGATTCCGAAAGGTCCGCGACCGGGGCGCCCGCGGTGTGCTCGGCGATCGCCCCTTCGCCGCCGGTCCCGGGGCCCGTGCCGAAGTACCAGAGCCCGCCGCCTGCCACACAGGCCGCGACGACCGCACCGCCGACGGCCCTGCGCCGGTTGCGCCGGCGTCGGCGCACCTCGCTCCGGGATCCCGCCCGCCCGCGCAGGGCACGGTGTCCGGCTTCCGGGCCCGATCCGGTACGGCCGGCGGAGGGCCGACGTCCCGTGCCGGGCAACGCCATCCCGGCCTCGGCCATGCCTCCGCTTGCGGCGCGCAGGCCCGTCAGCAGCGAGGGCGCCGCGGCGACCAGTGCCAGCCCGGCAAGCAGCCCCTCCACGGGCATCAGCCCGCTCCACAGGCCGGAGCACCGCCCGCAGCCACGGGCGTGCCGGGCTATTCGTTTGCGCCACAGCGCCGAGGGCCGCCCGTCCCAGGTGCCCAGCATGCCGCGCAGCTCCAGGCACGGCGGCTGCGCGTCGAGCGCCCGCACCACCACGCGGGCCGCCTCCAGCTGCGCCTTCATCCGCTGTACCCGTACGGCAGTGTGCTGCGGCGACAACTCCAGGGCGGCAGCCACCTCGGCGCGGGTCAGCTCGCCGGCGCACTCCAGCCACCACAGCGACAGCAGTCCCCGGTCGTCCGGCTCCAGCCAGCGAGTGGCGCGCGCGGTCTCCTGGCGCTGACCGGAGAGCTGAAGCTGTACGAGGGTGAGGTCCACGAAGTCGGCGCCCGGATCGGCGAGTTCCTCGGCCTCCTCCACGGTGCCCGGGGTGACCTGCCGGTTCTGCCAGTGCTTGCGGATCTCGTTCATCGCGATCGCCACGAGCCAGGAACGGAAGCTCTCGGGGGTGCGCAGACCGCCCAGTCCGTCCAGGGCGCGCAGCATGGTCTCCTGCACCACGTCGTCGACGTCGACCGAGCCGTTCAGCGCGCGGCCCACGATGTTGTAGACCAGCGGGAGGTACGCACTGACCAGGGCGTCCTGAGCTTCCGGGTCGCCCCCTCGGGCGGCGGCGACCAGTGCCGCCGGCTCCACCGTGCGCTGTGTACCCATGAAAACTGTCCCGTCGTCGACGCCGAACGATCCTGCCCGATACCTGGGAGACCGGTGGGTGACACTCGGATAACAGTTCTTCGGACACATGCTCAGTCAACCAGTGGCGTTCCGGTGGATGTCTGGCTGGAGGTGCCGGGAGTAATTCGCTACCTTCCGTTGCATCTGTAGACAGTTGTCCCTTCTGTGGAGGAGAACTTGACGTCCATGAGGAACGTTGCAGCCACTGTGGCGATCGCCGTCACTGCGCTGGCGGCCGCGTCCGTACCGGCCGGCGCGGCGGGCACGTCCGGCGATGCGCAAGCCCAGGCCACCAACGTCGACGGGCGAACCATCGAGGAGAGCGCCCCGCTGGAGCACTCGCTGCTCGACTTCGTGCAGCGGGCCTCGTCCCCGGAGGAGAGCGAGCTCGGCGTGGCTTGCTTCAACGGGCGCACAGACGGCAACCGGAACGTCTACCTGACCTGCGACAGCCACACGTACCCGGTGTACGTGGACTGCACCGACGGCCGCCATGAGTTCCGGCGTTCCTACTCCGGCCGGTGGGACTTCCGTCTGACCTGCCCTGCCGGAACCCGCGCGGTGTGGGGCGGCAGTTGGTTCGGGCACGCGTAGTCCGCAGCCGACCGGTCGGGCCTGACGTGCGGGCCTCGGACCGCCGAGCGGAAGGGCGGAGAGGGGTGTGCCCTCCGCCCTCCACGTCGTCCTCAAGCGTCATGGACGACCTGAGCACCTTGCGGTCCCAGGCGGGCGAGCGGGGAGAGGGCCATCAGTGCCGGTGACAGCAGCATGCCTGCGGCGGTCGCCAGGAGGCTGGTGTGCGTGCCCCACGCTTCCGCGAGAAGGCCGCCGAGCAGGGAGCCGAGCGGGGTCGTCCCCATGCCGACGAAGTTGACCGTCGCGGCCGCGCGGCCCTGCATCCGGTCCGGAGTGGCGCTCTGCCGTACAGCCATGATCGTGACGTTCACCAGCTGGCTGAAGGTCCCGAAGACGAAGTTCAGCGCGACGAGGGCGGGAACCGTCACCGCGGGGGCACCGTGCAGTGCGGGCACGAACAGGAACACGCCGTCGCCGAGCGCTGCCGCTGACACGAGCACCGGGCCGTATCCGAAGCGGCCCGGTAGACGGGCGGCCAGCAGCGAGCCCAGGAGCGCGCCCGGCCCCGTCGCCGCGAGGGCGAGCCCGATCTCGGTGCCCGACAGGTGCAGATCCCGTGGCAGGAACAGCAGATAGACGGTCATCGCCGCCGCGAAGAAGAACTGGAAGGCGGCTGACGCGAGGCACACGGTCCGCAGCAAGGCATTACCGGCGACGAAGCGCAGGCCCTCCTGGATGCGCCGCCAGAGCCGCGGTGGACCCTCCGGGCGTTCCGGGACCGATTCGCGGTTCCCCATTCTCCGGATCGACAGGAACGACAGGGCGAAGAACCCTGCGCTGGAGGCGACGGCGATGGGCGCCGACAGCAAGGACACCAACGCACCGCCGAGGGCTGGACCGCCGATCTGCGCGGCGGACCGGCTGCCCTCGAGCGCGCTGTTGCCCCGTACCAACTGGTCGCGTTCCACCAGCCGTACCAAAGACGCCTGGTAGGCCATGTCGAAGAACACCGACAGCGCCCCGACGGCAACGGCGACCACGAGCAGCTCCGGCAAGCCGAGCCATCCGAGGAGGCCGGCCACGGCGGTGGCGCCCAGTGCCAGGGCCCGACCGGCGTCCGTCAGCACCATCACCGTACGGGTCCGCCATCTGTCCACCCACGCGCCGACGAACAGCGACAGCAGCAGGATCGGCGCCTGCCCCGCCGCGCGCAGGGCGCCCAACTGGCCCGGGCCGACGTTGAGCGTCAGGACGGCCAGGAGCGGCAGAACCACCAGGCTTGCCTGCTCGCCCAGTTGGGAGACCGTCTGGCCCACCCAGAGCCGGCGGAAGTCGCTGTGCCGCCACAGGCTTGACCCAGCACGTCGACCCGAACCGGACACGGCGGAGGAAGAGAACGGCACAGGAACCTCTCGTACGACAGTGGACCGGGAGGCCCGCTGCGCCCGCCCGATGGCTTCCGTCGGACAAGGTTCGTCCTCAACGCCCCACACACGCACGTCATTTACGCTCCGAGCCGGCGCATATCGTCGGCATATCGAAAACCACATACGTGCCGGCAACACCGTGCTGCCTTGACTGGTCGTATGACTCGAACCCCACCACCGGCACCCACAACGAACCACCGGATGCGCGGGCTGCTTGTCGTCGGCCTGATCGTGGTCATAGCGGTGATCACCGCGGTCCTCGGCCACCAGGTGCCGAAGTCCTCGTCCTCGTCGTCGCTTTCGCCTCCGTCGGGCGCATTACCTTCGGATGCTCATGGTGGTGAGCACAGCGGTGCGCTGGGCGAGGCGGACGGGATCGTCCCGAACGGTGTGACGGTCTTCAACGACACGATTCCGGCCGTGGCCAGGCTCAATCCGGATCTGCTCAAGGCACTGCGCCGGGCGGCGTCGGCTGCCGCGCACGACGGAGTGACCTTCTACGTCAACAGCGGCTGGCGTTCGAAGGCGTACCAGAATCAGCTGCTTCGCCAGGCGGTCGCCAAGTACGGATCCGCGAACGAGGCCGCCCGATGGGTGGCCACCGCGGCGACCTCTCCGCATGTGTCGGGGGACGCGGTGGACCTCGGGCGTTCCGATGCGACGGAGTGGCTGTCCCGGCACGGCGTCGACTACGGGCTGTGCCAGATCTACAGGAACGAAACCTGGCACTACGAGCTGCGCACCAGTGCGATCGCTCGTGGCTGCCCGCCCATGTATGCCGACCCCACCGAAGACCCGAGGATGCAGCAGTGACCGGCAGTGAACGAGGACAGACGATGACGCAGGTGGACCCGGCGGAGACCGGACAGGGAGGCCGCCGGGACACCGACCCCGGTGCCTGGAGCGCGTCCGTCCGGCGGGCGATCCGTCGTGGCGCCCGGCCCGAGCCCTGGAAGCGCGGACCGGTCCTCGCGGCGTCGGCGCTGCTCCTCAGCCTGCTCATGCTGCTGCACGCCGAGATCCCGAACCGGGTCGGGAACCTCGGCAGCCTGGTGGAGACCTTCCTGCCGTGGTTCGGCGTGTTCGTCCCGGTGCTGCTGGCCGGGGCGCTCTGGCGCCGCTCCGCCTCCGCGGTGGCGGCGCTGCTGCTGCCGGTGACGGTGTGGCTGCATCTCTTCGGCGGGACGCTCAGCGACAAGTCCCATGCGGGCAGCGACCTCACCGTGGCCAGCCACAACGTCAGCGCCGAAAATCCCGACCCGGCCGGCACCGCCCGCGACCTGGTCGCCTCCGGCGCGAACGTGCTGGCACTGGAGGAGATCACCCCGCAGGCGCGGGGCGTCTACGAGAAGGGGCTGGCGAAGGCGTACCCGTACCACAAGGTGCTGGGCACGGTCGGGCTGTGGAGCAAGCTGCCCCTCTCGGACAGCCGGCCGGTCGACATCGGGATGGACTACGGGCCGCTGGCGGCCACCAAGCCGGCCGCCGTGAAACTGGCCTACAACCGGGGGCTGCGCACCACGGTGGCCACGCATCACGGTCCGCTGGCAGTGTATGTGGCCCACCTGGGATCCGCACGGGTGAATCCCAGGGCGGGCTTCGCGACGGGCTCGCGGGACAGGAACGCGCAGTTGCTCGGCAAGGCCGTCGCCGCCGAGAAGAGCAAGCGGGTGGTGCTGCTCGGCGATCTCAACGGCACCACGGACGACCGCGCGTTCGCCGGTCTCACCTCGCGGCTGCGCTCCGCGCAGGAGGTGGCCGGGGACGGCTTCGGCTTCAGCTGGCCGGCCAAGTTCCCGGTGGCGCGGATCGACCAGATCCTGGTCCGCGGCGTGCAGCCGGACAGCTCGTGGGTGCTGCCGGCCACCGGCAGCGACCATCTGCCGGTGGCGGCCGGAATCAGCTGGTGAACACCGCGCAATAGGCTGGTCTTCGTCAGCGAGATCACCCCACCTGAGAGGACGTCCGACGATGCCACCGGCCCGGCAGCACCCCTCGATCGAGGAATTCCTGCGCGGCCACGGAGCCGACCAGATACCTCATCCGGGCGGCACGCTCCTCGAGCACCTGCTGCGAGTTCAGCGGCTGCTGGCCGCATGGGGAGCCGGCCCCGACCTCCAGACCGCGGGACTGTGCCACGCGACCTACGGAACCGACGGCTTCGCCACGACGCTGCTGCCGCTCACCGAACGGGCCACGCTCGTCGCCCTGATCGGCGAGTCGGCGGAGGCGTTGGTGTACCTCTACGCCAGCTGCGACCGCACCACCGTCTACCCACGCATCGACGGCAGCACGACGGTCACCTTCCGGGACCGCTTCACCGGCCGTGAGCACCAGCCCTCCCCCGACGACCTGAAGGCGTTCCTCGAGATCACGGCCGCCAACGAACTCGACGTGCTGGCGCACAACGCCGAACTGGCCGATCAGCACGGCCCCGGGCTGTACGGCTTCCTCAAACGCGCCGGATCGCTGCTGTCCCCTGCCGCTCAGGACTCCGTCGACCGGCAACTGGGGCACCTGCCGTAGGCTCCGCAGCCGCGGTCAGGTGCCGAGTCGGCTCGACAGACGCGCCATCCGTTCGTCCCAAGGAAGCTCACCGAGCTCCTGGTGATGCCGCCGCCTTGCCAGGACGGCGGGGTGCTGCGCGCCGGCCGATCGGGGGGCCTGGCGGAGGTCCACCACATGCGGGAACCCGTCGAGTGCCGGGGACTCAGGGGTGAGTTGCTCGCGTGACGTTCTGACCTGGGGCATCAGATCGTTCGCCAGTGACCGGACCGCATCGTGGTCGTCGCTGTCCTCCCCGACGATCTGTTGCGCCAGGGCGAAGGCGATCTGGGCCCGTTGGGCTGGGTCGTCGTCCAGCTTCTCGATGAGGACGACCGCGTCCTGGGTGCGGCCTGCGGCGCGTACGGCAGCCATCTCCTGCGCGAGTGCCGGTGTCATGCCTTCGGCCCAGATGATGACGGTTTCCGCGAGGGTGATCAGGTGAGTCACCGTCTCGAACCAGCTGTCGTTCGACAGGTACAGCTGGGCCTGGGCCAGGGGCTCACCGTGGAATCGCCAGGAGTCGAGTTCGAGGCCTGCCGAGTCCGAGGTGGCCACCTGCACGATGGGCACCTCACGTCCCAGCTCTCGCACCACGTGATCGCCACGACGCTGGTACGTGAACGTCTGAGCCTGGTGGAAGCCCTGTCTGCCCGCGTAGTCCGCCCCCGGCTGACGGACCGTCCACTCCAACAGGCCGAAGTTGCGCAGGAGCAGCGCAAAGGGCTGCCCGCAGCAGCACCAGGTCTTCACTTCGCCGACCGACCTTCGGTGCCGGTGCTGCGCGGCCCGGACGAGTTCCTTCGCCTGCTGGCGCTCGCGCCCCCTCTCCCACCGGTTTGCGGTCGGCCTCATCAGCAGCTCTGCGGTGAGGTTCGCCGCGTGGCCCGGAAGTTCTACGGCGCGAAGGATGCGGCGGGCGTACTGGCCCCGGGCGAAGTACTCCGTGTCGATTTCGCCGGTCACGTCGGGGTCGACGGCGAGGCCGTTCCACTGTGCTGCCGCACTGGCGAACCGGTCGTCGGCCGACGCGTCCTCTCCCAGCAGCAGGTGGGTCAGACCGACATGGAAGTGCGCCTGTGCGAGCCGCCAGCGCAGAATCACGTCCCCGCTCCCCGACCAGCGGTCGAGGACCGTGTGCCACGGCTCGGCCTGCCGCCTGACAGCCCGGTCCCCGTCGGCACCCCGGGCCGTGCCCATGAGGAGGGCTCCATGGGCGAGCGCTCGGGATGCTGCTCGCTGAATCGTCACGTGAGCCTGTGGGGCAACCTGATCCGCCGCCCGGTTCAGGACCGCGACGGCGTGGCCCAGGTCCTTGTCGAGCGCTGCCAGTGCCACGGCCGCGTCGGTCAGGGCCATGAGCGCGGGTACGGCCACATCTGGATCGCCATGACCGGCGTACAAATCCGCGATCCACTCCAGGACGGCAAGGCCGTCACCGGCCCGCTCCAGTTGCGCCAACCGCTGCATGACCAGGAACAGGAACTCTGCGCGCTCCTGGGGGGAACCACCGCCCTGCACAAACACGTAGTCGACGAGATAGTCGCGGACGGTGCGCTGTGCCGCCGTCTCGTCGGGGATACGTGCCAGTGCGTCGTCCCAGCGGCCGATCACGGCCTCGATGCCCTCATGGATTTGTGCCCATGAGGGATCGCTCGGGTCTTCCATGGCCACTGGACAACCTCCGGCCGCTGATCCCGCTGATGACACCAAACTCGGACGCATCAGCAAGTGTGCATGAACTCCGTCCTGCAGCACGGCGGTTGAGGTTACTCGTCCGGGCGCGCCCGGTCAGTTCAAGGCGTCGTTACGGCGTGGCCAGGTCCAGGGGAGCGAACGTGTGCCGCTCCCAGAGCCGACGGGAGGCTTCCTCGGGGTAGGCAGCCACCGTGGGTTCGACGTCGAGGAGTTGGACGAGACGACGTTCGTTGTCGTAGGCGGGCCAGCCAGGGTCGCCGGTGGTGGCGAAGGTGGTCCAGGCCAGGCGGAAGCGGGCGGAGAGTACCTCGGTCTCGGGTGTGGGCGTGGGGCCGACCAGCATGGCGCCCAAGCCGCCGTACACACCGAAGGTCAGGGGTACGTCGAGGCCGTGGCAGGCGCCGAGGGCGCCGCCGTTCGCCGGGGCGGACCAGGTGAGTTCGTACAGGTGCGCCCGGCCGCCGCCCGCCACCTGCGCCCGGGCGAGGTGCAGAGTGGGCATGCGGAACAGCCAGTCCGACTGGACGAGTTCGAACAGGGACTCCGCGGAGGCCTCCGGGAAAGCGGCCCGGTAGGCCTGCCCGGCGTCCGGTGTGGGGCCGAACAGCGCCAGGCCCATCGATGCGAGGTTGTCGTCCACCTGGCCGAGCAGTCCGCCGAGCAGGAGGAAGAGCCGGTACTCGTCCCGGTTGTGGCCGGCGATCAGCTCGATGTCCCGTGCGGATCCGCCCGCGAGTGCCTCCCACGGCGTGGTGGGGAGGATCTCGCCGTCGACGACCGGCGAATACGGGGTCGGGGTGAGGGCGACCGGGCCCCACCGGTGGAGGTACTCGCGCATCCGGGCGCTCAACGCGGCCCCCGCGCCGGTCAGTTTGCGCGGGTCCACACCGGACAGGTCGGCCACCGTCGGGCGCAGCCCCAGCTCGCCCGCGAGGGCGTCGGCGATGTCCGCGGCCAGCTCGTCCGAGAAGAATGTGCCCGGCACGCTCTGCGCGATGGCCCGCCGGAACAGGCCCCGGGCGCGCGGCATGGCCATCAGCGAGGCGATGGATCCGGCGCCGGCCGATTCGCCGAAGACGGTGACCTGGTCCGGGTCGCCGCCGAAGGAAGTGATGTTCTCCCGCACCCACTCCAGGGCAGCCACCTGGTCGAGGAGCCCGCGGTTCGCCGGGGCGCCCTCGATCCGTGCGAAACCCTCCATACCCACGCGGTAGTTGAAGGTCACCACGACCAGCCCGCCGTCGCGGGAGAGCCGACCGGCGTCGTAGGCGGGGTCGTCGGCGGAGCCGAACTTGTAGGCGCCGCCGTAGATCCACACCATCACCGGGCGTCCCGCCGCCGGGTCCGCTTCAGGAGTCCAGACGTTGACCGTCAGCCAGTCGTCACCGACCGGGAGCGTGCCGACGGGCTCGGCGTCGGGTCCGAGCGGCTCCTGCGGGGGCGGCGGACCGAACGCGAACGCCTCCCGGACCCCGTCCCAGCGCTCCGCCCGCCGCGGCGCCGCGAAGCGGGCCCCGCCCACGGGCGGGGCCGCATACGGGATGCCACGGAAGACGGCCAGGCCCTCCTCACGACGGCCGCGCACCGCGCCCGCGGTGGTGTCGGCCTCTGGAAACTCAGCACTGCTCATGATGGCTCCTCAGGCACCGCCACTCAGCGGTATCCGGTCCGTGCGCGACTCTGCGCCATCTAGTGAAGCACACTTCACCTGACGAACACCGTCGGCTGTGCGGAAACACGCAGACGCCCGAAGGGTCAGAAGTCGTCTCATTGGGATTCCTGTCCTCAAGAACGGACTGCTACAGCCCCAAGTCCAGGGCGAGGCACGAGTAGTACTTCCAGGAGCCCTCGGGGTTGTACGAGGCGGCCCTCCCACCGCCGTGGCCGGCCTCCACCTCTTCGGTCATGTCCTCGAAGCGGATGCGCTCGGGGAGCAAGCCGTAGCGCGCGTGCCGCGCCGACGCAGCCGGATCCGTCATCAGTTCCTTGTTCATGGCCGAACTCCATTTCTCCATCGGTCGATGCCCTCGATTGCGTAACCACTCTGACAGGTGACGCCAGGGACCACAAGACTCGTCACCCCTCTCATCGGTTACCCATCTCACTACGTAACCGCTTTGACGGGTGACGCGCCCTGTGCCAGAGTCGCCCTGCCGTCGAACTCGCGGTCGCTGTACGGCACTTGACCCCATACACGGAGGCTTCAGATGATCAACAGGCGTACCTTCAACACAGCCATGGGCCTGAGCACGGGAGCTGCCGCTGCCTCACTGGCCGGCCTGCAAGGTGCTTCGAGCGCCGCGCCGGCCCTCGCGACGACTGCGGGCGCCCCCACCTCGTTCCCCTCGCTGAAACAGGTCAAGGCCGGTCTGCTGGACGTCGGTTACGCCGAACTGGGCCCCGCTCACGGCCCGGTGGTCATCTGCCTGCACGGCTGGCCGTACGACATCCACAGCTATGTCGACGTCGCTCCGCTGCTGGCGGCCGAGGGCTACCGCGTGATCGTGCCCTACCTGCGCGGTCACGGCACCACTCGGTTCCTGTCGTCCCGCACCTTCCGCAACGGGCAGCAGTCGGCGATCGCCCTGGACATCATCGCGCTGATGGACGCCCTCAAGATCCACAAGGCGGTGATCGCCGGCTTCGACTGGGGCTCACGGACCGGCGACATCCTCGCGGCGCTGTGGCCCAAGCGCGTCAAGGCCCTGGTCTCGGTGAGCGGTTACCTCATCACCGACCGCAAGGCCCAGCTCGAACCGCTCGCGGCGGCCGCGGAGCACACGTGGTGGTACCAGTTCTACTTCGCCACCGAGCGCGGCAAGAAGGCCATGGAGGACCACGACCACCGTCTCCGGTTGACCCGGCTCGTCTGGGACCTCGTCTCCCCCACCTGGAACTTCGACGACGCCACCTTCGCGCGCACCGCGGCCGCCTTCGACAACCCCGACTACGCCGCGGTCGTCATCCACAACTACCGCTGGCGGCTCAGCGTGGCCGAGGGCGAACCCCGCTACGACCGCCACGAGGAGAAGCTGGCCACGGCACCGCCCATCGCGGTGCCGACCATCACCCTCGACCCCGAGCAGGACCCCTTCACCCCGCCCGGCAACGGTTCCATGCACCGCGACAAGTTCACCGGCAGGTACGAGCACCGGACGCTGACCGGCATCGGCCACAACCTGCCGCAGGAGGCACCGACGGCCTTCGCCCAGGCCGTCGTCGACGCGGACCGTCTGTGACGGGGAGATCAGTCCCGTCACACGCTCCACGAGGGAGTACGACACCGCCCGCTCCCGCTCGTGCCGACGTACCCGCCCCGTCGCGACGAGTGCTTCGAGGGCGCTCCGTTCGGACCGGCGCGTTGCGCAGCTCCGGGCCGCCGGGCTCCGCTTCCACCAGGCCACGCCCTCCTGGTCCCGCGAGCCACACCCCGGTCGGCCGGACGAGACCGAAGGAAGCGCCTGGGCGTCCCGAGACGGCCGGCTGGACGCCCAGCAAGCCGCCGGGTACGAGCGTTCGGCGCCGGGCTCGTGGCCGCCCGATCCGGGGGTCGGCCCGGGACCCCCGCTCCCGCATGGTCGCCCGTCCCGACAACGCCCGCCCAGCGCCTGGCTGCACGGAGCGGTCACCGGACACCGTCACGCTCGCGGTTTGCGGCAGCTGCGGCGGGCAGAGTGCCGGCCGTCGAGGCCCGTCCGCCTCCACCTCCATACGCCGCCCGAGCGCTGCAGGGTGCGAGGACTGCTCTGCCTGTGCGGCTCAGCGAAGGTCCGAGGTCAGGCGGTGCGCCCCTTCGGCCGACGACGTCCCCCCTGAGGGGGGTCCGGGGGTGCCGGGTTGAGCGGGTCGTCGATGAGGCCGCCGACGCGTCGCACTTCGTCAAGGGGGTCCACGGCCATCTCGTCCGCCGCCTCGATGAGCGCCCTCAGTGCGGGAACGAGCCCGCCACGCGCGTCGGCAGGCAGCTGCTGGACGAGGGTGCGGATCTCGGTGCGCCGGTGCGCGAGGACGCGCTCCACGAGGTCCCGGCCGGCAGGGGTGAGGCTCAGGATGACCTCGCGCCGGTTGTCGGGGTTGGACCTGCGGTCGGTGAGACCGACGGACTCGAGGCGTTCCACCATGCGCAGGGCGGTGGAGGGGTTGACCCCCAGGGTGGCGGCCAGAGCAGCGAGCTTCACGGGTCCACAGCTGTCCAGCACCACCAGGGCGCGCAACTGGGGCAGGGTCAGCGAGTCGTCGGTGCACGTCAGGGCGCGGGCTGAGATCGCGACGAGCAGCCTGGACGCGGCCATGACGGCCAAGGTGAGCTCCTCGGCCTCCCGGTCGAGCTCCGCGGGGGACCGCGGTTCACCAGGGGTGCTGAGTCCACGGGAATCCTGCCGCTTCATCGTGTCCGTTCCACCTCTTCGTCCGGCTATCCAGTGACCCGGTCCGACACCTCCACCCTTGCGATCATTGCAGAATGCAATGGTACGATGAGTACGACGAAGCTGGAGCCGCGCGGGCGCGACGGTTCCGGCGACAAGGGCGTGATGACGTTGAAGGCCGAGCCGATACATGAAGCCTATTCGTTCGTGTGCCTGCGGTGCGGGCATGCCTGGGAGGGCTCCTACGAGATCCGGCACATCCTCGATCGTGCGGGCCGCCTGCGCGCGGACTACTACGAGAAAGGCTTCCGGGTTCCCTCGCCGCTGACCTCGAACAGGTGCCGGATGTGCCGCGGATGCCGGATCCGGATCCTGCGGCCAGGCCGGGTGCGATCCGCCCGTCCCCAATTCGACTGACAGCAGCCTCGGGAGTGCGGATGCGCGACGATGCGCATCCGCACACGTGTGACGCGTGACCCCCGCCCTCACCGCCCCGCCGTGACGACTCCCGTCCCCCGTCTCTCGTCCTGCCACGGGCAGCGCCGCCCGTTCCCACCCGCTGCCGCGGCGGGGCACCGGCCGTGCCTCCCGATGAACGCCACTGTGCCCGGCACGCCCTGACACCGGCAGCCCACCGCTCACCAGCCGACACCGGAGTCCGCCCATGCCCTCACCCCACCCTGCCGAGTCCCAGCACCCGCCCCACCGCGAGCCCGTGGGGAACGAGCCGCACACGAGTGTGAGGATCCCTCATCTCGGCGACTTCCACGTTCCGCCCCGCGTCGTGGCGATCACGGCCCTGGCGGTGCCCATCGGCGCTGCCGCGGCGCTGGTGGCCGTCGGTCTGCTCAAGCTCATCGCGCTCATCACCAATCTGAGCTTCCTCGGGCGGCTGGGCTTCGGCCCGGCCGTGCCGGGCGACACCGCCCACCGGTGGCTGCTGCTGGTCATGCCGGTGGCCGGCGGTCTGCTGATCGGGGTGATGGCCCGGTACGGCTCGGAGAAGATCCGCGGGCACGGCATGCCGGAGGCGATCGAGTCGATCCTGGTCGGCGGCAG
>NZ_JBSFDG010000008.1:0-38933 GCF_053593775.1 Streptomyces sp. NPDC002092
CTGGATCAAGACCTGGAACGAACAGGCCCGGCCCTTCAAGTGGAGCAAGACCGCAGACCAGATCATTGACCGCATCTGCCGCTACTGCGACAGGATCTCCGGACCGGCTCACTAGAACCCGTGCGGCAGCCAGGGCGCCACCGCCGAGCCGAACGCGAGCGACGCCTCCGCCAGTGCGCCCTGGCGCAGTTCGCGCACCCGGCCGGCCGCCGCCAGCGAGACGAGCGGGACCCCGCCGAGGTACGCCGAGCCCAACTCCCGTACGGACAGGGCGAGATCGGCGGCGTCCGCCGTACGCTCGCACGACGCACCCTTCGAATCGCCGGTCAGCCGCCAACGGCCCTCGTTCCAGGGGCAGAAGGCGTCCTCCACCTCCAGCACCACGTCCACCGGCGCCTGATACGTGCGCGCCTGCAGCGCGGCGCCGACGTCCACCAGCCGTACGTGCAGCGAGTCCCGGACCAGCAGCGAGCAGCGGCGGACGTCGGACACCATGTGCTGCCACGGCTCGTCCAGCGGCCGCCGCCGCGCGTCGATCCTCGACGTCAGGTCGATCTCGGACAGGAACCGCCAGAGCGCCGCGTGCGCCGCCGGGTCCAGTGCCTCCACGTCCTGTGTGACAACCGTCCCCTCGGGGCCGGCGGCCTCCCAGCCCGCCCTGATCCGGAAGCGGGCATACCCGACGACCTCGCCGTCCCGCTCCGCGAGCACGCACTGCAGCGGCGACGCACCGTCCCGCCCGCTCTCCGGGTCGAGCAGCCACAGCCGCTCCCAGCCCGGAATGCGCGCCACCATCCCGGGCCGCCGCGCGACCAGTTGGGCGTACACCGCCTCGCACGCGTCGATCGCGTCGGCCGGCTCGGCGTACCGCAGCCGTACGTCATCGGTACCGGGCGGCACCGACAGCCGTACACGAGTCGTGTCGATGTCGGCGTTGACGTGGTACGTCCCGACGCCGTACCCGAACCGGCCGTAGATCACGGGCTCGGAGGCCGTCAGCACCGCCAGCGGCTCGCCCCAGGACCGTACGTCGTCCAACTGCCGCCGCATCATGGACGTCAGCACCCCGCGCCGCCGGTGCGTCGCGGCCACGGACACCATCGTCACGCCCGCCGCGGGCACCGCGCCCCCGCCGGGCACGGTCAGCCGGAAGGAGAACGCCCCCGCCGTACCCACGCACGCGTCACCGTCCCAGGCGCCTATGGAACGGTCCGTCTCGGTGAGCTCACGAAACAGCGCCCGTTCCTCGGCCGGCTCCGGAATCCCACCGAAGGCGCGGATCAGGTTGTCGTACCACTCGTCCCAGTGTTCCCGGCGCAGTACGCGCAAGTCAGTCCCCATGAACCATGCCTACCAGGGCATTGCGGGACGAGCGAGGGAATTTCGCCTTGGCGGACCCGCTATGGCTTTCTGTGAAGTTCACTGTGAAGTTGAACCTCGGACGGGGGACAAGTGGGACCTCCCGTGCCAAGCAGCTGGTCCGATGGATAGGGTCCCGAACTAATGGCAGCAGGACGAGAGCGGCGCGCAGCAGCCGAGACGTTCACGGCCCGGTTGAAGATGCAGTGGCACCGGGTCCGCGTCGGCCTGCGCAGAAGCGCCGTGGACTACTTCCGGGGGGACGGCTCGGACTGGGTCGCGCTCGCCGGTCTGCTCCTCACCATCCCACTGATCGCCGCCGTCACGCTCGCCAACTCCGTCTGGTGCTCCCCGGCCGTACTGGTCCTGCCGATCGTCGCGGGCGGCCTGCTGCTGCGCCCCGCGAGCCTGCTCGGTCTGTACGCGGCCGCGGCCACGGCACTGATCGTGGAGTCCGTGAAACTGGGGCCCTACACGGAGGGCCCTTCACGTGTCACCCCTGGCGTCGTGCTGGTGGTGGCCGCCTGCGGGTTCTTCGGTCTGCTCATCGCCCAGTTCCGCAGCCGGGTCGGCGTGCCCTGGCGGCGCGGCGGCACCATGCTCTTCGACCTGCGTGAACGCATCCGGGTGCAGAGCAAGCTGCCGCTGCTGCCGGTGGGCTGGCACCGAGAGATGGCGCTGCGTCCGGCGGGCGGCCAGTCCTTCTCGGGCGACTTCGTGGTCGCCGCCCGCACCAACGGCGGCCGCACCCTGGAGGTCGTCCTGACGGACGTCTCCGGGAAGGGCATGGACGCGGGCTCGCGCGCCCTGCTCCTGTCGGGGGCGTTCGGCGGCCTCCTCGGCTCCCTGCCCCCGCACGCGTTCCTCCCGGCGGCCAACGGCTATCTGCTCCGCCAGGACTGGGACGAGGGCTTCGCGACCTCGATCCACCTCGTCCTGGACCTCGACTCCGGCGACTACGAGCTCTACTCCGCGGGTCATCCGCCGGGTCTCCAGCTCAGCGCGGGCAGCGGCCGCTGGGAGGAGAAGGCGGCCGAGGGCCCGCTGCTGGGTGTGTACGACGGTGCGCAGTTCGACCCCGTGAAGGGCTCGCTGCGCCCCGGGGACGTGTTGATGCTGTTCACGGACGGTTTGGTGGAGACCTCCGACCGGGACATCGTCGAAGGCATCGACCGCCTCACGGGCGAGGCCGACCGCTATGTCGCCGGCGGCTTCCACGGCGCCGCCTGGCACCTCATCGAGGCGGTCGCGAAGGACGTCAACGACGACCGCGCACTCCTGCTGATCTGCCGGGAGGGCCCGACGGCGACCTCCCAGCCACCGACACCGGGCTGAGCCGATGACCGAAACCCCTGGAGGGCCGATGACCCTCGGCGAAGTCGAAGCCACCGCCCGCGCCGCCCACGAAGGCCAGACGGACAAGGCGGGACGCCCCTACACCGAGCACCTCCACGCGGTCGCCGAGGGGGTACGCACACGAGGCGGCGACGAGGACCAGATAGCGGCAGCCTGGCTCCACGACGCCGTGGAGGACGACGCCCTCTCCGAACAATGGCTGAACGAGGCCCCCCTGACCTCCCGCACAAAGAACATCGTCCTGGCGGTCACGAAGCGCCCGGGGGAGGCACCACAGGAGTACGCGTCCCGGATCCTCGCGACACCGGGCGCCCTGCTGGTGAAGGAGGCGGACCTGGCCCACAACGCGGATCCGGCCCGCTTGGCCCGCCTCACCGACGAGGCAACCCGCACAAGACTGACCGAGAAGTACGCAAGAATGCGCGCACTCCTCGGCCTGCCTCAGCAGTAGCGCCCCAAAGGGGCGCGGGGCTGCATCGATCTGCGGCTCCGCCGCGTGGGCGCGATCAACCACGACGAACCCGCAGACGCCAGACGACATACCGTGGCAGATCCTCAGGCGCCGGCCATCTCGCGCTTCCGCGCAGTCTCCCGCCCCCGGGCACTGTCTGCCGCATCCGGCCGGAAGGCCCACCTCATCTCGGGCTCCATCACGCCCTTGAACACCCGCCGCACCGGCGAAGTGCACAACAACGTGACGGCCCCGGCAAACACCACCGTCACCAAGATCTCCCCCAACGGCCGGTGCAGCCACTTCGGCTCGAACCAGCCGTAGAACTCCCCGGCCTTCACCAGGAATCCGTGCAGCAGATAGCCGTAGAGCGTGCCGGCACCGAGCGCCGTGAACCATGTCTTCCGGCGCGGCACCCAGGCGAAGAAGCAGGCGGTCAGCAGCAGCGAGCAGCCGAACATGGCGAGCACCATGACCGGTCCGGTCCACCACGGTGCGCCCAACTCCTGGGCGGAGTCCCGGTGGTAGAACCAGGCGGTGTTCATCCGCGGCACCGCCCACCAGCCGACGGCCAGCGCGGTCGCGAAGACCGGCACCGCCAGGATCCGCATCTTCCGCGTGCGCACCATCTGGAAGTGCTCCGGCTTCATGTACAGGCCCAGCACGAAGTACGGCAGGAACTGCAGCACGCGCTGGAGGTCGAGGTCGTTGCCGATCTCCGGCGAGACCGACCCGAACATCGCGATGCCGAGCGCGACGGGCAGCGGCCACCGCAGGGTCTTCCACAGCGGGGTGGTCAGCCGCCAGATGAACAGTGCGACCAGGAACCAGGTGAGGTACCAGGGGTCGAGCAGACTGACCGTCATGCTCGGGTCGTGGTCGCCGTAGCGCTTGAAGAGGGTGTACGCGGTCTCGAAGACGACGTACGGCACGAGGACGCCGGTGATCAGTCGTCTGACGCGGTCGGGGCGCATGTCGAAACTGCGCGAGAAGTAGCCGGAGATGATGATGAACGCCGGCATGTGGAAGCTGTACACGACCGTGTACGCGGCCTCCAGGATGCGGCTGTCCCCCTTCAGCGGCTCCCAGGAGTGGCCCATGGCCACCAGCAGGATCGCCAGGTACTTCGCGTTGTCGAAGAACGAGTCGCGTTGTTTGCCGGGCTTGGGGGGATTGTTCTGCTGGTTCTGTGGTGAGCGCGGACTCGGCACTCCCGACGCCGGCGACTGTGCCGGAGGGAGCGGCGCCCTGTTCTGGCCGTGCGGGTGCAACGAGTTCGTCACAGACCTACCCCCCGGAAAACGGGGGAGACGATCCCGGACCTCGCTACGCATGCGGGGGACGAGGCAGCGTGAAACATCTGAGGCACCCTAGCGTCGTCTGTGGGTTTTCGTAAAACTCCCCAGGTGGTTCCTGCCAATTGGCTTCGAATGCCTGCGACTAAGGGAAGTTGAACCTCGTGAAGGTGACGGTCAGCACACCACTAGGTGTCCTGATTGTCATGACTCGTCCCGACTGAACGGGGCATATGCCCAGGGAGCGACTCCAGTGGAATGTCTGCTTCATTGGCCTTTCGAGGGGCCCGCGTTGGCAACTGTGCTAACCCCGTGACAACAATTCGAAATACCTGCGGACGCGTTGTGTGGACATGGAAACGATCTCGCTGAATTCCCTGTGCGGGTGCCCCGTCGAATTGCTGTGCGAGCAACGGGCGTTGGGGCTCTCGAACGTGCCGCGCCCGCATGGCCGAGGCAAAGGTCCGGCACAGGTGTCACCGACGATGCCTCACCTGCCGCATACGGGGGCCCTGTTGGTGGCACGATGGTTCTGGCGGGGGTGCGCGGGGCTGGCACCCCCGGGCCGGGAGAGCGGACCGACCGAGGGTGTGATCAGTTGTGGCCATTTCACTGTCAGTGGTGCTGCTGTTGGCGATCATCCTGGTGGTGTTGATCAGGGGAGGCTCGATCAAGGCCGGCCCGGCGATCGTCGCGGTGCTCTTCGGCTTCTTCCTGGCATCGACCGGCATGGCTCCGTCGATCAACCGGTTCCTGAACTCGATAGCGGAGACCATCAACTCGATCAGCTTCTGATCCGGGCAGATGCTCCGCTCGCCGGGGCGCGGAGGCCGCTGTGCCGCGCCCCTGGATGATCACGCCCCACGCGCCGGACGTCTCGGGGTTCGAAACGACCAGGGCCGGGCCGGAGGAAGATCCTCCGACCCGGCCCTGATGCGTAGAGAGCGGGCGACGGGAATCGAACCCGCGTAGCTAGTTTGGAAGACTAGGGCTCTACCATTGAGCTACGCCCGCACAGTACGCGCCGCAGGTCGGGTGACCGCGGCACAGAAGGCATCGTAGCGGGTCCGGCCCGCTCGGCGCACACTCCGTAAATGCGGCGGCCGCGCTGTCTGCGGGCATGTACCCTACGTGTCGCACCTGACGGGGTGTGGCGCAGCTTGGTAGCGCGTCCGCTTTGGGAGCGGAAGGCCGTGGGTTCAAATCCCGCCACCCCGACCACTGACCGGTCAACACCGGTCACCCCGGGCGATCACCACGCATGATCGCCTTTGGGGCGTTCAGCCGCTGCGGTTACTATGCAAGCTGCGCGCCCGTGTGTCTCATCCGCCGGAATATCCACTGGACCACCACTGGAGATCCTTCGGACGTCCTCCGGGCGGCGAAATCCGCCGGACCAGTCTGGCTCCGGCAGAAACCAAGAAGTCAGCCACAAGGAGACCGAACCGTGAAGAGCGCCGTGGAGACCCTGAACCCGACCCGGGTTCGGCTCACTGTCGAGGTGCCCTTCGAGGAGCTCAAGGACAGCCTCGACGCGGCGTACAAGAAGATCAACCAGCAGGTCACGGTGAAGGGCTTCCGGAAGGGCAAGATCCCGGCGCGCGTCATCGACCAGCGGTTCGGCCGCGGTGCGGTCCTGGAGGAGGCGGTCAACGACGCGCTTCCGAAGTTCTACACCGAGGCGGTCAACGAGGCCGAGCTGAACGTCCTCGGCCAGCCCGAGGTCGACATCACGGAGCTGAAGGACGGCGAGACGCTGAACTTCACCGCCGAGGTCGACGTCCGTCCCGCCCTCGAGATCCCGGACTACTCCGGCATCGAGGTCGAGGTCGACGCCGTCGAGGTCACCGACGAGGACGTCGACAAGTCGGTCGAGCAGCTCCGCGAGCGCTTCGCCTCGACCTCCCCGGTCGAGCGCGCCGCCGAGGACGGCGACGTCGTCACCATCGACCTGGAGGCCAAGGTCGAGGGCGAGGTGCTGGAGGACGGCGTCGCCAACGGCGTCTCCTACACCATCGGCTCCGGCGAGCTGCTCGACGGCATCGACGACGCCGTGAAGGGCCTGGAGGCCGGTGGCGAGGCCACCTTCACCTCCGAGCTCAAGGGCGGCTCCGCGGCCGGCAAGGAGGCCGAGGTCACCGTCAAGGTCACCCAGGTCGCCGCTCGCGAACTGCCCGAGCTGGACGACGAGTTCGCGCAGCTCGCCTCCGAGTTCGACACCCTGGAGGAGCTGAAGGCGGACAGCCGCAAGCGCCTCGAGAACATGAAGCAGTACGACCAGGCCACGCAGGCCCAGGAGCGCGTCCTGGAGAAGCTGCTCGAGCTGGTCGAGGTCCCGGTCCCCGAGAAGCTGCTCGAGGACGAGATCAACACCCGTAAGCACAACCTCGAGCACCACCAGCTCGGCCAGATGGGCCTCGACCTCGAGAAGTACCTCGAGATCCAGGGCAAGACGGTCGAGGAGTTCGAGGCCGAGACCAAGGAAGCCGCGGTCAAGGGCATCAAGACCCAGTTCGTCCTCGACGAGCTGGTCAAGCAGGAGAAGCTCAACGTCAACCAGGAGGAGCTCACCGAGCACCTCATGCGGCGTGCGGCCTCCTCCGGCATGTCCCCCGACCAGTTCGCCCAGGCCGTCGTCGAGGGCGGCCAGGTTCCGCTCCTGGTCGGCGAGGTCGCCCGCGGCAAGGCCCTGGCGGTCGTCGTCGAGGCCGCCACGGTCAAGGACACCAACGGCGAGGTCATCGACCTGGACGACGAGGACGAGGTCGAGACGGCCGCCGAGGTCGCCGCCGAGGCCACGGAGGCCGACGCCACCGAGGCCGACGAGGAGAAGACCGAGGGCTGACGACGCCCACGGCGCTGCGAGACGTCGTATGAAGGGCCCTGGGGAGACGTTCCCCGGGGCCCTTCTGGCTTGGGGCGGGAGCGCCCTCAAGGGGCGCGGGGAACTGCGCGAACAGCCCCCACTACCCCGCAGTGACCGACGAACGGAAAGTACCCACGACGCTACGCCCCCGGCGAACACCCCCCTCCGCGGGATTCCCCGAAGGGACCCGCGCGTTAGGGTCCATGAATATGGGGGCAGGGAACTCCGCGCAACCGCCGGAGGCCCCCGCAGGGAAACGTGAGACGGCCCGGCGCCGTCGTAAGACGAGCAGGTGGATACGTGACGAATCTGATGCCCTCCGCCGCCGGCGAGCCCTCCATCGGCGGTGGCCTCGGCGACCATGTCTACAACCGACTGCTCAACGAGCGGATCATCTTCCTCGGCCAGCCGGTCGACGACGACATCGCGAACAAGATCACCGCGCAGCTGTTGCTCCTTGCCGCAGACCCGGACAAGGACATCTACATGTACATCAACAGCCCGGGCGGCTCGATCACGGCCGGCATGGCGATCTACGACACCATGCAGTACATCAAGAACGACGTGGTGACCATCGCCATGGGCCTCGCGGCCTCCATGGGCCAGTTCCTGCTCAGCGCGGGCACCCCCGGCAAGCGCTTCGCGCTGCCGAACGCCGAGATCCTGATCCACCAGCCCTCCGCCGGCCTGGCCGGCTCGGCCTCCGACATCAAGATCCACGCGGAGCGGCTGCTGCACACCAAGAAGCGCATGGCCGAGCTCACGGCCTTCCACACCGGCCAGTCGGTCGAGCAGATCACCCGCGATTCGGACCGCGACCGCTGGTTCGACGCCGACGAGGCCAAGGAGTACGGCCTCATCGACGACGTCATCCCCACGGCCGCCGGTATGCCGGGCGGCGGCGGTACCGGGGCCTGAGCCCCGCCGCGGGGCCCCTGGGGCCCCGCACAGCCCCCAGCCGACCGCCTCAGCTCCTAGGAGACAGACAGTGAACGACTTCCCCGGCAGCGGCCTGTTCGACCGCTCACGCGCCGAGTACACGGGCCCCACGGCGGAGTCCCGTTACGTCATCCCGCGCTTCGTCGAGCGCACCTCGCAGGGCATCCGCGAGTACGACCCGTACGCGAAGCTCTTCGAGGAGCGCGTGATCTTCCTGGGCGTCCAGATCGACGACGCCTCGGCCAACGACGTCATGGCGCAGCTGCTGTGCCTGGAGTCGATGGACCCCGACCGGGACATCTCGGTCTACATCAACAGCCCCGGTGGCTCCTTCACCGCGCTGACCGCGATCTACGACACGATGCAGTTCGTGAAGCCGGACATCCAGACGGTCTGCATGGGCCAGGCGGCCTCCGCCGCCGCCATCCTGCTGGCCGCCGGTACGCCCGGCAAGCGCATGGCGCTGCCGAACGCCCGTGTGCTGATCCACCAGCCCTACAGCGAGACGGGCCGCGGCCAGGTCTCCGACCTGGAGATCGCCGCGAACGAGATCCTGCGGATGCGCTCGCAGCTGGAGGAGATGCTCGCCAAGCACTCCACCACGCCGATCGAGAAGATCCGCGAGGACATCGAGCGCGACAAGATCCTCACGGCCGAGGAGGCGCTCTCGTACGGCCTGATCGACCAGATCATCTCCACCCGGAAGATGAACAACGCGGCCGTCCGCTAGTCGGAGGCTGTATCGTCTGCCGCCCCTTGGCACGGTAAGTGCGCTTTGACACGCTGCACGTCAAAGTGAACCGAGCCAAGGGGGGCCCGAACGGGGGGCCCGGCAAGGTACCGTCGGATTAAGGCAGCACCAGGAGCCGCTGGATCTAGGCGTCTCCCAGGCGAAGGGGAAGCACACCGTGGCACGCATCGGTGACGGCGGCGATCTGCTCAAGTGCTCGTTCTGCGGCAAGAGCCAGAAGCAGGTCAAGAAGCTCATCGCAGGGCCTGGTGTGTACATCTGCGACGAGTGCATCGACCTCTGCAACGAGATCATCGAGGAAGAGCTCGCCGAGACGAGCGAGGTGCGCTGGGAGGAACTTCCCAAGCCGCGCGAGATCTACGAGTTCCTCGAGGGCTACGTCGTCGGCCAGGAGCCGGCGAAGAAGGCTCTCTCGGTGGCGGTCTACAACCACTACAAGCGCGTCCAGGCCGGCGAGAACGGCGGCGCCAACGGTCGCGACGACGCGATCGAGCTGGCGAAGTCCAACATCCTGCTGCTCGGGCCCACGGGCTCGGGCAAGACCCTCCTGGCCCAGACCCTGGCCCGCATGCTGAACGTGCCGTTCGCCATCGCCGACGCCACGGCGCTGACGGAGGCCGGCTATGTCGGCGAGGACGTCGAGAACATCCTGCTCAAGCTGATCCAGGCGGCCGACTACGACGTCAAGAAGGCCGAGACCGGGATCATCTACATCGACGAGATCGACAAGGTCGCGAGGAAGAGTGAAAACCCTTCCATCACGCGCGACGTGTCGGGCGAGGGCGTCCAGCAGGCCCTGCTGAAGATCCTGGAGGGCACGACCGCTTCCGTGCCCCCGCAGGGCGGCCGCAAGCACCCGCACCAGGAGTTCATCCAGATCGACACGACGAACGTCCTGTTCATCGTGGGCGGCGCCTTCGCGGGCCTGGAGAAGATCATCGAGTCCCGGGCGGGCGCGAAGGGCATCGGCTTCGGCGCGACGATCCGCTCCAAGCGGGAGCTGGAGGCGAAGGACCAGTTCGAGGACGTCATGCCCGAGGACCTGGTCAAGTTCGGCATGATCCCCGAGTTCATCGGCCGCCTCCCGGTCATCACCTCGGTCCACAACCTGGACCGCGAGGCCCTGCTCCAGATCCTGGTCGAGCCGCGTAACGCCCTGGTGAAGCAGTACCAGCGGCTGTTCGAACTCGACGGTGTGGAACTGGACTTCGAGCGCGAGGCCCTGGAGGCCATCGCCGACCAGGCCATCCTCCGCCAGACCGGCGCGCGAGGCCTCCGGGCCATCATGGAAGAGGTCCTGATGTCGGTCATGTACGAGGTCCCGTCCCGCAAGGACGTCGCCCGCGTGGTCGTCACGGCGGACGTCGTCCATTCGAACGTGAACCCGACGCTGATTCCGCGGGATGCGCGGGGCCGCGGACCCGGGGAGCAGAAGACGGCGTAACCGCCACGCACACCCGACAGGTGCCCGGCGCTTTCAGCAGCGTCGGGCACCTTTTTCGTGATCCCGGATCCCCGGCCGCAGCAAGTGCCTTGGCCGTGCCGGGAGTTGTGCGCAAGGTGAAGGGGCGCTCCGGTCTGGTCGGGGCGCCCCTTCGTCAACTGCGGGTGCGGTCAGGCCTTGACGCGTACGTCGTTGCGGAGCTTTGCCGCGAGGGCGGCCGCGTCGTCGATCGAAGCCCCGCCGCCGGCGGCGAGGTCGGCCATGCTGAAGGACGTGACCACCGCGACGGTGCTGTGGTCACCCCAGATGCACATCGGCATCTTGATGGTCTTCGCGGAACCGGCGCCCGTGCTCGACGCGCCGCCGTCGAGCTCGATGACCTGACATTTCATGACGCCGTTCGAGAAACCGGAGGGCGTGACCGCCTGCGGGCTGCCTACCAGCTTCCCCTTGGTTCCGCTGCTGCTCTGGTCCTTCTCGGACTCCGACTTGACCTTGGCGAACATGGCGTCGACGACGGCCTCGGGGTCGTCGATGGTGCCGTACACACCACTGAAGGACAGGTTCTTCACGCTGAGGCCCGTGCCGCTCTTGTACCCAGCGCTGACGTCCTTGGCGTTCTGCACGCCCCACTTCTGGAAGTCGGCCTTGTCCTCGCTGGTCATCTGACCGGCGGAGTCGGCACTCTGGGACTTCGTGTACTCGCCGCTGATCACGGTCGCCGGCGCCGTCAGCTTGTGCGCACCGTCGTCCGAGACGCTGCCGCTGCCCCCGCCCGCCTTGCCGAGCACGAGGTACACCCCGACACCGATGGCCGCCACGACCGCCACCGCGCCGATGATCAGGGCCGCCTTCTTGCCGCCGCCACCGCCGGGCGCCGGCGGCTGCGGGACGCCGTAGGGCTGCTGGCCGTACGGGTCCTGGCCGTAGGGAGGCTGCTGCTGCGGGTAGCCGTAGCCGGGCTGGGGCGGGGGAGCCTGCTGCGGGTAGCCGTAACCCGGCTGGGGCTGGGGCGGAGGGGCCTGCTGGGGGTAGCCGTAGCCGGGCTGGGCCGGGGGAGCCTGCGGCGGCTGCTGGCCGTAGGGGCCCGGCTGGCCGTACGGTCCGGGCTGCTGGGGCTGCCCGCCGTACGGGCCCGGCTGGTTGTGACTCATTACTGGGTTCCCCTCCAGATGCTTATATGTCCCCGACATCCTGGCGCAGACCGGGAGCGCGCGTCCCGTCGGGGGGCGCACCATCACAGAACAAACGCGTTTCGGGACACCCCCGTGACACCCCTAAACTGACCCCGTGACCGAGAACGCTCAGCAGCAGCCACCAGCGCCCGACACCGAACTGCCGACCCAGTACGCGCCGGCCGACGTAGAGGGGCCGCTGTACGAGCGCTGGGTGGAGCGCGGTTACTTCGAGGCTGACGCGAAGAGCGACAAGCCGCCGTACACCATCGTCATCCCGCCGCCGAACGTCACCGGCAGCCTGCACCTCGGGCACGCCTTCGAGCACACCCTCATCGATGCGCTGACCCGTCGTAAGCGCATGCAGGGGTTCGAGACGCTCTGGCAGCCCGGCATGGACCACGCCGGCATCGCCACCCAGAACGTCGTCGAGAGGGAGCTGGGCAAGGAGGGCAAGTCCCGCCACGACCTCGGCCGTGAGGCCTTCGTCGACCGCGTCTGGCAGTGGAAGGCCGAGTCCGGCGGACAGATCTCCGGGCAGATGCGGCGCCTGGGCGATGGTGTCGCCTGGTCGCGTGAGCGGTTCACGATGGACGAGGGGCTCTCCCAGGCCGTCCAGACCATCTTCAAGCGCCTCTACGACGACGAGCTGATCTACCGCGCCGAGCGCATCATCAACTGGTGCCCGCGCTGTCTGACCGCGATCTCCGACATCGAGGTCGAGTACCAGGACGACGACGGCGAGCTGGTCTCCCTCAAGTACGGCGAGGGGGAGGAGACGCTGGTCGTTGCCACCACCCGCGCCGAGACCATGCTCGGTGACACGGCCGTCGCCGTTCACCCCGAGGACGAGCGGTACAAGCACCTCGTCGGCAAGCAGATCAAGCTCCCGCTGACCGACCGCACCATCCCGGTCGTCGCGGACGAGCACGTCGACCCGGAGTTCGGCACCGGCGCCGTCAAGGTCACCCCGGCCCACGACCCGAACGACTTCGAGATCGGCCAGCGCCACAACCTCCCGGCCATCACGGTCATGGACGAGCACGCCGTGATCACCGTCCACGGCCCCTTCCAGGGCCTGGACCGCTTCGAGGCCCGCTCGGCGATCGTCGCCGCGCTGCGCGCCGAGGGCCGGATCGTCGCCGAGAAGCGGCCCTACGTCCACTCGGTCGGCCACTGCTCGCGCTGCAAGACCACCATCGAGCCGCGGCTGTCCATGCAGTGGTGGGTCAAGGTCGGCCCGCTCGCCAAGGCCGCCGGTGACGCGGTCCGCGAGGGCAAGGTCAAGATCCACCCGCAGGAGATGGAGAAGCGGTACTTCGACTGGGTCGACAACCTCCACGACTGGTGCATCTCGCGGCAGTTGTGGTGGGGTCACCGCATCCCGGTCTGGTACGGCCCTCAGGGCGAGGTCGTCTGCGTCGGACCGGACGAGCAGCCGCCGAGCGGCGAAGGGTGGCGTCAGGACACCGACGTCCTCGACACCTGGTTCTCCTCCGGCCTGTGGCCCTTCTCCACGCTCGGCTGGCCCGAACAGACCGAGTCGCTCGCGAAGTTCTACCCGAACTCCGTCCTGGTCACCGGCTACGACATCCTCTTCTTCTGGGTCGCCCGGATGATGATGTTCGGCCTGTACGCGATGGACGGCACCCCGCCGTTCCACACCATCGCCCTGCACGGCATGGTCCGCGACCAGTTCGGCAAGAAGATGTCGAAGTCCTTCGGCAATGCGGTCAACCCGCTGGACTGGATGGACAAGTACGGCAGCGACGCCCTCCGGTTCACCCTCGCCCGCGGCGCCAACCCCGGCGTCGACGTCCCGATCGGCGAGGACTGGGTCCAGGGCTCCCGCAACTTCGCCAACAAGATCTGGAACGCCACGCGCTTCGCGCTGATGAACGGCGCGACCGTTCAGGGCCCGCTGCCGGACGCCTCGAAGATGTCCGCGACCGACCGCTGGATCCTCTCCCGGCTCAACTCCGTCGTCGCCGAAGTCGACGCGCTCTACGAGGACTTCCAGTTCGCGAAGCTCTCGGACGCGCTGTTCCACTTCGCTTGGGACGAGGTCTTCGACTGGTACGTCGAGCTGTCCAAGACCACGTTCATCGCGGGCGGCGAGCCGGCCGAGGTCAGCAAGCGGGTCCTCGGTGAGGTCCTCGACGTCACCCTCAAGCTTCTGCACCCGGTCGTCCCCTTCGTCACGGAGACGCTCTGGACCACCCTCACGGGCGGTGAGTCGGTCGTCATCGCCGAGTGGCCGAGCGACAGCGGCTTCCGCGACAAGGCGGCGGAGCAGGAGATCGAGACCCTGCAGTCCGTCATCACCGAGGTCCGCCGCTTCCGCGCCGACCAGGGTCTGCAGCCGGGTCAGCGGGTTCCGGCCCGGCTGAACCTGGACGGCACGGCGCTGGCTCCGCACGAGGCGGCCATCCGCCAGCTGCTGCGTCTGCAGCCGGAGGGCGAGGACTTCACGGCCACGGCGACCCTGCCGGTCGGCGGCGCCGAGGTCGCCCTCGACCTGTCCGGCACGATCGACGTGGCGGCGGAGCGCAAGCGCCTCGCGAAGGACTTGGCCAACGCTGAGAAGGAGAAGGCCCAGGCCACCGCCAAGCTCGGCAACGAGGCGTTCCTGGCGAAGGCGCCGGACAACGTGGTGGACAAGATCCGCGGGCGCCTGGCCAAGGCGGACGAGGACATCGCACGGATCCAGGCCCAGCTGGACCGGCTGCCGGAGGCGTAGCTTTTCTTACGTCTGTGAAGGCCCCGGACCTCTTGGTTCCGGGGCCTTCGGTTGCTGTGGGGGCGGGGCCGCTCGCCCGCGCTTGCGGGGTGCCGCCCGCGCCCACCCGTGCCGCCCCAGGCGGCACGACTGCCCGCGGGCTGCGTACGTAGACTGACCCCGTGAGTGACAGCGACCCCTTCGACGACATCGTCGCCGCCGAGACCGACCGCGACCCCGACCTCGCGATCATCGAGGCCGGCAGCCGCACCCTGCGCACCCAGGGCGGCGCGCCGGAGGCAGATGTGCCCGCGCGGCCGGAAGACCCCGAGGTCGACAAGGCCCTGCGCGAGGTCGAGGCGGAGCTAGCCACCCGCTGGGGCGAGACCAAGCTCGAGCCCTCGGTCAGCCGTATCGCCGCGCTGATGGACGTCCTGGGCGAGCCGCAGCGCTCGTACCCCTCGATCCACATCACCGGCACCAACGGCAAGACCTCCACCGCCCGCATGATCGAGGCCCTCCTCGGCGCCTTCGAACTGCGCACCGGCCGGTACACCTCCCCGCACGTCCAGTCGATCACCGAGCGCATCAGCCTGGACGGCGCCCCGATCTCGGCCGAGCGCTTCATCGAGACGTACAACGACATCAAGCCGTACGTCGAGATGGTCGACGGACAGCAGGAGTACCGGCTGTCCTTCTTCGAGGTGCTCACGGGCATGGCGTACGCGGCCTTCGCGGACGCGCCCGTCGATGTCGCCGTGGTGGAAGTGGGGATGGGCGGCTCCTGGGACGCGACCAATGTCATCGACGGGGACGTCGCCGTCGTCACCCCCATCGACCTCGACCACACCGACCGCCTCGGTGAGACGCCCGGCGCGATCGCCACCGAGAAGGCCGGCATCATCAAGCAGGACGCGACGGTCATCCTGGCCCAACAGCCGGTGGACGCGGCCCAGGTGCTGTTGAAGAAGGCCGTCGACGTCGACGCCACCGTGGCCCGCGAGGGCCTGGAGTTCGGGGTCGTGTCACGTCAGGTCGCGGTCGGCGGACAGCTGCTCACCCTGCGCGGCCTCGGCGGCGAGTACGACGAGGTGTACCTCCCGCTCCACGGCCCCTACCAGGCGCACAACGCGGCCGTCGCGCTCGCCGCCGTCGAGGCGTTCTTCGGGGTCGGTTCGCAGCGGCCCGAGCCGCTCGACATCGACACCGTCCGCAAGGCCTTCGCGGCCGTCTCCTCGCCGGGGCGGCTCGAAGTCGTACGGCGGTCCCCGACCGTGGTCCTCGACGCGGCCCACAACCCGGCCGGCGCCCGCGCGACCGCCGAGGCGGTCGGCGAGGCCTTCGACTTCAGCCGGCTCATCGGAGTCGTCGGGGCGAGCGGCGACAAGAACGTACGGGGAGTGCTGGAGGCCTTCGAGCCGATCTTCGCCGAGGTCGTCGTCACGCAGAACTCCAGCCATCGCGCGATGGACGCCGACGAGCTCGCCGCGATCGCCGTGGAGGTGTTCGGCGACGAGCGCGTCCAGGTGGAACCACGACTGCCGGACGCCCTGGAGGCCGCGATCACGCTGGCCGAGGAGGAGGGCGAGTTCGCGGGCGGCGGCGTGCTCGTGACCGGCTCCGTCATCACCGTCGGCGAGGCCCGGCTGCTGCTGGGAAGGGGCTGACCACTCGTGCGTACGCTCTGTGCCTCGACCCTGATCGGCGAGTTCTTCGTGATCGGCTTCGCCGGACTCGTCGCCATGAAGGACCCCGCCCTCGCCACGTCGACGGTGTGGACGGTCAGCGGCATCGCGATGTTCCTGTGCGTGGCGCTGTGCGGT
Source organism: Streptomyces sp. NPDC002092 (assembly GCF_053593775.1). Taxonomy (NCBI): domain Bacteria; kingdom Bacillati; phylum Actinomycetota; class Actinomycetes; order Kitasatosporales; family Streptomycetaceae; genus Streptomyces; species Streptomyces sp. NPDC002092. The sequence goes on from NZ_JBSFDG010000008.1 coordinate 16,179, forward strand.
GTGGTGACGCGTCCGGGCGGCATCGCCCTCGGCTGGGCCCTGCAGGCCGCCCTCGTCGCCTCCGGCTTCGTCGTCCCCACGATGTTCTTCCTCGGCGTGGTCTTCGCCGCCCTGTGGTGGGCCTCGGTGCACTACGGAAGGAAGATCGACGAGGCGAAGGCCCGGTTCGCCGCCGCAGAGACAGGCTCGACGGGCTCCTCCACACCTGACGCTGTGTAACAGGGGCCCGGACACGCCCTGTAATCTTCGAACACCCCCGCACCACCTTTGATCCTCCGCACAACCCTTGATCTTCAATAGGAGCCCGCAGTGACCCAGCGCACCCTCGTCCTGCTCAAGCCCGACGCGGTCCGCCGTGGCCTGACCGGCGAGATCATCAGCCGTATCGAGCGCAAGGCCGGCTGGCAGATCACCGCGCTGGAGCTGCGCACGCTGGACCAGGAGACCCTGGAGCAGCACTACGGCGAGCACAAGGGCAAGCCCTTCTACGAGCCGCTGGTGGAGTTCATGGCCTCCGGTCCGGTCGTCGCGCTGATCGTGGAGGGCGAGCGGGTCATCGAGGGGCTGCGCGCGCTGGCCGGCCCGACCGACCCGATCGCCGCCGCCCCCGGCTCCATCCGCGGCGACTACGGCGTGATCGTCCGCGAGAACCTGATCCACGCCTCCGACTCCGAGGAGTCCGCCGAGCGCGAGGTGAAGATCTTTTTCCCCGGCCGCGGTTGAGCGACAAACCTATGAATTTTTGAGTGACCGTCAGGTCGCTCACCCGTCTGACCTGGGGCGGCCGAGGGTTTCCGGCCGTCCTCTGGCATATGCGTGCCGATCGGGGGAACGAGTGCCCCCGATGGGCCGTCTCCACAAGCGAGGCGACACTTCATCTGCTGACAATGGCGAAGACCCTCGCGCAGTGTTCGTGCAGGCGCGTCTACGATGGAAGCCTTCACGTCACAGCACCCACTTCGCCGACCTGAAAAGCCCTCAAAAGCTCCCAGGAAGGCCAGACGAATCCTGATGGGGAACTCAATGTCGTTCATCGGCCGTGACATGGCTGTCGACCTCGGGACCGCCAACACGCTGGTGTACGTCAGGGGACGCGGGATCGTACTCAACGAGCCTTCCGTCGTCGCGATCAACACCAACACGGGTGGCATCCTCGCGGTCGGCGCCGAGGCGAAGAAGATGATCGGTCGGACCCCTGGCAACATCGTTGCCGTGCGACCGCTGAAGGACGGCGTCATCGCCGACTTCGAGATCACCGAGCGGATGCTCCGTTACTTCATCCTGAAGATCCACAAGCGACGGTATCTCGCGCGGCCGCGTGTCGTCGTCTGTGTGCCCTCCGGCATCACGGGCGTCGAGCGCCGCGCCGTGATCGAGGCGTCCTCGCAGGCCGGTGCTCGTCAGGTGCACATCATCGAGGAGCCCATGGCGGCGGCCATCGGCTCCGGCCTCCCGGTCCACGAGGCCACGGGCAACATGGTGGTGGACATCGGCGGCGGCACCACGGAGGTCGCGGTCATCTCGCTCGGCGGCATCGTCACCGCCCAGTCCATCCGCGTCGCGGGCGACGAACTGGACAACGCGATCATCCAGCACATCAAGAAGGAGTACTCGCTCCTCCTCGGTGAGCGGACGGCCGAGCAGATCAAGATCACGATCGGTTCGGCGTACGACCTCGATGACGACCAGCACACCGAGATCCGCGGCCGGGACCTCGTCTCCGGCCTGCCCAAGACCGTCGTCATCTCCGCCGCCGAAGTGCGCAAGGCGATCGAGGAGCCGGTCAACGCCATCGTGGACGCCGTCAAGACGACCCTCGACAAGTGCCCGCCGGAGCTGTCCGGCGACATCATGGACCGGGGGATCGTGCTGACGGGCGGCGGCGCGCTGCTGAAGGGACTCGACGAGCGGCTGCGCCGGGAGACCGGGATGCCGATCCACATCGCCGAGGACCCGCTGGACAGCGTGGCGCTCGGCTCGGGCAAGTGCGTCGAGGAGTTCGAGGCGCTCCAGCAGGTGCTGGACGCCCAGCCGCGCAGATGACGGCAACTCTTCGATTCCGCCGTACGGGACGATCTCCTCTCGTACGGCGGATCGTTGATATAGAGGCAGTTGATAGACAGGCATAAGCTCGCCCATAAGCCTCTGCCCGCTGGAAATGCCCAGCTGAACTGAACACCTGAACCTCTGCACATTCCTATGAGGAAGGCACGGCCGCCGCACGTGAGGGACACACGAGAGAGCCGGCTGCTCCTGGTGCTGCTGATCGCCATCGCGTTCGCGCTGATCACGGTGGACATCCGTGGCGGGGAGGACTCGCCGGTCGACGGTGCCCGCCAGGTCGCGGCCACCGTGTTCGGCCCGATCGAGGACGGCGTGTCGTCGGCGGTCGACCCGGTCGGCAACGCCGTCTCAGCGGTCCGTGACTCGGGCACCCGGCACGACCGGCTCGCCCGTCTGGAGACGGAGAACGCCACCCTCAAGGCGAAACTCGGCAGTGACGACCGCAACCGCAGCCGCCTGGCGCAGCTCGACAAGATGCTGAAGGTCTCCGCCGAGGGCCAGTACGGCATCAAGGGCGCCCAGGTCATCGCCATAGGAGCGGCCCAGGGCTTCTCCTGGACGATCACCATCGACGTCGGCGCCAACGACGGCATCAAGCGGGACATGACCGTGCTGAACGGCGACGGCCTGGTCGGACGGGTCACCAACGTCGGCCCCGACGCCTCCACCGTCCTGCTCGCCAACGACCCGGACTTCACCGTCGGCACCCGTATGGAGGGCAGCGACGAGCTCGGCTTCGCCACCGGGCAGGGCGACCGCCCGCTGCGGGTGGAACTGCTCAACTCCAAGGCGGACGTGAAGAAGGGCGACCGCCTGGTCACTTTCGGCTCCGAGGCCGACAAGCCCTTCGTACCGGGCGTCCCGGTCGGCGTGGTCTCCCGCGTCGACCCGTCCGGCGGCAACCTGACCCGCACCCTCTATGTCACGCCGTTCGTCAGCTTCTCCAAGCTCGACATCGTCGGCGTCGTCGTGGAGACCCCGAAGAAGGACCCGCGCGACACGGTGCTCCCCGACAAACCCCAGCCGACGCCCACACCGACGGTCACCGTCACGGTCACTCCGTCCGCGACCGCGTCGCCCGGCCAGACCCCGTAGCAGTAGGAGCTGAATCCCCATGCGCGTCAACCGGATCCTGCTCTCCTCGGCCCTGGTCGTCGTAGCCCTGGTGGTCCAGGTGAGCGTCCTCGCCCGGCTCCATCTGCCGGGCGCCGTCCCCGACTTGCTGCTGCTGACCGTGCTGGGCCTGGCCCTGGTCTACGGCCATGTCGGCGGCGCCCTCGTCGGCTTCGGCGCGGGCCTGCTCGCCGATCTGGCCCCGCCCGCCGACCACGCCGCAGGCCGTTACGCCCTGGTGCTGTGCGTCATCGGCTACCTCGCCGGGCTGGCCAGACCGGAGAACGGGCGGCTGAAGTCGGCCACCGGCCCCATGCTCGTCGTGGTCGCCGCCGCCATCGGCTCGACCCTGCTGTACGCCGGGGTCGGCGCCCTCGTCGGCGACACCGCAGCCCGCCATGTCGGCCTCCTCAGCCTGATGTTCTCGGCGGCCCTGTACGACCTGCTGCTCGCCCCCTTCGTGGTGCCCGGGATCATGGCCCTGGCCCGGCGCGCGGACAACGACCCGCTCGCCGAGGCCGCCTCCCCGTCGAAGAAGGCCACCGACATCACCTCGGGATGGATCTCCGCCGGCACGGGCCTCAAACTCGGCGGCCAGCGCGGCGGACTCGGCGCCCTGAAGACCAGGGCCCGTACCCGCACCACCCGCGTGGGCCGCATCAAGGGGGTCAAGCGGCTGTGAGCAGGCGGGAGCTGGCGGCGGGCGGCATTCACAGCTCCGTCGTATATGACACGTACACACACTGAGAGGGGGAGGCAGCCGCAGTGACCAACATTCCCGAGACCGGACGGACCCCAAGGGTCCAGATCCGGCTCGTCGTCATCCAGATCCTGGTCCTCTCCCTGCTCGGCACCCTCGGCGGCCGGCTGTGGTACCTGCAGATCCGCGAGGGCGCCCAGTACCAGAAGGAGGCGTCCGGCAACCACGTCCAGCAGGTCGTCGACCCCGCCGTACGCGGCTCGATCCTGGACGCCCGCGGTGTGGCGCTCGCCGACAACGAGACCCGGCTCGTGGTCTCCGCCTCCCGCACCGACCTGCTGAAGATGAAGGACGACGGCAAGGCGGTCCTCACCAAGCTGGCCGGGGTCCTGGGCATGAAGCCCAAGGAGGTCATGCAGCGGGTGAGGCTGTGCGACGCCAAGACGCCCCAGCCCTGCTGGAACGGCTCGCCCTTCCAGCCGATCCCCATCACCGACGAGGCCACGCCCCGCCAGGCCATGCAGATCCGCGAGCGCTCCGAGGACTTCCCCGGCATCACCGCGGAGCCCGAGGCGCTGCGCCGCTACCCCGGCCCCGGCAAGTCCAACACCGCCCAGGTCCTCGGCTATCTCTCGCCCGTCACCGACGAGGAGATCCAGAAGGCCAAGGACACCAACTCGCCGTATCTCCGCTCCGACCAGGTCGGCCGCTCCGGACTGGAACGCCAGTACGACAAGGAACTGCGCGGCAAGGCCGGCGTCACCCGCTACGAGGTCGACAACCTCGGCCGGGTCATCGGCAAGGCCAAGTCCGATCCCGCCCAGGCCGGTTCGAGCCTCGTCACCAGCATCGACTCCCGCGTCCAGCGGGTCGCCGAGTACGAGCTGGACAACGCCATGAAGATCGCCCGCACCCAGTACGACAAGGTCACGGGCGAGAAGTACAAGGCCGACTCCGGTGCCGTCGTCGTGATGGAGGCCAAGACCGGCCGTATCGTCGCCATGGCGTCCGCACCGACGTACGACCCGAACGTGTGGGTCGGCGGCATCTCCGCCAAGGACTACAAGCAGCTCACCGGCAAGGACTCCGACTACCCGCTGCTCAACCGGGCCATACAGGGTCAGTCCGCGCCGGGTTCGACCTTCAAGGTGGTCTCCACGGCCGCCGCGGTCCAGGCCGGCTACGCATGGGACGGCGGCTACCCCTGCACCAGCTCGTACTCGGTGGGCGGCCAGGTCTTCAAGAACTTCGAGGGCGAGAGCTTCGGCCCCATCTCGCTGGGCCGGGCCCTGGAGGTCTCCTGCGACACGGTCTTCTACGGTCTCGCCGACCGCGAGTGGAAGAAGGACGGCGGCATCAACCCGAAGAAGGGGGAGCCCAAGGACTACTTCTACAAGACCGCCCACCAGTTCGGCCTCGGCAAGCAGACCGGCATCGACCTCCCGAACGAGGTCACCGGGCGCGTCCCCGACCGCCAGTGGAAGGAGGACTACTGGAAGGCCAACAAGGACGCCTGGTGCAAGAGCGGCAAGAAGGGCGGCACCTACGTCCAGAGGATCGAGTACGAGGGCTGCCTCGAGGGCTTCAAGATGCGCGAGGGCGACTCGATCAACTACTCCATCGGCCAGGGTGACACCCTCCTCACCCCGATCCAGGAGGCCATGATCTACGGGGCCCTCGCCAACGGCGGCACCGAGCACGTCCCGACCATCGGCAAGGCGATCGTCAGCGCCGACGGCAGGACGGTCAAGGAGATCCAGCCCCGGGTCCTGCGCAAGCTCCCGATCAGCGAGGCCACGCACGAGGGCATCGACAAGGCCCTCGCGGGCGTCATCACCAGCGGTACCGCCGCCTGGAAGTTCAAGGGCTGGCCGCAGGACAAGATCACGCTGCACGCCAAGACCGGTACCGCGGAGGTCTACGGCAAGCAGACCACCTCATGGCTCGCCACGTACTCCAAGGACTACTCGGTCGTCATGACGATCGCCCAGGCCGGTACGGGTTCCGGCGCCTCCGGTGAGGCCGTCCGCAGCATCTACAGCGCCCTCTACGGCGTCCAGCCCGACGGCTCGATCGACAACAAGAAGGCACTGCTGCCCAGCCCGCAGAAGGGCCTGCCCAAGGTCAAGACGGACGGCACGATCGCCGCGCCGAAGGTCCCCAAGGACCCGGCCAAGGAACTCCACGCCAACGACAACGCCAGCCCGTCCCCGGGCGCCGGTCAGCCCGCGGCAACCACGCCCTCGCCCACGTCCACCAACCGGACCACCCGCAGGCGGCCGCGCAGGCGGGGAAGCCGGAGGATGCTCACATGACCGGTGCAGGCAGCTTCTCCGTCCCCGGATACGGCCCGCGGCGAGCGGGCTGGACCCGGATCTTCGCCCGTGACTCGGTGTCCCGCCGACTGGACTGGCCGATGCTGCTGGCGGCCCTGGCGCTCTCGGGGATCGGCTCGCTGCTCGTCTACTCGGCGACCCGCAACCGCACCGAGATCAACCAGGGCGACCAGTACTACTTCCTCATCCGGCACATCATGAACACCGGCATCGGGTTCGCCCTGATGGCCGGCACGATCTGGCTCGGCCACCGAACCCTGCGCACCGCCGTCCCGATCCTGTACGGCGCCTCGGTGTTCCTGATCCTGCTGGTGCTCACCCCGCTCGGCGCGACCATCAACGGCAGCCGCAACTGGATCGTCTTCGGCGGCGGCTTCTCCCTGCAGCCCGCCGAGTTCGTGAAGATCACGATCATCCTCGGGATGGCGATGATGCTGGCGGCGCGGGTCGACGCGGGCGACAAGAAGTACCCCGACCACCGCACCGTCCTGCAGTCCCTGGGGCTGGCCGCCGTACCGATCCTGATCGTGCTGCTCATGCCCGACCTCGGCACCGTCCTGGTCCTGGTGACGATCATCCTGGGTGTGCTGCTCGCCTCCGGCGCCTCCAACCGCTGGGTCTTCGGCCTGATCACGGCAGGTGTCATCGGCTGCATCGCCATCTGGCAGCTGCACATCCTGGACGAGTACCAGATCAACCGCTTCGCGGCCTTCGCCAACCCGAGCCTCGACCCGGCGGGCGTCGGCTACAACACCAACCAGGCGCGCATCGCGATCGGTTCGGGCGGTCTGACCGGCGCGGGCCTCTTCCACGGCTCGCAGACCACCGGCCAGTTCGTGCCCGAGCAGCAGACGGACTTCGTCTTCACGGTCGCGGGGGAGGAGCTGGGCTTCGTCGGCGCGGGACTGATCATCTTCCTCCTCGGCGTGGTGCTGTGGCGCGCCTGCCGGATCGCCCGCGACTCGACGGAGCTGTACGGCACGATCGTCGCCGCCGGGATCGTCGCCTGGTTCGCCTTCCAGACCTTCGAGAACATCGGCATGACCCTCGGCATCATGCCGGTCACGGGCCTGCCGCTGCCCTTTGTGTCGTACGGCGGCTCGTCGATGTTCGCGGTGTGGATGGCGGTGGGGCTGCTGCAGTCGATCAGGGTGCAGCGGCCGATGTCGGCGTAGGTCTTCGGCGGTGGCGCCCCTCTGTCGTACCAGTTCCGCAGCAACTAGATTCGGTTCATGGCGGACACAAAGCGGGAGATCGAGCGGAAGTACGAGTCCGACGACAGCGGCCTGCCCGACCTGACCGGCGTCGCCGGTGTCGACGCGGTGATCGACAAGGGGGTCGCGCACCTGGACGCCACCTACTACGACACCTCCGACGAACGCCTCGCCGCGGCCGCGATCACCCTGCGCCGCCGCACCGGCGGCTCCGACGCGGGCTGGCACCTGAAGTTCCCGGTCGCCCCCGGTGTCCGCGACGAGATCCAGGCCCCGCTCTCCGACACCGTCCCGCGCAGCCTCGCCGGCCTGGTCCGCTCCCGGGTCCGTGACGCCGAGCTGCTGCCCGTGGTCCGGCTGCGCTCCGACCGGGACCTCCGTGACCTGGTCGACGCCGGGGGCCGGGTGCTCGCCGAGGTCAGCGTGGACGCCGTACGCGCCGAACGGCTCACCGGCGACGGCGGCTCGGCCCAGTGGACCGAGCTGGAGGTGGAGCTCGCCGACGGCGGCGACCCCGCCTTCCTCGACAAGGTCGACAAGCGGCTGCGCAAGGCGGGCGTACGACCCTCCGCGTCGGCGTCGAAGCTGGCCCGGGCCCTCGCGGAGACCGCTCCGAAGAAGAAGCGCAGGAAGAAGCAGCAGCAGGCGGCGACACCGCCGGTGACGGCCGGCGACCACGTCCTCGCCTACGTCCGCGAGCAGCGCGACGCCCTCGTCGAACTCGACCCGGCCGTACGGCAGGACGTGTACGACTCCGTGCACCGCATGCGCGTCGCGACCCGCCGGATGCGCAGCGCCTTCCGCTCGTACGGCAAGGTCCTGGACCGCGGCGTCACCGACCCCATCGGCGCGGAACTGAAGTGGCTGGCCGGCGAGCTCGGCGTGGACCGGGACCGGGAGGTGCTCACCGAGCGCCTCGCGGCGGCCCTGGACGAGCTGCCCAGGACGCTGCTCTCCGGCCCGATCCGCACCCGGCTGCGCACCTGGATGAACGCCCGCCGCGGCGGATCGCGCCGCCGTCTGACCGGCGTCCTGGACTCCCGGCGCTATCTGAAGCTGCTCGACGGCCTGGATGCGCTGCTCGCGGAGCCGCCGCTGCTGAAGGCGGCCGCCGGGAAGCCGGAGAAGGTGATCGCCAAGGCGGTACGGAAGGACTTCGGACGGCTGTCCGACCTGGTGGAACAGGCCATCGCCCTGGAGCCCGGCCACGACCGCGACCTCGCCCTGCACGAGGCCCGCAAGGAGGCCAAGCGGACGCGGTACGCGGCGGAGGCCGCCGCCCCGGCCCTCGGCGGCCCGGCAACCGAGCTTTCCCGGTCGATGAAGTCCCTGCAGAACCTGCTCGGCGACCATCAGGACAGCTTCATGACCCGCCAGACCCTGCGCGAGCTGTCCGCCGTGGCCCATGCGGCGGGGGAGAGCTCGTTCACGTACGGGGTGCTCTACGGGCGCGAGGAGGCGCGCGCCACGGCCGTGGAACTGCAGCTGCCGGGGGTGTGGCGGGAGGCCAAGGACGGGATGCAGGTCTGAGCGGTCGGGGCGGGTGCACGGCCGCGTTAGGCTAGATGGTCACCCCTGTCAGTTCAGGTCGTCCCATCAGCCCATCCCACGAAGGTTCGCGAGATGTCTGCCGAAGTCGCTGCGGCCGCCGAGTCTGTGTTCCCGCAGCTCGAAGCTCTGCTCCCGCATGTGCAGAAGCCGATCCAGTACGTCGGCGGAGAGCTCAACTCCACGGTCAAACCGTGGGAGTCCTGTGACGTCCGCTGGGCGCTCATGTACCCGGACGCCTACGAGGTCGGGCTGCCCAACCAGGGCGTCATGATCCTCTACGAGGTCCTGAACGAGCAGGAGGGCGTCCTCGCCGAGCGCACCTACAGCGTGTGGCCGGACCTGGAGGCGCTGATGCGGGAGCACGCCGTCCCGCAGTTCACGGTGGACAGCCACCGGCCGGTGAAGGCATTCGACGTGTTCGGGCTGAGCTTCTCCACGGAGCTGGGCTACACCAACATGCTGACGGCCCTCGACCTGGCCGGGATCCCCCTGGAGTCCAGGGACAGGGGCCTGGACGACCCGATCGTCCTGGCCGGCGGTCATGCGGCCTTCAACCCCGAGCCGATCGCGGACTTCATCGACGCGGCGATCATCGGCGACGGCGAGCAGGCCGTACTGGACATGACGAAGATCATCCGCGACTGGAAGGCGGAGGGCCGCCCCGGCGGCCGCGAGGAGGTCCTGTTCCGTCTCGCGAAGACGGGCTCGGTCTACATCCCCGCCTTCTACGACGTGGAGTACCTCCCGGACGGCCGTATCGCCCGTGTCGTACCGAACAGGTCGGGCGTCCCGTGGCGCGTGTCGAAGCACACCGTCATGGACCTCGACGAGTGGCCCTACCCCAAGCAGCCCCTGGTCCCGCTCGCCGAGACGGTGCACGAGCGCATGTCGGTGGAGATCTTCCGCGGCTGCACGCGCGGCTGCCGCTTCTGCCAGGCCGGCATGATCACGCGCCCGGTCCGCGAGCGCTCCATCACGGGCATCGGCGACATGGTGGAGAAGGGCCTGAAGGCGACCGGCTTCGAGGAGGTCGGCCTGCTCTCCCTGTCCTCCGCGGACCACAGCGAGATCGGTGACATCGCCAAGGGCCTCGCGGACCGGTACGAGGAGGACAAGATCGGCCTGTCGCTCCCGTCGACCCGGGTGGACGCCTTCAACGTCGACCTGGCGAACGAGCTGACGCGCAACGGCCGCCGCTCCGGCCTCACCTTCGCCCCCGAGGGCGGCTCGGAGCGCATGCGCAAGGTCATCAACAAGATGGTCTCGGAAGAGGACCTGATCAGGACGGTCGCCACCGCCTACGGCAACGGCTGGCGCCAGGTGAAGCTGTACTTCATGTGCGGCCTGCCGACGGAGACGGACGAGGACGTCCTGCAGATCGCCGACATGGCGACGAAGGTGATCGCGAAGGGCCGGGAGGTCTCCGGCTCCAACGACATCCGCTGCACGGTCTCGATCGGCGGCTTCGTCCCCAAGCCCCACACCCCCTTCCAGTGGGCCCCGCAGCTCTCGGCGGAGGAGACGGACGCCCGTCTCGAAAAGCTCCGGGACAAGATCCGCGGCGACAAGAAGTACGGCCGCTCCATCGGCTTCCGCTACCACGACGGCAAGCCCGGCATCGTGGAGGGACTCCTCTCCCGCGGCGACCGCCGGATCGGCCCCGTCATCCGCGCGGTCTACGAGGACGGCGGCCGCTTCGACGGCTGGCGCGAGCACTTCTCCTACGACCGCTGGATGAGCTGCGCCGACAAGGTGCTGCCCGCCTTCGGCGTGGACGTCGACTGGTACACGACGCGTGAGAAGACGTACGAGGAGGTCCTGCCCTGGGACCACCTGGACTCGGGTCTCGACAAGGACTGGCTGTGGGAGGACTGGCAGGACGCCCTCGACGAGACGGAGGTCGAGGACTGCCGGTGGACGCCTTGCTTCGACTGCGGGGTGTGCCCTGCCATGCAGACCGAGATCCAAGTCGGACCGACGGGTAAGAAGTTGCTGCCTCTTACAGTCAAGAACGGTGCGCCGAGCCGGAGCTGAGTGAATCACTGAGCCTCCCGGCCGGGAGGCTCAGTGATCCATCGGAGCTACCGCGCTCGGGCGTCGGGACGGGAGGAGGCCTCCGTGAAGGGGTCCTGCTTGAGGACCAGTCGCTCCCGTACATCCTCCGGGATCATCAGTTTCATGCGGACATGCGGTGCACGGACGCCCTTCTCCTTGATCCGCTCGATCTTGCACTGCACACCGGCCTGGGACAGATCTGCTGACATGACCTCCAGGCCGCCATCCTGCCAACGCTCTCTGAAGGTCATGCCGTTGTGCACGGCCACCCACTGGTCCCCACGGGCTTCGGTGCCCTGGTGGTATTTGCGTGTCAATACGGGTTCGTCCCCGAGGACTTTCAAGACATCCTCGACGAACTTGCTGTACACATCATTGGGGTTGGGCGCGCCGTGGCCTCCGGCCTTGCAGCCGCCGCAGCGGAGATAGGCGTACGCCTTGCCCTTGGCGGTCGTCTTCTGCACGGTCATGTTGGTGCCGCAGCTCTGGCAGATGAGGATGCCCAGGAGGCGTGTCGCGCCGCCGAGACTGCGGGTGGGCTGGTTCTTCCCACGCCCTTCGAGCGCTTCCTGAAGGCTCTTGAATTCGTCTTCGGTGAAGACCGGCTCGGCGACCCGAATCGGCGCGCCGTCCTTGTCGCGGACGATCTGCGAGCGACGCACTCCGCCGTTCTTGTCCTCTTCCACGCGGTAGCCCATCAGCGCCGGGTTGCGGAGTCGGCGGAGCAGCGTTGAGGCCGTAAGGCCCTGACCGCACACGCCGGAACGTACGAGGACTTTGACCATGCGTCTGGCCGAGGCGGGTCGCTGTCTCACAGCGGCGCTGCGGCACCAATGCAGGATCCTGTAGGCGCTCTGATTGATGACGAGAACAACCTTGCCGTCAGTGCCCTCTGCCGTCTCGTAACCGTACGGAGGTTTGCCCACCAGCCAGTTACTCTGGGTTTTCGTGTAATTCCAGAGACTCGCGACCCGGGTGCTCGCGTTGGCCGCTTCGATCTCGGCGATGCCACCAAGAACCGTGACCAGCATCTTGCCCGCCGTGGTGGTCAGATCGATAGAGTCGTTCTTGGACACGAGGTTCTTCCCGTGCTCGAGACACCAGTCGATCATGGTGTTGAGATCCGACAGTCGGCGCACGAAGCGGTCCAGCTTCCAGAAGAAAATGTCGTCGAACTCCGGCACTCGGTTGCTCAGCCAGTCACCCAATTCCTTCCGTTTCCACGGAGGAATCTTGGTCGCAGACACGTTCAGGTCGCTGGCAACACCCACCACTCGACATCCCCGGTCCCTGGCGAGCGCGCGTAGATCAAGCTCCTGTCGCACCGGCGAGGTCGTGTCGGCGGTGAGGACCGACAGACGCACTGACAGCAGCGCCCGTGGAGCGTCGTCCGGCAAGAGTGCCTCGGCCCTCTTCAGCTCCTCCAGAAGAGCCAAGTCTGTTTGCGTCCACTCGGCCGTGACTGGGCGTCGGCGACGATCAGTTGCCGCACGCGTCCTCGATCGGTTCCCCATGTTGCCGACGGTAGCGTGGTTTTGGCGTGTTGGTGTGTGAATCAGAGGGATACGCCAATCGGGCCTTCATGGGCCAGCCACCTGGCCCCATCCGGCTGTCCGGTGCGTGCGTCCCGGTCCGTAAGGTGGCTCCGAAGGAAGATCGTCCGGCGGACATCACCTGGAGTGTCAACACCCATGCCCGCACTGAATGTCGTCTCCGTCGTCACGCCGGTGCACGGCGGCGCTGTCCGTTTCCTTCCCGACGCCTACGCCTCTCTGCTCCGCCAGGATCTTCCCGGCGGACGGTCCTGGGAGTGGTGCGTCCAGGAGGACGGCAGCGACGTCCGCGCACAGGCGTATCTGCCGACCGACGATCCGCGGATCCGGATCTCGGCCTCCCGCGCCGGTGGGCCTCATGTGGCGCGGACCATGGCGTTCGCGCGCTCGACCGGGGCCTATGTGAAGACGCTGGACGCCGACGACCAGCTCACCGCCGGCACTCTCGCCCGGGACCTCGCCGTGCTGGAGGAGGACGCCTCGGTCGGCTGGACCACGTCACGGGTCGTCGATCTCCTCGAGGACGGCAGCACCGTCTCGTTCGAATCGAGCGACCCGCGACCCGGCCGGCTCCCCCGCGGAAGCGCGTTCGGCTTCTGGAGCGAGCACCGCCGGCCGCAGGTCCACCCGGCCACCCTGTGCGTGAGGCGCTCCCTGCTCGCGCTGCTGGGCGGCTGGATGGCCCTGCCGGCCTCGGGCGACACCGGGCTGCTGCTCGGTCTGGACGCCCTGGCGGACGGGTGGTTCATCGGTGAGACCGGCCTTGCCTACCGCAAGCACGGCGGCCAGATCACCGCCCACCCCGACCATCGCAGCGGCGTGGAATGGGAGGCCCGTATGTCTCTGATCCGTGAGCATGCGGAGGCGGTCCGGGCCTGGGCCGGCACCACGGTTCAGCCGGCGCCGGAGCCCGGGCCGTAGAGCGCGGCGATGTCCTTGGACGTCGCCCACCGGCTGTAGGTGGGGGACTGGGGCCAGCCCTCGGGTGAGTCCTGCCATTCCTCCTGGCGGCCGTACGGGAGGAGATCGATCAGCGCGAAGCTGTGACCGATCTGCTCGGTGCCACGGCCGTCGGTGTGCCAGGTGCGGTAGACGGTGTCGCCGTCGCGCAGGAAGACGTTGACCGCGAATCCGCCGCCGGGCGGTGCGCCGACGTCGGACCCGAAGGGGCTGTTGGCGGTCGAGTACCAGGTCATGCGGTTGCCGACGCGCCGTTTGTAGGCGAGTGCCTCCTCGATCGGACCCTGGGTGACGATGACGAATCGCGCGTCGTAGTTGTCCAGGAACTCCAGGCGGGTGTACTGCGAGGTGAACCCGGTGCAGCCCGGGCACTGCCATTCCTGGCCGGCGGACCACATGTGGTTGTAGACGATCAGTTGCCTCCGGCCGTCGAAGACGTCCGCCAGCCGGACGGGGCCGTCCTCGCCGTCGAGGGTGTAGTCGGGCATCTCCACCATCGGCAGCCGGCGACGCTCGGCGGCGATGGCGTCGAGTTCCCGTGTCGCGGCCTTCTCCCGGGCCCGCAGTGCGGCGAGCCTGCGCTCCCACGTTGCGGCGTCGACGACGGGTGGCAGGGCTTGGTCGGTCATGGTCCCTCACAGAGCTCGCGCGTGACTTTCGCTGGTTCAGGGGTAGACCGCGCGGGGCTCCGGAACTCATCGGTGTTCTGACGAGGGATCCGGACGGGCGGCCCCGGCGTCTGTGTGGGTATGGATCTGCAGAAGCCACCCGCCGGACACCCCGAACAGCAGCCCGCGCGGCAGTCGCCCGAAGGGTGCCTCGTGGTGGCGATCCGGCTTCCCGTGCGGATCGTCGTGCTCGTGCTGGTCGTGCCGGTACGGATGGTGTGGGACGCGCTCGTCGTCACCGGGCGGTTCCTGAACGACACCGTGTTCCGGCCGGTGGGGCGCGCGCTGCTGTGGGCGGCGCGCGCGGCGTTCGTGTGGCCCCTCCTGGGGCTGTGGCGGTATGTCGTCGTGCCCCTGGGCAAGGCGCTGGGGTGGCTCGGGAACGTGCTTCTCGTGCTGCCGCTGAAGTGGTTGTACCGCTATGTGCTGACCCCGCTCGGACAGGCCCTGGTGTGGGTGTACGCGCGCGTGCTGACGCCCGTCGGGCAGGGCGTGACGTGGGTGCTCAGAGGGATCGGGGCGGTGCTCGCCCTGCTCGGGACCGGTGTGTTCGCCGGTGTCGCGTGGCTGGTGCGGTATCTCGCCGTCGTTCCCGCGGTGTGGGTGTACGCGCGCGTGCTCGCGCCGGTCGGCCGGGCGGTCGCCTGGCTCGCGGGCGTGGTCACCACCGGCGTCGGGGTCGGGCTGTACTGGGTGGGCCGGGTGCTGTTCGTGCTGCCAGCGCTCGCCCTGTGGCGGTGGGTGCTGGTGCCGGTCGGGCGGTTCCTGGCCGTCGTCGGGCGCGAGGTGGGGCAGGCGATCGGTCATGCCTGGCGGGTGGCCGGGCGGATCTCGCTCGCCGTGGGGCGGGCGCTCGCCACCCTCTTCCGGTGGATCTTCGTGGAGCCCGTGCGCTGGGCTTACCGGACCGTGCTCACGCCGGTCGGACATGTCGTACGGGATGCCGTGCTGCGGCCCGTCGCCGAGGCGGCGCGCAGGGTGGGGCGGGCCACCCGGCTGGCGCTCGCCTCCGCCCGGGAGTCCGCACGGCAGGCGCGCGCCGACTTCCGGCGGATGCTTTTCGGGGAGCCCGAGCGAAGGGAGGCAGTGGCCCGGCGGGAACCTACGGCCCGCGAGACACGTACTCTTGGTAGCAGTACGACCGCTCTCACGAAGGACTGAACGACACTGGGCAAGCGACAGCCCGAAGGCCCGCCGCCCGCACCCGCGGTGCAGCGCATCCGACTGCGCTACACCAAGCGCGGCCGCCTCCGGTTCACCAGCCACCGTGACTTCCAGCGCGCCTTCGAGCGTGCGCTGCGCCGCGCCGAGGTGCCCATGGCGTACTCGGCGGGGTTCACGCCGCATCCGAAGGTGTCGTACGCCAATGCCGCACCCACCGGCACGGGCAGTGAGGCGGAGTATCTGGAGATCGCCCTCACCGAGGCGCGGGACCCGGAGAAGCTGAGGCTGCTGCTCGACGAGTCGCTGCCCGCCGGGCTCGACGTCGTCGACGCGGTCGAGGCCCGGACCTCCGGCCTCGCCGACCGGCTCACGGCTTCCGTGTGGGAGCTGCGGCTGGACGGCGTGGACCCGGCCGAGGCGGAGCGGGCCGCCCAGGCCTTCAACACCGCCGAGGCCGTCGAGGTCCAGCGCATGACCAAGAACGGCGTGCGGACTTTCGACGCACGCCCCGCGGTCGTACATCTTGAAACGCACAGTGATCCGGCTGATAGGCCGACCGACCAGCCCTGTGCGATACTGCGGCTGGTTGTTCGGCACGTGACGCCTGCCGTACGACCCGACGACGTCCTGTCCGGTCTCCGCGCCGTGGCCGACCTGGCGCCGCCGGTCCCCGCAGCGGTGACCAGGCTGGCGCAGGGGCTGTTCGATGAAGAGACCGGCACGGTGACCGACCCGCTCGCGCCCGACCGCGAGGCAGCGACGGCCCCTGTGGCCGATTCCGCTGCCGCCGCGAAGGCGTCGGCGTAAGGAAGGTCCCGCGAAGGACGGACGTCGAAGCGCCGCCCTCGTACTCGGGAGCCACCTGGGTCGGGCAGCGCACCGACACAGAAGACTTTCGCCAGGCCGTACGCATTCGGTGTACGGAACCGGCGAGACAGGACACAGAGAGCTCCCGTGCGGCGCCCGCGCCCCGGACGGCGGCACCGCGCATCGCGCGAGCCGCGGACGTCACCGGCGATCAACGCCGGACCGGGCGCGGCGCCCGGGAGCCTGACGGGAGAAATGCCCGCATGCTCGAACCGACCGAACCCACCGAGGGTTCCGAACTGAACACCCCCAGCGACACCTTGCCGCCGCGTCGTCGGCGCCGTGCCGCCTCGCGCCCGGCGGGTCCCCCCGCCGGGGCCGCCTCCGAGATCCCGGAGGAGATCGTCGCGCCGGCCATACCGGCCGACAGCGACAGCGAGCAGAAGCCCGACGAGACCGAAGAGGTCGCCGGGGTCGAGGAGACCGAAGAGGTCGCCGAGGCGCCTTCGGTCGTCGAGGAGCCTGCGCCCGCCGCGCGTACGCGTCGTCGTGCGACCCGCCGGGTGTCCGCTCCTGCCGGAGCGCCCGCTGCCGCCGAGGCCGCCGAGACCGTGGTGCCCGCTGCCGCTCCGGTCGAGGAGCCGGCCGCTGCCGAAGCCGCCGCCGAGTCCGACGAGGACGCCGCGCCGCGCCGGACCCGCCGCCGTGCCACGCGCCGTGTGTCGGCGCCCGGCGAGGCACCCGTGAGCGTCGAGGCGACCGCTGCCGAGGACACCGAGGTGCCCGCTGTGGCCGAGGCGCCCGCCGCCGAGGCCGTCGCGCCGGCCGAGGACGCCGCCCCGCGCCGTACGCGTCGTCGTGCCACGCGCCGTGTGTCGACGCCGGTCGAGGAGACCGCCGGCGTCGAAGAGGCGCCCGCTGCCGAAGAGCCCGTCGCCGTTCCGGCCGCCGCCGAGCAGGCCGAGGAGGACGGCGCGCCGCGGCGTACCCGCCGCCGCACCGCCCGCAAGGCCGCCACCGGGTTCGCCGAGCCCGCGCAGACCGCCGGTGCCGCCGAGAGCGTCGAGGACGAGGGTCCGCGACGGCCGGCCCGTCCCGCCGTCGCCGTGTTCCAGGCGCCCGTGTTCACCGAGCCGCAGTTCCAGACGCCGCAGCGGGCCGCCGCCGAAGCGGCCGCCGAGGCCGAGACCGCCGAGCCGGAGGAACTCCCCGAGGAGCAGGCCGGGGCGCGGCGCCGGCGCCGTCGCCGCGGTGCCGCGTTCGGCGAGGAGGCCGAGCCGCAGGCCGTCGAGACCGCCGTGGAGGACGAGGCGGAGGAGGCCGAGGAGTCCGTCGAGGACGGCGCCGAGGGCGACGAGTCCGAGGACACCGGTTCGCGCCGTCGCCGTCGCCGTGGCGGCCGTCGCCGCCGGCGTGGCGAGTCCGCCGAGTCCGCGGGTGACGACGAGTCGGAGGAGTCCGACGAGCTTGCCGCCGTACAGGACGGGCGGGCTGATCAGGACGCTGCGGACACCGCCGAGCAGGTCGAGGACGACGAGGAGGACGAGGCGGGCGAGAGCGGCGGCTCCAGCGCCAGCAGCCGTCGGCGCCGTCGCCGTCGCCGTCGTGCCGGTGACACCTCGGTGGACACCGAGCCCGGCGAGGGCGACCCCGAGCGCACCGTCGTCAAGGTCCGCGAGCCCCGTCCCCCGCGGGAAAAGGGCGCCGAGCCGTCCGACGAGGTGCAGTCCATCAAGGGCTCCACGCGTCTCGAGGCCAAGAAGCAGCGCCGTCGCGAAGGCCGTGAGCAGGGCCGCCGTCGCGTCCCGATCATCACCGAGGCCGAGTTCCTGGCCCGCCGTGAGGCCGTCGAGCGCGTGATGGTCGTCCGGCAGAGCGGTGAGCGCACGCAGATCGGCGTCCTGGAGGACGGTGTGCTCGTCGAGCACTACGTCAACAAGGAACAGTCGACCTCGTACGTCGGCAACGTCTACCTGGGCAAGGTCCAGAACGTGCTGCCCTCGATGGAGGCCGCCTTCATCGACGTCGGCAAGGGACGCAACGCCGTCCTGTACGCCGGCGAGGTCAACTTCGAGGCGCTCGGCATGGCCAACGGGCCGCGCCGCATCGAGTCCGCCCTGAAGTCCGGCCAGTCCGTGCTCGTGCAGGTCACCAAGGACCCCATCGGACACAAGGGTGCGCGTCTGACCAGCCAGGTCTCCCTCCCGGGCCGCTACCTCGTGTACGTCCCCGAGGGCTCGATGACCGGCATCAGCCGCAAGCTGCCCGACACCGAGCGGGCCCGGCTGAAGACCATCCTCAAGAAGATCGTCCCCGAGGACGCGGGCGTCATCGTCCGTACGGCCGCCGAGGGCGCTTCGGAGGACGAGCTGCGCAGGGACGTCGAGCGGCTCCAGGCGCAGTGGGAGGACATCCAGAAGAAGTCGAAGAACGGCAACGCCCCGACGCTGCTGTACGGCGAGCCGGACATGACCGTCCGCGTCGTCCGCGACATCTTCAACGAGGACTTCACCAAGGTCGTCGTCAGCGGCGACGACGCGTGGGAGACCATCCACGGCTACGTCTCGCACGTCGCCCCGGACCTCGCCGACCGGCTGTCGAAGTGGACCAGTGAGGTCGACGTCTTCGCCACCTACCGGATCGACGAGCAGCTCGCCAAGGCCCTGGACCGCAAGGTCTGGCTGCCCAGCGGCGGTTCGCTGGTGATCGACCGGACCGAGGCGATGGTCGTCGTCGACGTCAACACCGGCAAGTTCACCGGTCAGGGCGGCAACCTCGAGGAGACGGTCACTAGGAACAACCTGGAGGCGGCCGAGGAGATCGTGCGCCAGCTGCGGCTGCGCGACCTCGGCGGCATCATCGTCATCGACTTCATCGACATGGTGCTGGAGTCCAACCGGGACCTGGTGCTGCGGCGCCTGCTGGAGTGCCTGGGCCGCGACCGCACGAAGCACCAGGTCGCCGAGGTCACCTCGCTGGGCCTGGTCCAGATGACCCGCAAGCGCGTGGGCCAGGGCCTGCTCGAGTCCTTCTCCGAGACCTGCGTCCACTGCAACGGCCGCGGTGTCATCGTGCACATGGAGCAGCCGACCTCCCCCGGTGGCGGCGGCAAGCGCAAGAAGCGCGGGCGTGGCGGCGACGGGCAGGTGCACGAGCACGAGGCCGTGGCGGCCGTCGAGGCCCCGGAGGCCGTCGAGGAGACCGAGGACGAGGTCGCTGCCGAGGTCGCGGCACCGGTCGCGCTGTCCGAGCCGGCCTTCGCGCCGGACGAGGAGCTGTACAGCAGCGTCGCCGAGGCGGAGGCCGCGGTCGGCCGTGGCCGTTCGCGGCGCCGCGCGAGCCGTCGGGCGTCCGCTCCGGCGGGTGCGCCCCGGCGTGAGGCACCGCGGTACGAGGAGGCCGAGGCGCCGACCGCTCAGGACGTGACGGTCGAGGCGGAGACGGAGCGTCCGGTGCAGCCGGAGCCCGCCGCCGAGGCGCTGGCCGAGCCCGCCGCCGTGGAGGACGCCGTGGTTCCGGCCGAGGTCCCGGCCACGGACGAGGCGGCGCCCAAGGGGCGTACGCGCCGTCGTGCGACCCGCAAGGTGTCCGCGCCGGCCGGGTCGCCCGCGGGCGCCGAGGCCGCCGTGGTGACGGTCGCCGAGACGGCCCCCGTGGCCGAGGCTCCGGCGGCGGCGGAGGCGGAGACGGCGGCCGAGGCGCCTGCCGAGAGCGCCGCTCCGGCCCGCCCGCGGCGCCGTGCGGTGCGCAAGGAGGCCGCGCCGACCGCGTCCGAGGAGACGGCCGTCGTGGTCGTGCCGTCGGGTGCGGAGGAGCCGGCCGCCGCGGAGGAGAGTGCCGAGGAGGCGGCTCCGGCCAAGAAGACGGCCGCTCGCAAGACGGCCAAGAAGGCCACCGCGAAGAAGGCCGCCACCAAGAAGACCGCGGCCAAGAAGACGGCGGCGAAGAAGGTGACGGCCAAGAAGGCGGCGACCGCCAAGACGGCCGCGGCCAAGTCGACGGCGAAGAAGACCTCGGTCTCGGCCGCCGCCGACGAGAGCTGAGCAGTGCGCTGTGCGGCCGGTCCCTGTGACCGGCCGCACGCGTGCGGGGCCCGGCCCGGTTTGACCCCTCCGGCCACGGCCCCGTAATCTTGACCGTCGGCGTGTCCACAGCTACAGGACGCGCCACATCCCCGTAAACCTCATTCCTCCAGGGCACTGGGTGCTCCGGAGAGGCTGCCCGTGCCGGGTGGCTGGACTGCGGGGGTGCCGTTCCCGAGCGAGAGAGTGAGATCCGCGTGTACGCCATCGTGCGCAGCGGTGGTCGCCAGCACAAGGTTGCTGTCGGCGACATCGTTGAGGTTGACAAGATTTCCACTGCCAAGGTTGGCGACACGGTCGAGCTCTCGACCCTGCTCGTTGTCGACGGCGACGCTGTGACCAGCGACCCGTGGGTCCTGGCCGGCATCAAGGTCCAGGCCGAGGTCGTGGACCACCACAAGGGCGTCAAGATCGACATCCTTCGCTACAAGAACAAGACCGGCTACCGCCGTCGTCAGGGCCACCGCCAGCAGTACACGGCGATCAAGGTCACTGAGATCCCCGCGGCTGCGAAGTAAGGGACTGAGGAGAGATGGCACACAAGAAGGGCGCATCGTCCACCCGTAACGGTCGTGACTCCAACGCTCAGCGCCTCGGCGTGAAGCGCTTCGGTGGTCAGGTCGTCAACGCGGGTGAGATCCTGGTCCGCCAGCGCGGCACCCACTTCCACCCGGGCTCCGGCGTCGGCCGTGGCGGCGACGACACGCTGTTCGCGCTGCAGCCCGGTGCGGTGGAGTTCGGTACCCACCGTGGCCGCAAGGTCGTGAACATCGTTCCGGTCGCCTGAGTCGGTTCCTGACTCAGGGCTGAAGCCCGAACGCTTCGCGAGGCGGACCTCACTTCCCCTGTGGGAAGGCGGGTCCGCCTTTCGCGTGTTGACATGAGTAACACCCGTACGTAACTGGAGGCACCCACCATGACCACCTTCGTGGACCGCGTCGAACTGCATGTCGCCGCGGGTAACGGAGGTCACGGCTGTGCCTCCGTCCACCGTGAGAAGTTCAAGCCGCTCGGCGGACCCGACGGCGGCAACGGCGGGCGCGGCGGTGACGTCATCCTCACCGTCGACCAGTCCGTGACGACTCTTCTCGACTACCACCACTCGCCGCACCGCAAGGCCACCAACGGCAAGCCCGGCGAGGGCGGCAACCGCTCGGGCAAGGACGGCCAGGACCTCGTACTGCCCGTGCCGGACGGCACCGTCGTCCTCGACAAGGCGGGCAATGTGCTCGCCGACCTGGTCGGACACGGCACCTCGTACGTCGCCGCGCAGGGCGGCCGCGGCGGGCTCGGCAACGCGGCGCTCGCCTCGGCGCGGCGCAAGGCACCCGGGTTCGCGCTGCTCGGTGTCCCCGGTGAACTGCAGGACATCGTCCTGGAGCTGAAGACGGTCGCGGACGTGGCGCTGGTGGGCTACCCGAGCGCCGGCAAGTCCTCGCTGATCTCGGTGCTGTCGGCCGCCAAGCCGAAGATCGCCGACTACCCGTTCACCACCCTCGTCCCCAACCTGGGTGTTGTGACGGCCGGTTCGACCGTGTACACCATCGCGGACGTGCCGGGGCTGATCCCCGGTGCCAGCCAGGGCAAGGGGCTGGGGCTGGAGTTCCTGCGGCACGTCGAGCGGTGCAGTGTGCTGGTGCATGTGCTGGACACGGCGACGCTGGAGTCCGAGCGGGACCCCGTCTCCGACCTCGATGTCATCGAGGAGGAGCTGAAGCAGTACGGCGGGCTCGACCGGCGGCCGCGGATCGTCGTACTGAACAAGATCGACGTACCGGACGGCAAGGACCTCGCCGAGATGGTGCGGCCGGATCTGGAGGCGCGCGGATACCGGGTCTTCGAGGTGTCGGCCGTGGCCCATCTCGGCCTGAAGGAACTGTCGTTCGCGCTGGCCGACCTGGTGGCGAAGGCGCGCGCCGCGAAGCCGAAGGAGGAGGCGACGCGGATCGTCATCCGGCCCAAGGCCGTCGACGACGCCGGCTTCACGGTGACACGCGAGGACGACGGGCTGTTCCGGGTGCGGGGCGAGAAGCCCGAACGCTGGGTGCGGCAGACCGACTTCAACAACGACGAGGCCGTCGGGTATCTCGCGGACCGCCTCAACCGCCTCGGTGTGGAAGAGGAGTTGATGAAGGCGGGGGCCCGCTCGGGCGACGGCGTCGCCATCGGACCCGAGGAGAACGCCGTGGTCTTCGACTGGGAGCCGTCGGTGATGGCCGGGGCGGAGATGCTGGGCCGTCGTGGTGAGGACCACCGGTTCGAGGCGCCTAGGCCTGCGGCACAGCGGCGCCGGGACCGGGACGCGGAGCGGGACGAGGCCCTTCGGGAGTACGGCGGGTTCGAACCGTTCGGTGAGTAGGCGCGCCGCGGGTTTGTGCCGGGGTCTGGGGGCTGCCGCCCCAACGCCCGCGCCACGCCGATGCGCTGACGCTGGCCGCCGGAGAACTCGTGCGGGAAGCGGTTGTAGTGCTCGGGGTTCAGACCGACG